>JAFWBD010000071.1 GCA_017507325.1 Clostridia bacterium | reverse complement strand
TATCAAATGAATTTGAAAAGGTTTGAATTTTTACTGAAGATTTCAGAAGTTTTATTCTACGTTTTCTTTTACATTTTATATTCTTTTCTTAGTTTATAGAAATAAGTCTTGGGTTGCGCCCCGTTTTATCCAAAGTCTGTGCTCTATATCCGCACCTTATCAATAAGAATTCACTTGCGCAGGCTCCTTCCACCGCAAGCGGTCCCCCTCCCTCTCGGATGGAGGCCTCATTGTGCCGCTACTTTGGGGAATCAAATGGGCTGTGGTTGTGGTTTTTGCGGAGGTTACGGGCGAAGAGTGCATCGCCCCACCAAATCCGATGAAAATGGGGGGAGGCGGAAATCCGAATTGATCCAAAGTCTGTGCCCTATATCCGTACTTTATCGATGCTTTTTTAGTCGCGCAGGCTCCTTCCACCACTTCGTGGTCCCCCTCCCTCTCGGATGGAGGCCTCGCGGAGCCGCCGCTTTTGGCAACAGAAATGGGTTGTTGGTTGAGATTCCGATTCAGGTGATATGGAAGACAGAATTTGGTAGAAAACGCTTTCCGCCTCTCGGATGGAGGCATTATTATACCACTGCTTTTGCCAATAGAAATAGGCTGTGGGTTTGGAATTTTGGTTTAGACGATATGGAAATGAAATTTTCGCCGAGATGAAAAAAAGGATCGCACCGTCAAAAAATGCAATCCTTTTTTTCTTTTTATATTCTGAAAGTTTTTGGGAGGTTTGGAACCCTTTTTTCAAAAAGGGTTCCAAGACCCCCGGGGTGCGGGGCGGGGCCCTGCGTTATAAAAATGCGGGGCGGGGCCCTGCGTTATAAGTCATCAGTGCTTGGGCTTGATGAGGGGCTCAATGGAGCCGTCCTCGTTTTGAATATCAATGTTGCCCAGCGCCGCCATGGTGGAGCGGCGGAAATCGGCAATGTATTCCTTGCGCAAGGCCGCCTGCTCTTCCTTTTCCTCGGGGGTCAGGCCCTCGGGGGTCTTGGATTTGCGGTAGAGCTCATTGATACGGGAAATTTTATCCGAGGTCATGCCAAAAACTCCTCCAAAGGAGCCAAATTCAACGCCGTTTCGTCCTTCAAAACCTCCCACAGCTTCTTGGCAAGAAGCTTGGTGCCGCCCGCCACTGCGGATTCCAGATTCAAGGGCATCACGGGATCGTGGACGGAAAGGCGCAGAAGGAACCAGCCATCGCCCTCCCCCTCGCCGAAGGAAATGCGAACGCCCTCAAAGCTGTCGTCCGCCACAGCCCAGCCGTTTTCCTTACCGTAAGCCTCAAGGCGAGCCAAAACAGCCTCACCCGCCGTGCGGAAATCCGCCTCGGTAATGTCGAAGCGAAGCTCCACGGATTCTGCGGGCTCCTCCAATTCGGCGATCAATTCCACCAGATCACGGCCCTCTTTTTTCATTTGGGCCGCCTTGGTGAGAATGCGCGTGGCCAGATACGCTCCGTCATCCAGAAAATAATTCTCTCTCAGAGCGGCGTGGCCGCTGGTTTCAATGGCCAGAGGGGTGTTAATCCCGTCGCGGTTCATTTCCACCGCCTTGTTGATCACATTTTTGTAGCCTCTCTTGAATCTTAAGTGCTTGCCGCCCAATTTTTCCTCAATAAAGACCTTCAATCCCGAGGAGGTGATGGAATCGGTCACAATGCTTCCGCCCTCGTTGCCCTCCAGCGCGATCACAGAGGCCAAGGCCACCAGGCGGTTGCGGTTGATCTCCTTACCCGTGGAATCCACGCATCCCGCTCTGTCCACGTCCGTATCGAAAATAATACCCAGATCCGCACCCGCACGCTTCACGGCGCGGCAGGCAAATTCCATAGCGGTTTTGTTTTCGGGGTTGGGAATGTGATTGGGGAAGGACCCGTCGGGCTCCAAAAATTCCGATCCCTCGGTGTTGGCCCCCAAGGGCTTCAAGACCTTCTCCACGTAGAAGCCGCCGGCACCGTTGCCCGCATCCACCGTCACGGAAAAGCCCTTCAAGGGCAATTCACCGCCGCCGAGCCCGTCGGAGATCATTTTCCGCAGCCCTGCGGCGTAGGTATCCATATAAGCCTCCTCGCGGGCAAAGCCACCCTCGGCCGCAGGGGCAAATTTTCCCTCCTGGCACAGGGTGAGGATCTCTTTGATGTCATCCCCCTCAAGGCCGCCCGAGGGCAAGAAGAATTTCAAGCCGTTGCGGTTCCAGGGGTGGTGAGAGGCGGTGATCTGCACGGCGGCATCGGTCTTTAAGTCCACCGTGGTCATAAACATTGCAGGGGTGGAGGCCAGAGAGCAGAGGATCACCTCAAAGCCCGCCTGGACCAATTCCTTTTCCAGAATCGCCATGATGCGAGGGCCCGAAAGGCGGCTGTCGCGGCCGATGGCCACCGTATTCTTCTTTTTGCCCGTTTTGTTCTGCAGCCACAGCGCAAAGGCGGCGGCAATACTGCCGATGATCTCATCGGTCAGATCCACGCTCTGTCCCGGGGCGCCCTCCAGCGCCACACCGCGGATATCCGTTCCGCTTTTCAAATGCTTCCAAGGTTCCTGTAACATCATCTGTTCCTCCTATTTGCTTTATTGAATGGGGCTTTCTTCCAGCGCCCTCATTTTATATTCTGCCAAATACTGCTCGGTCCACAAAACCTCCCGGGGCTTGGAGCCGGCATAGGGTCCCACCACGTTCATTTCCGCCATATAATCAATGAGCTTGGCGGCGCGGGCATAGCCCACGGAAAGCTTCCGCTGCAGGAGGGAGGTGGAGACCTTCTTTTCCGTGACCGCCACGTCAATGGCCTTTTCCAAAAGGGGATCCTTATCGGCAAAAAGCCCGATGGCGGTGGGATCCTCGGAGCCCTCCGAGGCAAAAAGGCCGCCCTTTTTCTTCTCGCCGCACTTTTGCGCCTCCCGCTCGATGAGGTTGGAAACGGCCTCGTCGTAGTGAGCCTCCCGCTGAGCACGGATGAAATCGCAGACCGCCTCGATCTCCTGCTCGGAAACAAAGCAGCCCTGCACGCGCAGAGGCTTGGGAGAGCCCACGGGGGCATAGAGCATATCGCCTCGACCCAAGAGCTTTTCCGCACCCTGAATGTCGATAATGGTACGGGAATCCACCTGGCTGGCCACGGTGCAGGCAATACGGCTGGGCACGTTGGCCTTGATCAGACCCGTGATCACGTCCACCGAGGGTCTTTGGGTACCGATCACCAAATGCATCCCCGCGGCTCTGGCCTTCTGCGCCAGACGGCAAATGCTGGTTTCCACCTCGTCGCGGGCGGTCATCATCAGATCGGCCAATTCATCGATGATAATGACGATCTGGCTCATCTGCCGCTTTTCGGGGTCGCCTCGGGTCAGATCGTTGTAATGCTTGATATCCCGAACGCCCACCTCTTCCATTTCAATGAAGCGCTTTTCCATTTCGATCACCGCCCAGTTCAGGGCACCGGCGGCCTTCTTGGAATCGCTCACCACGGGCACCAGAAGGTGCGGAATGCGGTTGTAAACCCCCATTTCCACCTTTTTCGGGTCAATGAGGATCATTTGCACCTCCTCGGGGGTGGCGTGATAGAGAATGCTGACGATCAGCGAATTGAGACAAACGGATTTACCCATACCCGTGGCACCGGCGATGAGAATGTGGGGCATTTTGGAAAGATCGCAGAAAACGGGCTTTCCCCCCACGTCCTTTCCGAGACAGCAGTGCAAACGGGAGGGGTTTTTGCCGAATTCGTTTTGCTCGATCAATTCCCGCACGTAAACGGTCTCGCGGGCACGGTTGGGCACCTCAATGCCCACGGCCTCCTTCCCGGGAATGGGGGCCTCGATGCGGACACCCCCCGCCGCCAGGGCCAGGGCAATGTCATCGGTCAGGTTTACAATGGAGCGAACGCGCACCCCGGGCTGGGGCTGCAATTCGTAGCGGGTCACCGCGGGGCCCTTGGCAATGCCGCAAATGCCGGTTTTCACCCCGAAGCTGGCCAGGGTATCCACCAGCTTCTTGGCGGTCTGCTCCTGCTCGGAATGGGAGCCCTCCTGCGGGGCGGGGGCGGCGTGCAAAAGAGAAAGGGGCGGGAAGCGGTATTCGGGCAGCTCGGGTTCCTCCGCTTCCTCCTCCGGCTCGATTTTGGAGGCGGAAAGGGTGGGCGCCTCCTCAGCCTTGGCGGGGGGAGCGCTCTCCTCCCAAGGGGGCGTGTCCTCATCGGCGGGCTCGGTCACAAGATCGGCCTCGGCCACGGTTTCCTCGGGGGAAAGCTCGGGCAGATCCGACAGGACGGGAGGCATTTCCGAAGCAAAAATGCTCTGCAATTCCTCGTGGAGGCTGGGCGCGGGCTCCGAGGGCACCTCTTCGATGGGGTAGATTTCCTTTTTTTCCTCGGCAGGGGGCTCGGCGGCGGCTTTCTCCCGCTCCTTTTCCAGGGGGAGACGGATCCGAAGCTCATCGTCCTCAATATGATCGGGCGGTGCGGGGGAGGTGACCTCCTCGCCGCTTTCCAGATTGGCGGCACATTTCGCCTTTTCCTTGGCGTCGCGGCGCAGGGCCTTGGCCTCTTCCTTCACGCGGTATTTTTCACGGGCTCTCATTTCCGCCAGGCGCAATCTCTCCTCCTCGCGGGCGGCGGCGATCTTCTCCTTGCCCTCACGCTCACGGCTTTGGCGCTCCTTTCGCTGAGCACGGTCGGCACGCATTTTGTCCCCCAAGGGGAGAAGAAGAGAGCGGATCAGATCCGCGGGCGTGGTGCCGAAGAGGAAGGAGGTGAAGAGGATCAGACCCAAAACGGTGATTACGGGTGTGAAAAGGCCCACGGTCATTTGCAAAAGGGCGTGGCAAAAGCCGCCCGCCACACCGCCGCCAAGGCCGAGAACGCCCGCGGCGAAATTCCCCTTCCAATCAAAGGCAGGGGTGCGCTTTTCCAGCAGTGCGGCCAAAACGCCGATCAGGGTCATATCCCCGAAGCTGAACCAGAATTTATACAAATAACTGCCTGCCAAAAGATCACGCTTATAGAAAAAGGCGTGCACCAGAAGCAGGGCGGGCATGGCATAGGCACCCACGGAAAACAGACCCTTGAACAGAACGCTGATCTTTCCGAAGTACCCCAGCTTTTCATCGCCGAACAGAAAGCAAAGAATGAGAAACAGCGCCAGAATTCCCAGCACGTAGGGCATCAGAATGTGCAAGGCTCGCTCCTCGGGGGGTCGGCGATGCTCCTTTGCCATGGAGGAGGCCTTGCTGTTTTCGGTTTTCGAAGATTTTGTTTTCGCCTTGTCGGTCTTTTGCGCTTTTTTCGGCATATCATTCCTCCATTGGTTTTGCTGTGAGGCGGATGATCTCGTTCATATCGTCCGGCTCGGTGCCCGTAAGGGCGGCTTTGTTCACGTGAGTCTTCCCGCATTTTTCACATCGGTAAAAAATCTGAAAGCCCTTTTTGGGGTGGGGGGCGGCGGAAACGGGTACCAAAAGGCCGCCGCAGGGGTTTTTCCGATCTCCCGGGAAAAGATCCACGTGGATCGAATGGAGACAGCTCGGGCAATGGTCACGGCTGGTCACCCCGTTTGGCGGCACCGCCCGCCCGCATTTGCGGCAGACAAAGCCCTCGTCCCGCTTTTGAAAGCGCTTTTCCTCCATACGATCTCCTTTTGAATTTGAATTTTATCTTGGAACCCTTTTGGAACCCTTTTCTTGGAACCTTTTTTGAAAAAAAGGTTCCAAACCTCCAAAAAACTTTTCGGAATAAAGAATATAAAAGGATATTGCTGTCCCTTGCTACCGTAAAAACCACAACCTTTGTTTGCAGGGAGCTTTTTACAGGGGACTTTTTCTTGGAAACCCTTTTTGAAAAAAGGGTTTATGATACCGCAGGGCCCCGCCCCGCACCCCGGGGGGACTTTTTGAAAAAAGTCCCTCCACCCAAAAACTTTTCAGAATAAAAAATTTTCATTTGTAGAGGAGGCGTTTCGCCTCCCTTTTATTTGTCTTTACCACGGCAAAGATTTTAACCAAAGCCCATTTTGTTGTCAAAAGCCGTGGCACAATGAGGCCTCCATCCGAGAGGCGGAAAGCCAGAAAAAGGCACGGGTGCCTTTTTCGCAGATTTTCGACGGCAGGTACCCGATTTTTCCGAGCCGAACGGCGATGGGAAAATCACGGTACCAACGCGGAACGGGGGACGGCCCCGGGTGGAAGG
>JAFWBD010000070.1 GCA_017507325.1 Clostridia bacterium | reverse complement strand
CGCAATGCATCAATTCACGATCAGAATATTTTCAATACAGCTATGGCAGAAATGCTTTCGCCTATTGAAAATCCTCGTTATATCTTGATTTCCAAAAACATATTCAAACGTTATAACTACAAGCTTTCTTTTGCTTGTCCTTCGATCATCGGTAAAAAGAAAGAATACGTAGAGGTGTTGGCAGAGAAATTGAAAGCCACTACCGCAAGCTTTGAGCCTGTTTATACCCACCGCGAGGACGGCAGAAGGTTGATTTTGAAATGCAGAAAGCGTTCTTATATCACCTTTAATGAAAAGGCGATGGGAAAGAAATATAAGGTTTCTCATTGGGATTAAGGTTGATATTAAGTTGCATTTTTGTACTATGAGCTCAAAAAAAGCACTTGCAATTCTCTCTGCATTCAATAGTGTTGGAGTATATTTTATAACGATTTGCACGCAAAATAGGCGAAGCATCCTATCTCGCATTGTAGGGACAGGCGTCCTCGACTGTCCGTCTGAGACAGGCGACCTCGACGACCCGTTGAACGGGTTCCGGGGCGAACCGCAAATACCTCAAATACAATTAACGGAAATTGGTAAAGTCACCGAAAAATATTTATGATCAAGCGAAAACATCCCCGGTGTGAAAATTGACCGATATGTAATGATGCCGGACCATATACACGTAATGATCTTTCTTTATCCCGATCAATATACATCACGCAAGGACGGGTCGTCGAGGGCGCCGACCCCTACCAATGAAACGTTACCACATATTGTTTCCACTTTCAAACGATTTTGTAATCGAGAAATTGGAAATAACATTTTTCAACGTGGATATATGGAGCATATTGTTCGTGATCGCGAGGACTACGAAACAAGGGCCAAATACATTTACGAAAACCCGATTCGTTGGTATTACGACGAATGATACGCAGAAGAATAGGGGTATGGGCTTTGCCCTGTGCCTTTGTAATACAAAGGCGAAACCGGCGATAAAAACAGAAGGATAAATAAGAATTTGACGGAGGTAATATTATGGTAGGCAATATTGTTGCTTTTTTTGTAGGTGTTATATGCATTATGATCGGTATCTCAAATACGAAAGGCAATATCTCATCGTTACACTCATATCATAGAAACAGGGTTTCCGAAGAGGATAGGGTGCCGTTTGGAAAGCAAGTAGGAAAGGGTACAATTATTGTTGGTATAGGCATAATTGTGTTTAGTGTCCTGTCTGCCGTAACTCTATATACCGAGAACAACATCTTCATTTTGATTGGAATTGTACTTTTAATTGGTTCTATTATGATAGGATTGGCGATAAGTTTTCGCGCAATGATTCAATATAACAAAGGCATCTTTTAATTTCGCCAAATTCCAATTTGTTGAATAGCAAACGCCGACAGATTCTTCAAAAATCTGTCGGCGTCAATTACTTGTTTACTGCGTATCAACGAAAGAAATTTTATTCGCGATCTCTCCGCTAAGGACATCTCCCTTTTCCTTGGTGGTGTTTGTGCTTTCTCCGTTAAAGATGTATAGCAGTGGGGTACAATTTTTCTTTTTGGTACTGAAGGGGAGTTTTTCCCGTTTGCTTGCGGAAAATGCGGGCAAAATTGTGCGGATCCATCCCCACGGAGAGGGCCACCTCTCCCACACCGACCCCCGAAGAGAGCAATTCGCAGGCCTTGCGCACCCGCAGACCCGTCAGATAGCGATACGGGGGAATGCCCACGTATTTTTTAAAGGTGGTGGAAAAATAGGAGCGCTCCAGCCCGATCTGATCGGCCATCCATTGAATGGAGCAGGTATCGTGATAGCAGGATTCCATCAGATAAACGGTTCGGTCGATCCAGCCGATGCCCTCCAAATGGCGGCTCTTCTCCCGCAAAAGGGTGCCCAGAAGCCCGTAGGCATAGGAGCTGAGCATCAAGGGCGCGCCCGCGGAATCCTCGGTCCAAACCTCGATCATATTTCGGATCCAGGAGCAGATTTTTTCAAACAGGTGGGAGGGCACGAAGGGATTTTCCGAGCTGATCCCCGCTTGGGCAAAATAGCGACCCACGGCGGCACCGTCCAGACTGCACCAGATTCCCTTGCGGGGGTTTTGGATATCGGCGGTGTGGATCACCGTATCCCCCGGCAAAAGAACGTAACAGCTCCCCGGGGTAACGGGAAATTCCGTGCCGTTGATGATCACCGAACCGTAGCCCTCGGTACAGCATTCCACAATGTAAATATCGCGGATCACGGGGCCGAAGCGAGCGCCGGGCTTCAGATCCCGCTCCTCCTCGCAATAGCAGACCACCGCTTCTATTTTTCCGCTAAAACCGTGCGTTCGCTTCATATCGGCCTCCAAATCCAACAAATTGAGGAGAATCCCCAACAAAATACCATTGCAATTCGGCTTTTTCTCTGCTATAATTATGACATAAAATTCCGAAAGGAGCAAGAGAAATGAGCAAAAAAGTTTTAAAAGTTGCTGTCATTGGTTGCAGCGGAATGGCAAAGAGACATATGGACGGTATCGTTGCCAAGGAGGGCGCTGAGCTTTACGCCATTTGCGACCCCGCTACCGACGGCAGATTGGAAAGAAGAAAAGAAGCGTTCAACGTTCCCGTTGCGGTGAAGGATTACCGTGAATTGGTGAACGATCCCAACGTGGACGCCGCCGTAATCGTAACCCCCGATGACCTCCATTTGGAAATGACCGCCGCCTTCCTGAAGGCCGGCAAGGACGTGCTTTGCGAGAAGCCTATGGCTCTCACCATGGAGGAGTGCGAGGAAATGATGCGCGTGGAGAAGGAAACCGGCAGAAAGCTGATGATCGGTCAGGTTTGCCGCTGCACCCCCGCTTTTGTTCTGGCAAAGCAGCTCATTGACGAGGGCAGAATCGGCGAGCTCTTCTTTGTGGAGAGCGAATACGCCCATGATTACGGCATCGCCCGCGGCTATAACGACTGGCGTGTGAATCCCAGAAGAGAGGGCTTCATCGGCGGCGGCTGCCACGCAGTGGATCTGCTCCGCTGGATCGCAGGGGACCCCACTGAGGTTCACGCCTACACCAATCACAAGTGTCTCACCGATTGGCCCGTGAACGACGCTACCATTGCCATTTATCAGTTCCCCAACAACGTAATGGGTAAGGTATTCGTCTCCATCGGCTGTAAGAGAGGCTACACCATGCGCTCCTGCTTCTACGGAACGAAGGGAACCATCGTGTGCGATAACACCTCTCCCACCCTCCAGCTCTTCGAGAATCTGGGCGGCAAGGCTGCCGACGGCAAGAAGCCCGATTACACCGAGGCCAAGGAGATCCCCGTTGAGGTGAACAACCACAACATCACCGCCGAGATCGATGCCTTTATCGATGCCCTGAACGGCGAAAAGCCCATGCCCGTATCTTCCATGGAGGGTGCCTCCACCGTGGCCGTTTGCCGCGCAACCGTGGAAGCCGCCAAGGCCGGCAAGACCCTTCCCATCAAGTACCCCGAGGTATAAGACCCGAGGTATAAGCCGAATCTTTTTTGCAGGATAGAGAAAACTCTATCCTGCTTTTTTTCTTGGAGCCTTTTTTTGTGGGGGACTTTTTTGTGGGGGACTTTTTTTGTGGGGGACTTTTTGAAAAAAGTCCCCCACACCCCTCAAAAACTTTTTGGAATAAAAAAGAAAAAAGGGATGTTACCATCCCCCGCTATGGCGTAGTCAAAAACGTTAATGTATTTACATTTTCCATTCTGAAAAGTTTTTGGGAGGTTTGGAACCCTTTTTTCAAAAAGGGTTCCGAGAAAGGTTCCAAGAAAAGGGCTGTGGGGGCTTTTGAAAAAGCCCCCTGCAAAAGCCCCCTGCAAAAAGGGCGTGGCGCGGATCAGTCCCGCCTTCCCCGACGCTGCGCTCTTTGGCGGGCGCGGTAATGGGAGGGGCTCTCCCCCCATTTTTTCTTAAAGGAGGTGGAGAAATAATAAATATTGGCGTATCCCAAGGCCGCGGCAATGCTCTCCACCGTTCCGTCGCTCTCGGCAAGCATCTCCTTGGCCCGAAGAAGGCGGAGGTTGTTCAGATACGCCATGACGCTGTAGCCCGTAACCTCCTTAAAAATGCGCTTGATGCTGGAAAGAGAGTAGGAAAAGCGGTCGGAAAGCTCCTGCAAATGCACGGGCCGAGCGATGTTCTCCCGCAGATAGGCCGCCATTTTCTCCGCCAGATCCTCTCTTTGGGATACGTGCTCGTAGAGAGAAACACGGCTCTGCTTTTCCGTGGCCGAGGATTTCATCAGCGACAGCAAAAGCAGCTCAATGGCGCATTTCACGTACTGCTCCTGGTACACCGTAGCCTCGGGAGAACGGTCCATGGCCCCGTCCCGTGCGATCTCAAGAGGATCCTTCGGCAAAAAGACCGCCTTGCCCCCTGCGGCAATGTCGTTGAGATACTGCTTTTGCCGCTGACTGACGGAAAGGATCTTGCTTTTAAAATATTCCATGGCCTCCGAAGCACATTCAAAGCAAACGATCATCACCGAAGCCTCTCCCTCGTGGGGACGGATGGAATGAAATTCAAAGGGCTGATGGCACACCATCTCCCCCTTTTTGAGAATGTAGCTCTCCTCCCCCACGCCGATTCTCACCCTGCCGTTTTCCACGTAAACGAATTCCCAGCCGTCGTGGCTCTCCCCCTCGTAGTCAAAGGACAGCGGCAGCTTGTAATAAAAATCGCTGATGAGGCGGCTCACCTCCACCTCGTTTTTCAACAAAACACCCTTTTTTTCCACGTTTCCAATCTCCAAAATAAGTTCAAGTCGTATTTTCAATTTATGATGAGCTTATTTTATAAATTTTTTACCGCTTTGTCAATACCAATCGCAGTTTCCTTCTTTTATAATGGAATCGGTAGCAAAATTCAATCCCGACAAAAACAAAAAGGAGTATTTGCCATGAACGTATTAGCCATTGGCTGTCATCCCGATGACATTGAGATCGCCTGTGCCGGCACCCTTGCCAAGTGTGTCAAAAGAGGCGACAAGGTAACCGTTTGCCACGTTTCCACGGGAAATCTGGGGCACGTGATCATCCCTCCGGATGAACTGACCCTGATCCGTGCCGAGGAGGCCCGTAAGGCAGGCAGTCTTGCGGGGATCGAGGTGATTTCCGCCTCCTTCAACGATCTGGATATTTACGATAACAACAAGGCCGCCCGCGATCAGATCATCGACGTGATCCGCTATGCCAACCCCGATTTCATCATCACCCACAACCCCGAGGACTATATGCCCGATCACACCGCGGTTTCCCGTCTGGTGTTCGACGCCAGCTTTGCCGCCACCCTGCCCAATCACACCGATTACCCCCATCGCTACAGCAAACCGGACGGTGAGCCCGCAAAGCTCGTTCCCATTTATTATATGGACACTCTGGCAGGGGTGGAATTCAACCCCACCGAATACGTGGATATTTCCGAGGAGATCGATTTAAAGCTCCAAATGCTGGAATGCCACGCCAGCCAGCTTGTTTGGATGCGCGAGCACGACGGCATTGATTTTGCCGATATGGTAAAAACCTGCTCCCGCTATCGCGGCTACCAGTGCGGCGCGGAATACGCCGAGGGCTTCCGTCAGTGCCACGTATACTTAAAGGGCACCACCAAGCGCCTGCTCCCGTAAGAGTCGGCAGGAATCAAACGAGAAAACAAAATGATATAAAACTAAAAAATAAAAAAGGAGATTACTGTTATGGATTTTATGAGCACCGTTAAAAATTCCCTTTTGGAGGGCTTCTATCCCAAGGGATGGGATATGGCAAAGATCGACGCTTGCTGTGAGAAGGGCGTGCAGAGAGAGGATTTCTGGAATCCCGCCTTCCATCCCGTGGAGTGCGCCAGCCTCGCAGATTTCGACACCCTGATGGGCCACGAAATTGCCATGCAGATCAAAATCACCCGTGAGGAGGGCAGAAAGCTTGCCATCATCCTCCCCGTAGGCCCCATGGGGATGTACCGCTGGGCCGCATACTTCCTCAACGAGTGGAAGGTTCCCTGCGACCACGTGACCACCTTCAATATGGACGAGTGGGCCGATGAAAACGGCAACACCCTGGATTCCTCCAACCCCGCCTCCTTCGAATTCTCTATGAAGCAGGCCTTCTTCGGCAAATTGAACGATACCGTTCCCGAATCCCAGCGCAACTTTGCCACCAAGGAAAACCTCCCCACCTACCCCGAGAAGATCGCCGCTCTGAAGAAGGAGGGTGCCAAGCTCGTTTTGGTATACGGCATCGGCAGAATGTGCCACATCGCCTTCTGGGAGCCCCACTTTGCCGCTGATTACGCCACCGAAGCCGATTGGAAAGCCGCACCCTACCGCATCGGTGCCAAGCTTCATCCCCTGACCATCGAGCAGAACGCCATCACCAGCTTCAAGAGCCGCTCCACCCTGGTTCCCTGCACCGCAAACACCATTGGACCCGGTCTGTTCCTGCAGGCTGATTACGCCATCGGCGGTGCCGACGGTGCCCTGGGACGCGGTATGGGCTGGCAGGGTATGAGTTTCCTCACCACCCTGCATCACGGTCCCTGCACCTGGATCACCTCCACCTACATTCCCACCCTCCCCGGCCGTCTCTTCTATCTGAAGGAATTGGCAGGTCCCCTGACCGCGGAGTGCAACTAAATGAAAACCATGAAAAAGGGCATCACCTTTGCCGGAACGGTTTTGGTGGACGTAGTCAAGAGCATTGATTTTTATCCCAAATTGGGAATGCTCTGCAACATCAAAAGCGTCAGCCAAGCAGTAGGCGGCTGTGTTCCCAACACCGCCATTGACCTTGCCACCATTGACCCTTCCATTCCCATTTCCGCCATCGGCAAGGTGGGCAAGGATGAATACGGCGAATACGTCGTCAAGAAAATGCAGGAAAAGGGCATCGACACCCGCGGGATCCTATTCTCCGAGACCGAGCCCACGGCCTTTACGGACGTGATGAACCTGTGCGATTCGGGTGAGCGGACCTTTTTCCACTGCAAGGGCACCAATCAGAACTTTGCCCCCGAGGAAATTGATTTGGCCCCCATCGATTGCGATCTTCTCCACGCGGGCTACATCCTGCTTCTGGACAAGTTCGACGCCCCCGATCCCGAATACGGAACAGGTATGGCACGCTTCCTGCACGACGTTCAGCAAAAGGGCATCAAAACCAGCGTGGACGTGACCAGCAGCTCGGGCGTGGACTACAAAAAGATCATCGGCCCCGCGCTGAAATACTGCGATTATATCATTTTCAACGAGATCGAATGCTGCGGCATTTGGGGCATTGAGCCCTACGGTGCCGACGGCAAGCCGGATATTCCCGCCATTCGCGAGGCAATGGAAAAGACCATGGCCGCAGGCGTTCGGGAGAAGGTCATCGTGCACTGCAAAAAGGCAGGCTTTTTGCTGGACAAATCGGGTGCCTTTACCTATCTTACCTCGCTGGATATTCCCCGCAGTGAGATCCGCGGCTCCGTCGGTGCGGGCGACGCCTTCTGCGCCGGCTCCCTCTACGGAATTTACAACGGCTACGGCGACGAGGAGATCCTCTCCTTTGCCATTGCCGCCGCCAGTGCCAATCTTTTCTCCGAAAATTCGGTGGACGGAATGCTTCCCAAGGCAGAGCTGGATCTTTTGAATCAAAAGTATCCCAGAGAGGCACTGTAACAAAAAAGGAGAAACAGTATGAAAACCAAAGCAGTCAGACTTTACGGAAAGGGCGATCTCCGCTTGGAGGAGATGGAACTTCCCGAGATCGACGAGAACGGCGTTCGCGTCAAGATCATTTCCGATTCCCTTTGTATGAGCACCTACAAGGCCACGGTGGAGGGACCCGAGCACAAGAGAGTGCCCGATAACGTTGCCGAAAACCCCGTGATCGTGGGTCACGAATTCTGCGGGCAGATCCTGCAGGTGGGAGAAAATTGGAAGCACAAATTCTCCGAGGGAGACGGCGTTGCCATTCAGCCCGCCCATTTTTACAAGGGCTCGCAGATGGCGCCCGGCTATTCCTACCGCTACTGCGGAGGCGATGCGCAGTTTGTGAACATTCCCATTGAAACCCTTCTGGCCGATTGCCTTCTGCCCTATCATTCCGACGTGTATTTCCACGGCTCCCTGGCCGAGCCCATGAGCTGTATCATCGGCACCTTCCACGCCATGTATCACACCAAGGCCGGCAGCTACGAGCATCAGATGGGCATTGTGGAGGGGGGCAAAATGGCCCTTCTCGCCTCTGTAGGCCCTATGGGACTGGGCGCCATTGATTACGCCCTGCACTGTGAGAGAAGACCCTCCCTTCTGGTGGTCACCGATATCGACGACGCCAGACTTGCCCGCGCCGAGAGCATTTACACCGTGGAGGATGCCAAGAAGCTTGGCATTGAGCTCCATTACGTAAACACCGCCAAAACCGAGGATCCCGTGGAAACCCTTCGTGAAATTTCCGGCGGAACGGGCTTTGACGACGTGATCTGCTTTGCCCCCGTAAAGGCGGTGGTGGAGCAGGCCGACGGCATTTTAGGCTTTGACGGATGCCTCAACTTCTTTGCGGGCCCCACCAACAATCAGTTCAAGGCGGAATTGAATTTCTTCAACGTGCACTATTCCTACACCCACATCGTAGGCACCTCGGGCGGCAATACCGACGATATGCGCGAGGCCATTGCCCTGATGAATGCGGGCAAGATCAACCCCGCGGCCATGGTGACCCACGTGGGCGGATTGGATGCCGCCGCCGAAACCACCCTGAATCTGCCGAGCATCAAGGGCGGCAAGAAGCTCATCTACAACCAGATCAGCCTTCCCTTGGTGGCCATTGACGATTTTGAGGAATTGGGCAAAACCGATCCCATGTTCGCCGAGCTTTCCCGCTTGGTGAAAAAGCACAACGGGCTTTGGAACGGAGAAGCGGAAAAATATCTTCTCGCCAACGCCAAACAACTCTCGTAAGAAAAAGAGGAAAACAGCATGAAAGCGATCATGTACGGCGGCGGCAATATCGGCCGCGGCTTTATCGGAATGCTTCTGAGCCAATCCGGCTATGAGGTAAGCTTTGTGGACGTCGCCGAAGCGGTGGTGGAAAGCCTGAATCGGGATCACAGCTATCCCGTTCGCATCATCGACGGCGAAAAGTGCGAGGACATTTTGGTTCAAGGTGTTTCGGCGGTGAACGGTCGGGATCCCGAGGCGGTGGCAGAGGCCATTGCCACGGCGGATCTGATGGCCACGGCCGTGGGGGTGAACGTATTGAAGTTCATCATTCCCAACATCGTGGCGGGTCTTCGCTACCGCAAAGAAAGAGGGCTCGGCCCCTTGAACATCATCATTTGCGAGAATCTGATGGATGCCAACAAGGTCATCGAGGGGATGCTCAAGGAGCAGATGAATGACGAGGAAAAGGCTTGGTTTGATGAAAACGTGGGTCTGGTGGAGGCTTCCATCGGGCGTATGGTTCCCGTTCAGACCGAGGAAATGAAGGACGGAAACCCCATGCGCGTTTGCGTGGAGCGTTACGGCTTTTTGCCTGTGGATCGGGACGGGTTCCGAGGCGAGATCCCCGAGATCCGCAATATGGTTCCCTTCTCCCCCTTCGATTTCTATTTGAAGCGCAAGCTTTACGTACACAATATGGGTCACGCCACCTGCGCGTATCTTGGCGATCTTTTGGGGCTGGAGTACATTTACGAGGCCATTGATCGGGAGGAGATCTACGTGGTGGTTCGCTTGGCTATGGAGGAGAGCGCAAGAGCTCTTTCCAAGAAGTACGGCGTTCCGCTGGAGGATATTCTCCTCCACGTAGGCGATCTGCTGCGCCGCTTCACCAACGCTGCCTTGAAGGACACCTGCGCCCGTGTGGGCGGGGATCCCAAGCGCAAGCTCTCCCCCTCGGACCGACTCATCGGCTCCTCCCTTTTGGCACACGAGATGGGGATCACCCCCGCCTATATTGCCATCGGTGCCGCCGCGGGTCTGCGCCGCTATCTGGCGGAAAATGATCTCGCACAGACCGAGGAAAATGCCGCCGAGGTTCTGGAAACCATCAGCGGACTCGTAAAAGACGGCAAAGAGGCCGCTTTGATCCTTACCTTCTACCGCGCGATTTTGGAGGGCAAAACCATCGGCGAAATGCGTCGTATGGCCGACCGAATCGAGGCCGACACTCAAAACGGTATCATCTGATTCATCACGCAAAATGCGGGGCCCCGCCCCGCATTTTTTTGTTTTTTTGGAACCCTTCTTGGAACCCTTCTTGGAACCTTTCTTGGAACCCTTTTTGAAAAAAGGGTTCCAAACCTCCCAAAAACTTTTCAGAATAAAAAAGAGTAAAGGGATGCTACCATTCTCCGCCTCCGCAAAAACCACAACCTTTTTTTGCAGGGGACTTTTGAAAAAGCCCCCCACACCCCCAAAACTTTCGGAATAAAAAAATGTAAAAGGATATTGCTGTCCCTTGCTACAGCAAAAACCACCGCCTCTGTTTGCAGGGCCCCGCCCCGCACCCCGGGAGGGACTTTTTGAAAAAAGTCCCTCCACCCAAAAACTTTTCAGAATAAAACAAAAAAGAGACTGTATGCTTTCCCCTTATTCGGAAAACGTGCGATCTCTTTTTTCATTGCCGTTGGATCTTTATTTTCATTTCGGCAAAGATTTTAACCAAAGCCCATTTTATTCCCCAAAGCCGTGGCACAATAATGCCTCCATCCGAGAGGGAGGGGGACCGCTTGCGGTGGAAGGAGCCTGCGCGAGTAAATTTTTCTTGATAAGGTGCGGATATAGAGCACAGACTTTGTGGATGAATTCGGATTTCCGCCTCCGCCCATTTTCATCGGGTTTTGGTGGGGCGATGCACGCTTCGCCCCTCTAACGTGATCTGCCGTAAGGATGGATCAAAATCAGCCCTTTCCCTTGTTTCTCGGCATAACGAAGGGTTTGCGCGGCACCGCCTTTTCCGTTTTCAACGTAGCAGATGACCTGATCGGCGCGATCCACCATTTCCCGATTTCGTATCTGTATGGCGGATTTGGGATGTGCCACGGAGGCGGCCATTGAAATCTCCACATCGTCGTAATAACGGTGAAAGGATTCCGTATTTTTTTGGTATTCCGCCGTCGGATAGGGCAATACCAACACCAAACGGCTGTCGCAGGACGGAAATGCCCTTTGCAAGCGGAGGATGGTGGAGGCCGCACATTGATCAAAATCTCCGTTACGCCCCACCAAAAAACAAAGCGTTTTTCGTTCCTTCATCAAATCTCGAATCTGCTCCTCCAAGCAAGCCTCCACCGCCAAAAAATTCTCGATGCGTCGATGCCCGAAAAGGGCAACTGTGTAGGGAAACGCCAAAGAAATTCACCTCTCTTACAAAAATCACCGCTAACGGTTTTACTTTTGTTCTCATTATACCGATTTTAGCGGTAATTATCAACTGTAATCGGTAAATTCATCGAGAATATTACCGCGCTGATTATTATACAATAATGAAAAGCGAGGTGTTTTCAATGGACCTGCAGTTTATCAGAGAACGAATTTCCATTTTAAGAACAAAGAAAAACGTATCCGAATACCGAATGAGCACCGATTTGGGACACAGCAAAAGCTATATTCAAAGCATTTCCTCCGGACGGGCAATGCCTTCCATGAGTGAATTTCTTTATATTTGCGAATATCTCGGCGTTACCCCAAAGGAGTTTTTTGATGAAGGCTTGGAGGAGCCTCAGCTGATTCAAGAATTAAACCAATTGACAAAATCGATGTCGGAAGAGGATTTAAGGGTGCTGATCCGCCTGGCGGAACGGCTTCAAAATTCCTGACGGCTTAAATGCGGACGGTGATGAAATAAATCACTGTCCTTTTTTTTGGAACCCTTCTTGGAACCCTTTTTTTAAAAAGGGTTCCAAGAAGGGTTCCGAAAAGTCACAGACCTGCGTTGCGCACGGAGTCCAAGAAGCTTTCCATTCCCGCGCGGGCGGCGCTCACTCGGCTTTCGTAGGTGGAGGTAAAGCTGTCCCAATATTCCTCCGTTCCCACACCGCCGTTACTTCCTCCGTTGCCGCAGTAACTGAAAAGGGACTTCATACTGCCCCAATCAAACAGCACCACAGGATCCACGATTTTATTTTTGAGTGCCAAAATCACCATTTCCTGAGAATCCGTATCCACCACCGCTTGCTTGAGGCAAACCTGATCGAAGAATGCGGGGGTCAGGATATTCATGGAATAATAGGAATATGCCTCCAAAAAGTAGGCGGATTGCTCCTCACCGGACTCAAAGCCGTTTTTCTGCCAATGCTTTTCGGGGTCGCTTGAGGCGGTAACGGGAATGGCGTAGCCGCAGAAGGAGGAGCCGCCCACACCGGTGTAATAGGTATCCTGATCCTCGTTCAATTTGGGCATAGGCAAAACGCCGTATTCAAAGGGAGCGGCAGACATGGTCAAAAGCGTGCCTGCATTGCAGGTGAAAAAGGTGCCGAGACCGCTGCGGAAGCGGGTACCGGAATCCTTCACGTCCCGCAGGGGATTGGCCAAAACCTTTCGCAGAGCCGCCCAAGCATCCACCAGCTCCTGCTTGGGAGAATCGGGAATCAAATAGCTGCCATCCGCATTCTTCACGGAAAGAGACACCCCGCAAGCGTTCACGTGGTACCAATCGGCGGTGCTTTCGGCAATGTATCCGAAGCGATCCGTTCCCACCCTCATACTGCCGTCGCCGTCCAGATCCGAGGCGGTTCCCTCCATAATCTCATACAAAAGATCCAGCGTCCATTTGCCCTCCCGCACCGTTTGGTACAAATCCAAATCGGGCGCGTATTCCGCCACAACGCCCTTGTTGAAGTACAAAAGGCGAGCGGCTCTGTCGTCCAAGGTTGCGCCGTCTCCGATGGCGGTGAACACCTTCCCGTCAAAGGTTATGACGTTCATGGAAAAATCGTCATACCACGCCTTGGAAAGATCCATATTCTCCATCGTGGCAAGATCCATCAGGAGATTGGACTGCATCAGCGTAGCGTTGTAATCGGCTCGTCCGAACAGCAGATCACACACGTAATCCCCCGCCAAAAGAGGGTCTTTGATTTTCGTAATATACGAGCCGTCACTGACGGTAGACTGAGAAATGGTGCAGTTGTACGTTTCCTCCAGCTTGAGGTTTCTGGAATAAACCGCATCGTTGATCTTATCGCCGTTGTACGCCTCCGCCCAGACCTCATGGGTCGCCAAGGTCACCGCAGAAATGGTTTTGACGTAAAAACGGAACTCGTGCCCGCCCAGATCCCGAACGGGCGCATCGTAAATTCTTGACGTATCCTCCGTTTCGGTCGGGGGAGGGGCGCTCTCTTGACTTGTCTTCACCGCTTCCTTGTCGCAGGAAAACAAAAAGCAGCTGCCGATCGTCCAGATTGCCATCAGAAGAGAAATCACTCGTTTTTTCATATTCATACTCCAATCCGCTTTGAAATTCACCGCAGCCGGAAAGAGCGGCTCTTTCATTCATTTTAGCGATTCCTCCGCAGCTTGTCAAGTCCGCCTTTTCCCGGAAGGAAAGAAAATACGGCGCACTTCCAAAGGGAAGTGCGCCGCAGGGATGCATTGCAAAGGGGATTATTCTTCGCCGTAGAGCTTCTCCAGCTTTGTGAGCTTCTGATATCTTTCAGCAGCTGCAGCCTCAGCCTTATCGAAGAGCTTCTCTGCTCTCTCGGGATTCTGCTGAGCCAGTCTCGCATAGCGGGTCTCGCCCTTGATGAAGTCCTTGTAAGAGCCGGTGGGAGCCTTGGAATCGATCACAAGCTTCTTCTCGGCAGCGGGGTTGTAGCGGAACATCTGCCAGTAGCCTGCTTCCACAGCCTTCTTCATTTCCACCTGGCAGTTGGCCATGGTGCCCTTGATACCGTGCATTTCGCAGGGAGCGTAGCCGATGATCAAGGAAGGTCCGGGATAAGCCTCAGCCTCGGTCAGAGCCTTGAGGAGCTGATTCATATCGGCGCCCATGGCAACCTGTGCCACGTAAACGTAGCCGTAGCTCATAGCGATCTCAGCCAGATTCTTCTTGCCGATGGCCTTACCGGCAGCGGCAAACTGAGCTACCTGACCGATATTGGAGGCCTTGGAGGCCTGTCCGCCGGTGTTGGAATAAACCTCGGTATCGAATACCATAACGTTTACGTCCTCGCCGCTGGCCAAAACGTGATCCAAGCCGCCGAATCCGATATCGTATGCCCATCCGTCACCGCCGAAGATCCAAACGGACTTCTTGGAGAGGTAATCCTTGGAGGCAAGGATCTTTTCCTTCCACTCGTTTTGGCAGGGGCAAGCTTCCATCATTTCGATGAGAGCGGCGGTAGCTTTTTCATTCTCGGCACCGTTGTCCTTGGTGTCCAGATAAGCCTGAACGATGGCCTTCTTATCGGCATCCTCAACGGTCTCGAGGAATTTCTCCACGTAGCCGATGAGTCTTTCACGAATGGTCTTCTGACCCAGATAGATACCCAAGCCGTGCTCGGCGTTGTCCTCAAAGAGGGAGTTGGCCCAAGCGGGACCGCGTCCGCTTTCGTTGTTCACGGTATAGGGAGTAGCCGGTGCGGAGCCGCCCCAAATGGAGGAGCATCCGGTGGCATTGGAGATATACATTCTCTCACCGAAGAGCTGGGTGATCAGTCTTGCATAAGAGGTCTCGGCACAGCCTGCGCAGGAGCCGGAGAACTCCAGGAGGGGCTGCTTGAACTGGCTGCCCTTCACAGTCTTGGCGTTGAAGAGCTCCTTCTTCTCGGAAACGTTTGCCACGCACCAGTCGAAGGGCTTCTGCTGATCGAGCTGAGTGGACTGAGCCACCATTTCGAGGGCCTTCTTTTCGGGAGCACCGTCCTTCTCGGCCTTAGCGGTAACGGGACAAGCCTTCACGCAGAGGGTACAGCCCATACAGTCAAGGGGAGAAACGGCCATGGTAAACTTGTAATCGGTCTTCAAAACGGGCTTTGCGCAGAACTTGGTCTCTGCGGGAGCGGAAGAGGCCTCCTCGGCGGTCAAAGCGAAGGGACGGATGGCGGCGTGAGGACATACGAAGGAGCAGTTGTTACACTGAATGCAGTTCTCAGCGTGCCATACGGGAACGGAAACGGCAACGCCTCTCTTCTCAAAGGCGGCAGAGCCCTGGGGGAAGGTACCGTCAGCCAGCTCGGCAAAACGGGAAACGGGGAGGGAATCACCGTTCATCTTGGAAACGGGCTCCACGATCTCGTTCACGAACTTCACCAGATCCTCGCGCTTACCGGTAGCCGCTTCCTTCTTTTCCTCAACACAGATGTTCTTCCAGGCTTCGGGAACGGCAATCTCGGTCATGGCGTTGGCACCGGCGTCGATGGCCTTATAGTTGAGCTCCACAATGGCCTCGCCCTTCTTGATGTAGGACTTGTATGCCATCTTCTTCATATATTCAATGGCCTCGTCCTTGGGAAGAATGTTGGCAAGAGCAAAGAAGGCAGATTGGAGAACGGTGTTCTTTACCTTGGGGTTACCGATTTCCTTGGTGGCGATGTTGGTGGCGTTGATGGTGTAGAACTTAATGTTGTTCTGAGCGATGTAAGCCTTGACGTCAGCGGGCAGGTGAGCATCCAGCTCGTC
Source organism: Clostridia bacterium (assembly GCA_017507325.1). GTDB lineage: Bacteria > Bacillota > Clostridia > Oscillospirales > SIG627 > RGIG5579. Next base: position 4,581 of record JAFWBD010000070.1, on the reverse strand, counting down.
TTCCTTCCACTGGCAGTCCAGCATAAAGGTGCCGCCGGGCTTCACGTCCTGAACGATCTTGTAGCCCTTGAGGATGTAAGAGGAGTTGTGGCAAGCCACGAAGTTTGCCTTGGTGATGTAATAGGGGCTCTTGATCTCCTTGTCACCGAAGCGCAGGTGGGAAATGGTCACACCGCCGGTCTTCTTGGAGTCGTACTGGAAGTAAGCCTGAATGAACTTATCGGTATGGTCGCCGATGATCTTGATGGAGTTCTTGTTGGCACCTACGGTACCGTCTCCGCCCAGACCCCAGAACTTGCAGGAAATGGTTCCCTCGGCAGCGGTGTCGGGAGCGGGCTTCTCCTCCAGAGAAAGGCCGGTCACGTCGTCCACGATACCGATGGTGAAGCTGTTCTTGGGAGCCGCTGCATTCAGATTCTCGTAAACGGCGAAGATGCTCTGAGGAGGCGTATCCTTGGAGCCGAGACCGTAACGGCCGCCAACCACCTTCACGTCGGTCTTGCCCTGAGTTGCCAGAGCGGTTACCACGTCAAGATACAGAGGCTCGCCCAAAGAGCCGGGCTCCTTGGTACGGTCGAGAATAGCGATCTTCTTGGCGGTGGCGGGAATGGCCTCCACCAGCTTATCGGCACGGAAGGGACGGTACAGACGAACCTTCACCAAGCCGACCTTTTCGCCGTGAGCGTTCATATAATCGATGACTTCCTCTGCCACGTCGCAGATGGAGCCCATGGCCACGATCACTCTGTCGGCATCGGGAGCGCCGTAGTAGTTGAAGAGCTTGTAATTGGTGCCGATCTTGGCGTTGACCTTATCCATATACTCTTCCACGATTTCGGGAAGGGCATCGTAGTAGCGGTTGCAGGCCTCTCTGTGCTGGAAGAAGATATCGCCGTTTTCAGCGGAGCCGCGGAGAACGGGATGCTCGGGATTCAGCGCTCTCTGACGGAAGGCTGCGAGAGCGTCCTTGTCCATCATTTCCTCCAGATCCTTGTAATCCCAAACGGAGATCTTCTGGATCTCGTGGGAGGTACGGAAGCCGTCGAAGAAGTTCAGGAAGGGAACTCTGCCCTTAATGGCGGAAAGGTGAGCGACAGCGCCCAGATCCATAACCTCCTGGGGGTTGGTGTCTGCCATCATGGCAAAGCCGGTCTGGCGGCAGGCGTAAACGTCACTGTGGTCGCCGAAGATGTTCAGCGCGTGGGAAGCAACGCAGCGTGCGGAGCAGTGGATCACACCGGGGAGAAGCTCGCCGGCGATCTTGTACATATTGGGGATCATCAGAAGCAGACCCTGAGATGCGGTAAAGGTGGTGGTGAGGGCACCGGCGGCAAGAGAGCCGTGAACGGTACCGGCAGCACCTGCCTCGGACTGCATTTCGGTAACCTTTACTTCTTCCCCGAAAATGTTCTTCAGGCCGGTGGCGGACCAGGCATCCGTCAATTCTGCCATAACACTGGAGGGGGTAATGGGGTAGATGGCCGCCACCTCGGTGAAGGCATACGAAACGTGTGCCGCCGCGGTGTTACCATCCATGGACATTTTCTTTCTTGTGACCATGATTGTATATCCTTTCTCTTGTAGAATGTAATTTCCGTATGAGATTATATCACCAAACGAATGGAATGTAAAGGAGAAAAAATGAGTTTTTTTCAAAAATCTCGTTAAATTTTCAGGAAATCGATGATTTTTTTTGCTTTTTTACCAAAGCTATGATACAATCGTTTCCGTAAAAACCGAAACGTTGCGCAAATGCTTACCGCAAAAGGAGGAACCTGCTGTGATCGTCAAAATCGCATCCTCATCCCTGTGGGGTCTGGAGGGCTTTGCCGTGTCGGTGGAGGCCTATTTCGGAAGAGGTCTTCCGGGGCTGAACCTCATCGGCCTGCCCGATACCGCCATTAAGGAATCCGTCTCCCGTATTTACGCCGCCGCCCATCACGCCCGCCTGCCTCTGCCCGGGGGCTCGGTGACCGTGAATTTAGCACCCGCCGATCGGAAAAAGCAAGGGAGCGGCTTTGATCTGCCCATTCTCATCGCGCTGCTTTCCAAAACGGTGCTGGCAGGGATCGATCTTTCCGATGCCTGCTTTTTCGGAGAAATCGGGCTGGACGGGGCTCTGCGGGGCGGGCCGGGTGCCCTTTGCCGTGCCTTGGCCGCCAAGGAGGCGGGGGTCAAAAGGCTGTTTTGTCCCAAGGAATGCGAAATGGAATGCAGTGTGGTGGAGGGGCTTTCCGTTTTCGGTGCCGAAAGCATCACCGCTCTCCTGGATCACCTGACGGGGAAGGCACCGCTGGAGGCGGCCTCCTTTTCTCCCGATGGGGTCTCTTTGGCCTGTGCGGTGGATTTTGCCGATATCCGCGGGCAGGAGGTGGCCAAGCGAGCCATGGAGATCGCCGCGGCGGGGATGCATAACATTCTTTTGGTGGGCCCGCCCGGAAGCGGAAAGAGTCTGCTTTCCAAGGCGCTCCCGGGAATCCTGCCCGATATGACCTTCGAGGAAATGCTCCAAACCACGGCCATTCATTCCGTCAGCGGTTTGTTGCCGCCCGGGGTTCCCCTGATCCGTCAAAGGCCCTTCCGCGCACCCCATCACACCATGAGCTTTGCGGGGCTTGCAGGAGGTGGTGCCACTCCGCAGCCGGGGGAGATTTCCTTGGCGCATAACGGAGTGCTGTTTCTGGATGAATTGCCCGAATTCGAAAAGCGAAGCCTGGAGATCCTCCGTCAGCCCTTGGAGGATCGCTGTATTACCATCACCCGCGCCGCGTGGAAAATGACCTTCCCCTCGGATTTTATGCTGGTCTGCGCCATGAACCCCTGCCCCTGCGGCTATTACGGGGACGGCACCGACCGTTGCCACTGCTCCGAGATGGCGGTGGAGCGCTATTTGGGGAAAATCTCGGGCCCTCTTCTGGACCGCATCGATATGCGGGTGGAGGTTCCCGCCCTGAGCTTCGGGGAGCTGCACAGCTCTGCCGCCGCCGAGGGAAGCGCGGCCGTGCGGGAGAGGGTGAACCGCGCCCGCAAAATGGCCTTGGAGCGGGGGAGGGATTACGGTGTGACCGCCAACGGCTCCCTCAGCGGGGCGCTGACCCGCAAGCTTTGCATCACCGATGCGGCGGGGGAGGCGCTTCTGCGGGAAAGCTTTTCCGCCTTGAAGCTCTCCGCACGGGGCTATGACCGCATTTTGCGCCTGTCCCGCACCATTGCCGATCTGGACGGCTCGGAATTCATTTCCGAGGGCCACGTTCTGGAGGCTCTGCAATACCGCATTGCCACGGGCAAGTATTTTTCGTAAAGGAGGCGCCACGTGAAAAACCGCCTTCCTCTTTCCGTTTCCCCCGATCGCTTTTACCGCGCCCTGGATCAGGCCGTGCTTCCCCACGGCCCTCTTTCCCCCTTTCGCCTTTCGGAAACGCCCGTCTTTTGCGGGCGGCGGCGGGGCGATCGCTTCTTTTTGTACCGCCGCGGGGCCCATCGCTTCGCGCTGTTGCCTTGCGTTCTTTCGGGTCGGATCGTAAAGGAGAAAAACGACCGCTTTCTCGTGTACCGCTTTCGCCGTCCCCTTTTTTCCACTCTGCTTCTTGGGCTGTGGTGCGCCCTTCTTCTGATCACGGGGCTGGAGCTTCTCTTTTCCGAGCCTTTGTTCGCCCTTTCCTTTTTGATCCCCGCCCTCCTTTGCGCCCTGCCCCTCTTTTTCTTCTCCTCCGCCGCCCGATCCGCCCTTCTGGAAAAGCTCTGCTCCCTGACAAAATAAATCCGACCTTTTTGTGGGGGGCTTTTTGAAAAAAGTCCCCCACACCCCCCAAAAACTTTCATAAAGGAAAAAAGAATAAAAGGGATGTGCCATTTCCCAGCCTCCGCAAAAACCACAACCTTTGTTTGCAGGGGACTTTTTGCAGGGGACTTTTGAAAAAGCCCCCCACACCCCTTTTCTTGGAACCTTTTTTGAAAAAAAGGTTCCAAACCTCCCAAAAACTTTCATAAAGGAAAAAAGAATAAAAGGGATATGCCATTTTCCAGCCTCCGTAAAAACCACAACTTCAGCCCATTTTATTCACCAAAGCGGTGGCACAATGAGGCCTCCATCCGAGAGGGAGGGGGACCGCTTGCGGTGGAAGGAGCCTGCGCAAGTAAGGAGTTATTGATAAAGTACGGATATGGGGCACCAACTTTGGATGAATAAGGACAACTCCCAAACCTTGTCTCTGTTCCCCAAAGCCATGGCGCAATCATGCCTCCATCCGAGAGGGAGGGGGACCACGAAGTGGTGGAAGGAGCCTGCGCAAGTGAATTCTTATTGATAAAGTACGGATATAGCGCACCAACTTTGTGGATCAATTCGAACCCCCTCCACCCAAAAATTTTTCGGAATATAAAAGAAAAAGAGACTGTATGCTTTTCCCTGATGCGGAAACCGTACGATCTCTTTTTTCATTGCCGTTGGATCCTTTTTTCATCTCGGCAAAGATTTTAACCACAGCCCATTTCTGTTGCCAAAAGCCGTGGCCCAGCGAGGCCTCCATCCGAGAGGGAGGGGGACCACGAAGTGGTGGAAGGAGCCTGCGCAAGTGAATT
>JAFWBD010000069.1 GCA_017507325.1 Clostridia bacterium | reverse complement strand
TATACCAATAATGTTACGGTTTCCGGCTGTACTTTTGATTACACAGGTTCTGGCGATAAGGTTGCAATCAAGTCCTACACCGGCGGCGACTGGAATCTCAAGGTTGAGAATTGTACTGCCAATGCCGGTATGCACTCCCTCGTGCAGGTGACCAACGTTGAAAAGGGTCTTACCATTACTGATTGTAAGGCATACTCTAAGAATGGTATCAACCTTAACAACACACCTTCTCTTACCATGAGTGGTTGTGAATTCGATACCACCGGTTACTGTGTACGTCTTGGAGTGAACAGCAGCACAAACAATGGTACCTTTACCATCGCAAATAGCACTCTTACGAGCGCAAACGATGATGGTGATGCAGTTATCATTCTTCGTGGTGATATGAGCGGTGCAACTGTAAATCTTCAGGGCACTACTCTTGTCGGCACTCCCGATATTACTGGTAGTGCTAACATCGTGGATTAATTAAGCGTTTTTAAAGTCCGACCCAACTCCCCTTGCGGGAGTTGGGCGGCAACCAAAGCTCTCAAGGCCTTGTGAGCTTTGGTTGCCGAGAAAAAAATTTTGAAAGGAGGAAGCAATATGCTGAACCGAATGAAGGCAAAGTGCAGTGTGGTGGCGTTGGTGGCAATTTTATTCAGCTTTTTGAACCAAGGCACCTTGGCATACTTTTCTCTTGTGGGGAAAGCCGCAAGCGTTGTGACCTCCGGCAACATTCAATTTGCGATCCACGAAATGACCGACCAAGGAACCGAATTCCCCGAGGAGGGCGTTTACATTCTCCCCGGTGCGGTGGTCAGCAAGGAGGTCAGCATTGAGAATATTTGCGCACACCCCTTTTATCTGAGAGTGAAGATCGTTTACGGGGTGGATTCCAAGGAGCTTTCCGCCGAGGATTGCTTCAAATTGCAGATCGATCCCGCCCGCTGGATCCTCCACGAGGGCTGGTATTACTACAACGGAGAGGTTTCTCCCGGTATGACCACGGAAAACGTGTTTTCTCACGTGGAGATCGTGGGCTCCAAGGTCGATAACCGCTATTTGGGGAAAACGCTGCAGCTCACCGTTTTGGCGCAGGCTGTGCAGAGCGAAAACAACCCCTTGACCGATGAAAAGCCCTATACCGCCTCCGGCTGGCCCGCAGAATAAGGAGGGGAATGAATGAAACGAACCGTAACGCTTTTTGGCGCTTTGCTTCTCGCTCTTTTTTTGCCCTTGACGGCCTTTGCCGCCGACGGGAGGGTGATCTACGACGGAAACGCCATGGAATACGTTTTCGAGCCCGGGAGCGACGACTCCCCCACTGACTTATTCCCCGATTTTAAGGGTGTGATGCCCGGGGATCAATTGACGGAGCGGGTTACCGTGAAAAGTCAGTTGAAGGACAAAACCAAGGTGAAGATCTATCTTCGCTCTCTCGGAGCCCGTGATGACTCGAAGGCCTTTCTTTCCCAATTGGGGCTGAAGGTGAAAAAGAGCGATGAGAACGATATGGCCTATATGTTCGATGCCGCCGCGGATGATGCTGCCCAGCTCAGCGACTGGGTGTATCTGGGAACGCTGTATGCGGGGGGCGAGGTGAATCTGGACGTGATCCTGAGCGTTCCCGCCTCACTGGGCAACGAATTTCAAGATCAAGTGGGGGTTTTGGAATGGGAATTCAAAATTGAGGAATTTCCCTCCGAGCCCGATGACCCCACACCGCCGCCTATGGGTGACGATTTCCGCTTGGGGCTGTTTCTGGCGCTGAGCGGCGCTTCCCTTTTGATGATCTTCATCATTCTGTGGGCGCTGAGAAAAAAGAATGGCAAGCAAGAAAAGCCTGCCGCATCAAATTAAAAATACCGACAAAGGAGGGATCAAGGATGGAACAGATGAAAAAACAAAAGCCGTATAAAAAAATTGCCTTGACCCTGAGTCTTTGTGCCATTGCGCTTTGGTTGATTTTGGGCACCGGAACCTCCCTGGCTTGGTTTACCGATACCTCTGACGAGGTTGTGAACATTTTCCACGTTGCGGAATTTGATTTGGAGGTTTCCCACCGTCTGCCGGACGGGAGCTACGAAAGCATTGACGGGCAGACCAAGATCTTCGATGACAACGCCCTGTACGAGCCGGGCTACGTTCAGGTGGTTACCTTGAAAATTGAGAACAAGGGTACCATTCCCTTTGATTTCAAGACCGCCGTTTCCGTTTCCGATTACACCACCGCCACCAACGTTTTCGGGCAGAGCTTCCTTTTGCAGGATTATCTGCGCTTCGGCTGCATAACGGCCGATACCGAGGCGGAATTGGATGCGGCTTTGGACACCCGTGACAAGGCCAAGGCCATTGCAGATTCCAAATTGAGCCGTTACGACAGCGAGACCGCCGAATTGGAGGCGGGCGGGGCCGTTTTCATGGCGCTGGTGGTGCGGATGCCCGAAGAAGTCACCAATGAAGCCAATTACCGCGGCGACACCGTGCCCCAAGTGCATTTGGGGATCATTGTCAAGGCGGATCAGCAAAGACCCTGAGACAATCCATGAAAAACTTACGGAAAGGAGGATTTATTTGAGAAAGCTGTACGAAGAATATTTCTATATTCCCAAAAAGGGCAAGATTCGTGAAAAAGTGATGCTGATGCGGGTTGCGCTGACGGTTTTGATCACCGTTGGGTGCCTGTTTGCCATGAGCATTACCGCCTTTGCCTATTTCTCTCACACCGTTTCCACCGGCATCTCCGTCATACGCTCGGCCGATTATCATATCGCCGTCACCGTAACGCCCAAATCCTCCACCCTTGCCAAGGGCGCCGCGGCCGCGGCCGTTACCCCGAAGGAAGACGGAAGCTACACCCTGCAAAAGGGCAGCTACAGCGTTTTGCTGAAAAAAAGCGGCACCGCCACCACGGGCTTTTGCTTGATTCGCGTAGCAAACGGCGATGCCTTGACCGAATACCACAGCGTTCAATTGGGGGCCGATGCCGCACGCGGCACGCCCATTACCGAAATGGAATTCACCCTGGAGCTGGATCTGGCGGACGGCCAAAGCGTTTCCGTTTTCTTCATCCCCCATTGGGGAACCTCCAGCCATTATCGGAATGAAAACGAGCACACCGTGGACGTCGGTACGAATTTGATCTACACCCCCGCGGCCGCCTCCTCCGAAGAGGATGAAACCGAAACCGAAACCGAAACCGCAGAGGCCGAGACGGTTTATCTTGTCAAAGCGGGGGACAATCTGACCGCCATTGCCAATCTCTACGGCGTTTCCCTTGATAAATTGATCCACTACAACGGGATCACCGATCCCAATTTGATTTTCGAGGGAATGGAAATTCGTATTCCTCCCTCCCCCACTCCATAATCCATCAAACAAGGGCTGACCTTGCGGTCAGCCCTTGTCTTCTGTCTGACCACCGGCACTGCCGGTGGTTTTTGTGTACCAACAGAATTAATGATTCAATTTGCCCAATTTTGCCGTATTGGCGATCACGATCAGCGTGTCTTCCTTTTCAAGCGCCTGCTCAGGATTGATATTCACGTTAACCTTTTCGCCCTTCTTGACAGCGACGATATTGAAGCCGTATTTTTTGCGGAGATTCAGCTCAATCAGATTTTTACCGCACCATTCTTCCTTGACGTCGATCTCAACCATAGACACGTCCTTTGACAGAGAGATCATATCGATAAAGCCCGAGCTTAAGAGATTCTTGGCAAGGCGGATGCCCGATTCATTTTCGGGAAAGACCACTTGATCCGCGCCCACGCGAAGCAATATCTTTTGCTGCATCTCGTTGCCGCATTTTGCGATAACGTTTTTCACGCCTGCCTCCTTGCAAAGCGTGACTGCCATCACGCTCGCTTCAAGACTATTCGCCATACAAACGATAACGGTGTCGATATTTCCGATTCCGAGACGGGAAATCACCTCCGCATCGGTCACGTCGGCACACTTGCACATAGGCAGATATGCCGCCGCATCGTTTACGATTCTTTCCTCGGTATCTACAGCAATAACCTCCATACCATTCTCTACAAGCTCACGTGCAACGGCTGTTCCGTATCTTCCAAGTCCAAAGACTGCGTACGTTTTCTTTGCTTTCATAATCTTCTCCTTATCCTATACTAATATCTTCCGTCGGCTCGGAAATGACGTTTTGACTTTCGTTTTTGCTGCCAAGCGCTACCGCAAGTGAAATGGGACCGACTCTGCCGAAATACATCGTTACGATGATCATAAGCTTTCCAAAGGTATTCAGCGTTGCCGTCAGATTTCGTGAAAGACCGACGGTTGCAGTGGCGCTGACCGTTTCATAGACCGCATCAATGGCGGAAGCGTTACTCGTTGCCATCAAAAGCACAGTTGAAGCGGCGCAGATCGTAAGAAAGGTTACCGCCACGGCAACTGCCTTTTTTACCGAAGCCTCGGAAATACGACGCCCGAACAGAGTTGCGCTGTTTTTATTGCGGATGGTAGAAAATGCCGAGCAGATCAGAACGGCAATGGTTACTGTTTTCATGCCGCCTGCCGTGCCTACGGGCGAGCCGCCGATCAGCATCAAGATAATCGATACGGCAGCGGAGGCGTTCGTCAGATTCTCTTGCGGAACAGAGGCAAAGCCTGCGGTTCTCGTTGTAACCGATTGGAAAAAGGACACCTGAATTTTATCAAAGAGAGACATCTCTCCAATGGTCAAGGGATTTTTATATTCAAAAACAAGAATGAGAATTCCACCGACAAGAATGAGTCCTGCGGTAACGGTAATGGCAATCTTTGAGTGCAAGGTCAGATGTCTGAATATCTTACGGTTCTTTGTCGAACGGCTCTTGATCACACGAAGCACGTCCCACCATACGATATATCCAAGACCGCCGAGAATGATGAGTGCGGAGGTAACGATATTGATCAAGGGATTGGCAGAGTAATTGCAAAGGCTGTTTTCCGCGATAATATCAATGCCTGCGTTACAAAAGGCGGAAACCGAATTGAATACCGATATCCAAATGCCCCTTGCACCAAACTCGGGGATAAAGACGAGCATATACAGAACAGCACCGATCCCTTCGATGATCAGCGTGCCGAACAGCACGTTCTTAACGAATTTCGCCAGTCCCGACATCGTATTGAGATTGAAGGCATCCTGAATCAGCAAACGGTCGCCGATGCCCATTTTTCTGTTGAGAAGAAGCATCAGTCCCGACATAATGGTGATGATACCAAGACCGCCGATCTGTATGAGAAGCAGAATGACGATCTGCCCGAACACGCTCCACG
>JAFWBD010000068.1 GCA_017507325.1 Clostridia bacterium | reverse complement strand
TCAGGCTTGATGGTCACACCTGTTCTCAAGCTTTTTCCGCTTTCTTTAACCTTTTCTTCCATTTCAAACTTTCTTTTGCCTAATTCATATGAAAACAAGGAGTTCCACTTGTTGTGAAACTCCTTTTGTCTGCAGTCTGAGGAATCCGACTCAATTGAGTCGGATTCCTTTAATCCTTCACGCTTTCCTTGAATTCCCTCGGAGAAATTCCGAATTGCTTTTTAAAGGCCTTGCTGAACGTATATAAGGAGGAATAATTCAGCATTTGTGCAATACCGCTGAAGTTGATCCCTCCCTCCTTAATCAACAGCTTTGCCGCTGTCAAACGGCGCGCTTGATAATATGCGGTAACGGTGTTGCCGGTCGTCGTCTTAAAAACGTGAGACAAATAGGAATAGCGATATCCCAGTTCCTTCGCAATTTCCTCCAGAGAAGTCATGGAATACAAATGAGTATCCACGTAATGCATCATCTGATAGCAGAGCTCTTCGGTGGACAAAACGGAATTCCGAAATAACTCTCTTGTTCCGCCTTCACTGCATTCCCGCAAAAGACAGATTATAATTTCTTCAAAGAGATGGCAAAGCATTCTCTCCCGATAACGGGAATTCTCATAGAATTCGGCAATGGCGGAGGAAACGAAATAGGTGATCTCGGGGCTTTCGATCAAACGCTTATCGGGCATTTTTCTTTCGGAAACCAAGCGATTCAATTCCCCATAAAACTCCTCGTCATCCGTCTTGAAAGAAAAGAAATCGTATTTGAGGGCTTCCGTCTCCGAGGAAACGATCTTATGAAAGTCCCCCGGGAAGGAAACGTAGATATCGCCTTTTTCAACCAAAACCTCCGAGCCGTCCGTATAGATCAGACCCTTTCCTTCGGTGACGATGGTCAATTCAAACCAATCAATGTGGGGATGCTCGCGAATGATCGCACCCGGCATACAAAAGAGCCTTCCAAGCTGAAATAAATATATTTTCCCGAAACGGATCGGTTCGGTAAGGTAGTTATAACTGATATGATATTTTTTCCTCATTTTATCACCCCGATCCATTATAGCAGAAAATCAAAAAAATGCAATAATTTTTTCGGATTCTTTTCGATTACAGTCGCAAAACGAAAATTTTGACATCTATTTTGCAAAATAGAAACATTTTCAAAAAGAGAACTGTCCCGTACAATATAGGTAATCTAAAACGGAGGAAGAAGTCATGAAAAAAGTCATTGCCGTGATCGGCTGCGGTCGTATTGCCAACAACGCTCATTTTCCCGCCCTGTCTCAAATCGAAGAGGTTCGCATCAAATATGCCTGCGACGTTCTGATCGAAAAGGCAAACGCCGCAAAGGAAAAATTTCCCGCCATTGAAAATGTTATCGACGATTATCACATCGCCCTGAACGACCCCGAGGTGGATGCTTGCTTTGTTCTTACCCCCAACCACTCTCACTATACCATTACCATGGATGCCTTGAAGGCAGGTAAGCACGTAATGTGCGAGAAGCCCATTACCGTAAACTATCCTCTCTCGCTGGAAATGGCCGAGGAAGCCGAAAAGCAGGGTAAGATTCTGAACATCGGCGTGTGCAACCGCTACAACAAATCCGTCGAAATGCTTGCCGATATGAACCGCCGCGGAGAATTCGGCAATATTTATCACATCTATTGTTCCTTCCGAAAGTTCCGCTGCATCCCCGGTCTGGGGGGTGCCTTTACCACCAAGGCCGAATCCGGTGGCGGTGTTCTCATTGATTGGGGCATTCACTTTTTGGATCTGATTCTGTACATTCTCGGCGGTGCTCAGATCAAAAACGTCACCTGCGATACCTATAACGAAATGGCCAAGGATATGAAGTCCTACCGCTACAAGAGTATGTGGGCAGAGGATACCTCCGACGTGGAAAACGGGACCAATGACGTAGACGATTTTGTTTCGGGCTATATCCGCACGGACAAGGCCAATATTTCTTTCAACGGCGCTTGGGCACAGAACGTTCGCCAAAGCGATATGTACATTGACTTTATGGGTGATAAGGCCGGTGCCCGCTTAACATACGGCGGCAAATTCGAATTCTACAAGGGCGACACCTTGGAAACCGTTGCGCCCGAATATGACATTCCCGACCAGTATCTCTGCGAGGACCGCGGCTTTATCGAATCCATCACCACCGGAATCAAGGACAAAAACAATATCATCCATATTCTCGAGAGCGCAAAGTTGCTTGACAGCCTTTATGCTTCCGCAGAGAAAAAGCAGGAGATTGTTTTATGAAGACCATCGGATTTATCGATTATTATATCAGCGAATGGCACGCCAACAATTACCCCGCTTGGATTCGAAAGGCAGCTGACAATCTCGGATATGAGGTTGAACTGAAATACGTTTGGGCCGAAGAATACGTTTCTCCCCTCGACGGCAAAAATACGGACGAATGGTGTAAGGAATTCGGGGCTGAGCGCTGCGAGTCCATTCGTGAACTATGCGAAAAAAGCGACTACATTTTGATTCTTTCCCCCTCCAATCCCGAAAAGCATCTGGCCTACGCCTCAGAGGCCTTGAAATACGGGAAGAACACCTACATTGACAAGACCTTTGCCCCCGACGTTCAAACGGCACAGAAGATTTTTGATCTTGGAAATGAGTATCATACCAAGTTTTTCTCCTCTTCCGCCCTGCGCTATGCCACTGAGCTTGACGATATGGCAGTTAAGCCCTGCGCCATGGTCACCTTCGGAAACGGCAGTAAAGTGGAGGAATACATCATCCACCAGATTGAAATGGCAGTTAAGGTAATGCAAGAGGAGCCCGTTCGGGTGCGCGTGGAAAAGCAAGCACGGCAGTACGTTTGCGCCGTGGATTTCGAAAACGAAAAACGCGCTACTATGGTATTTTCTCCTTCTCTGCCCTTTATGGTCATTGCTTCCCCCGCTGAAGGAAAGCATATTTTCCGCAAAATCGAATCCGAATACTTTCTCCTTTTAATTGAAGATATTTTACGCTTTTTCGAGAACGGCGTTCCCTCCTTTCCCGCAGAGGAGACTCTACGCGTCATGAAGATCCGCGAGGCCGTGATCAAGGGCTGCAAGAATGACGGAGAATGGATTCAGATCGAAGCCTAAAGGATTTTCAAAATATGGAAAAATTACGTGTTGCCATCATCGGGTGCGGACGCATTTCCGAAAAGCATTTTAAGTCTGTCATCAAAAGCGAATATGCCTCATTGGTCGCCTGCTGCGATATCAAAACGGATCGCGCAAGGAACGCCGCATCGCTTTACAACTGTCGATCCTACAGCGATTATCGCACTCTTCTTTCCGAGGAAAAGCCCGACGTAGTGCAAATTTGCTTGCCACACTATCTGCACTCCGAGGTTTCCGTGGCCGCAATGGAGAGCGGTTCCCACGTGCTTTGCGAAAAGCCGATGGATATCAACTATCAAAAGGCTGAATGGGCTACCAAGCGTGCAAAGGAGTTGGGACGGCTTTACGGCATCATTTCTCAATGCCGCTACAATCCCACCTCGCAATTTGTCAAAAAAGCCTTGGAGAGCGGAAAAGCCGGTAAGATTCTCAGCGTGACCTCCACGTTAACGTGGGCTCGCGACGATCTGTATTACTCCGGTTCCGACTGGAAAGGAACCTGGGATAAGGAGGGCGGCGGCGTCATCATCGATCAAGCCATCCACTCCATCGATCTGGCCAATTGGCTGATCGGTTCCGAGGTAAAGGACGTAGCCGCAACCATCGCTGTTCAGGGGCACAGCAAAATTCAAGTTGAGGATACCGCTTGCGGGCTGATCTGCTATGAAAACGGCGTTCGCTACGGCTTTTACTGTATGAACAACTGCTGCTGTAACGAGCCCATTGAGATCAAATTCTTCTGCGAAAACGCAAAAATAATTCTGAGCTACGATTGGGCCAAAATCGCGTGGAAGGACGGATCCGAGGAGGTTTTGGATCTGACCGACCGGATGGACAAAAGCCTTGGTGACAAAAGCTACTGGGGTGTGAGTCACATTGAACAGATCAATCAGTTCTACCGCTCCGTTTTGGGGCTGGAGGAGCTGGAAATCAGTGCCGAGGAAGCACTGAAGACCCATGCGCTCATCTGTAAAATTTATGAAAAGGCAGGTATTGCAAAATGAAAATCGGTGTCATTGTTGACTGTTTCAAATCCCCCATTCCTTCCGGTCTGGAAAAGGCCGCCGAGTTGGGACTCGAAGGCGTTCAGATCTATGCGACAACCGGCAAATTTTCCCCCGAAAGTTTAACGGACGAGGACGTTGAAGGCTACCGTGCTCTTTTAAAGAAGCATCATCTCGTCATTTCCGCTCTCTGCGGAGATATGGGCGGCTTTGGCTTTGAAATCGAAAAGGATAATCCCGAGCGAATCGAAAAAACCAAGTGTATCATTGATCTGGCGGAAAAATTCGGCACCAAGGTCATTACCACCCATATCGGTGTCATCCCCGCCGATAAGAGCTGTCCCCGATACCCGGTTATGCTGGCCGCCCTCACCGAATGCGGCCTCTATGCCAAAGAGAAAGGGATCACCCTTGCCATTGAGACCGGACCCGAAAGCGCCTCTACCCTCCTTGCATTTTTGCAGGACACCAAGGGCGGTGTCGGTGTGAATTTAGACCCCGCAAACTTTACCATGGTCACGGGTCAGGATGCCGTCGAGGCCGTTCATTTACTGAAGGATTATATTGTACACACCCACGCCAAGGACGGCGTGAAGCTGGATCCCGATTTGGATCCCACGCAAGTTTATCACGCCTTTGCCGTAGGCGGCGTTGATGCGCTGAATGCTTGTAAGGGCTTCCGCGAGCTCCCTTTGGGGCAAGGAGACGTGAATTGGGATGCTTACCTTGCCGCTTTAAAGGAAATCGGATTCGACGGATTTTTGACCATTGAACGGGAGACGGGAGAGGATCCCTCGGGCGATATTCGCCTTGCGGCCTCCTTCCTTGCAGAAAAGCTCCGCGGGCTTTGATTCTGAATACAGTTCTTTCATTCTCCCACACAAAACAGGATCGGGAAATACACCGATCCTGTCTTTTTTTGTATATTCTTGAATTATTTGAGCCACACCCTGCGAGAGGTTCCGTCCAGCCTTCCGTCCGTCAAGGTCTGAAGGGAGATCCTCGAAAACAGAACGTGATTGTTTCGGCAATGAAGCAAGCCCACGGTGGGAAGAGCCTCATCCCGATCCAAAATCAGCGAAAGATCGCTGTAGCCCGGCATCGCATCGCCTTTCATCAGCGGGAATCTGTGGGGGAAGGTCTTGCCCCCGTCTTGGCTGATACAGATTTCCATATCCCGTCTTTTTTCGGGATCGGATACGTGAGAAATCAAAACGAGGTCACCGATTCGCTCGTCTTCAAATTCGGAGATCATCCCCAAAGCACAGCATCGTGCGGGAGGAACCCGGGACGGCAAAACTGTGTGCCAAGTAACCCCACCGTCATCGCTTTCGGCAATTTGCGGCTGTGCAGAGCGGGTACGCATCAGCATCAAAAGCCCATTTTTCGTTTCGGTAACGATGGATTCATTGGAGCAAAGCTCTCTTGCAAAATAGGGAGAATTCTTCCAATTCACTCCCCCGTCATCGCTATACAGAACCGATACGCAGTATCCGCGCTCCGCGGATGGGAGAGAAACCTCCCTTCGATGCCAAAACGGCATCAAAAGCCTTCCGCGATACGGTTCTTTTCGTAACACAATTCCGTGGCCCGGCCCCGCCAAATGAAAGGGCAACGGCACGGGAAGATCCGAGAAGCAGTGATGAAGAGACATCGGCTCCGACCAGCTTTTCCCGAAATCATCGCTATGCATCACAAAGTTGTCGGTTCGACAATTTTCGATATTATGAGAATAGAACAAAAACAACCTTTCTCTCGCAGGATCAAACAGCGGGATCCCGTTGGCATAGCAAATCCGTCCGTTCCCCTTTAAGAGAGTCACTGTTTTTTCAAAGTTTCTTCCACCATCAAAGCTTCTTCTCATCACGATATCGTGATCACAGAAAGCATCGGATCCGTCTCCGTAGCGAGCCTCTGCAAAGACAAACACACGGTTTTTGTGCGCACAAGAGCCGAAAACGTGAAAAATTTCAACGTCATTCTCTCCGTAACGCCAAAGCTCTGTTTCAGAAAACTCCCACGGTGTCATCATATTCCCCTTCCCCTCTCTTTTTCGTTCCACGCGAGGCACGCGCCATCCTTAAGAAGCTTTTCACGAAGGAGCAAAGCATCCAAATCGGAAGCGGAGCAGCCATTTTCAAGACAAAGCGCCGCAGCGGTTCCCGCCGCTTGCCCCAACGCCATAGCCGTTGCCTGCACACGGACAGAGCCCAAGGCCTTGCGATCCACGCTGATACACCGTCCTGCGGCCAAAACGTTTTCCGCCTCAGAGGAAACAAGAGAACGATACGGAACGTAGCCCGGGCGGCTCAAAAAGGTAACGTCCTGGCCGGAATCACCCGACCGGTGAACGTCGATGGGGTGTGCCCCCAATGCAACCGTATCCTTGAAGGAAACGGAGCTTGCGTATTCCTCGGCGGTAAGAACGTGATCACCAAGAATACGACGGGTTTCCCGATAACCGACCTGGGGGGCAGAATAAATCAAATAGGAATCGGAAAAAGCGGGAACGTATTGCTTCAACAGAGCAAATAGGCGAAAAGCATCCTCACGCAAGGAGCATTCCGATTGCGTTACGTCATACAAATCTGTTCCGTCAGCCTCTTTTCGGGTGATGTTGACGCTGAGAATACCACCCTCATCCAGCAAAACGGTACAAAACCAAGGGCCTCCGAAATTGGGGATCCGTTCCTTGCCGATAAGAGATTCAAAAATCTCACGAACACTGTACATTTGAAATTTGGCACCCGGAGTACGGGGATAGATTCCCGTCACCTGATCTAATTTTGCGCCGCCGATGCGGAATCCCAGAGAAGCAGGCTGATACGTTTCTCCTTCAGGAAGGGATTGAAACGGCAATCCGCAAAAGCTCCACAAGTCACCATCGCCCGTGCAATCCACGGCAAAGCTTGTATCCAGGGCGCAAAGACCGCTCTTATTTGCGATCAGAACCCGAGAAAGCCTTTTCTTGGAAAAGATCACGTCTGTAACGGTAGAATGCAAATAAAGATCAACCCCCGCCTCCAGAACCATACGCTGAGCGATCAGCTTATACTTTTCACCGTCGAAGGGGACGTTTCCGTTCTCATAATCATCTATTGCACCGCCAATCTCCTTCAAGCGCTGTACAAATTCCCATGGAATTCCGCTCACCACTCGAACACCGTTTTTCTTAAAGGTGCTGATGGGATTCACCAAGGAAGCGGTGGCAGCTCCGCCCAAATAGCCGCATTTTTCCACCAAGGCGGTTTTTGCGCCGCTTCTTGCTGCCGCAATGGCTGCGACAAAGCCTGCAGGGCCACCTCCCGAAATCAAAACGTCATAATGACCGATCACCGGTACCTTTTTTGAATACAAAAAGCTTTCTTTCATACATCATCCTACGCTCCCCACTCAACAAAGAGGGTCGCTTGTTATTTTTTCGGCAAAAAATCCGTTCGCTTCAACAATCAAGGTGTTTTCGGAGCGAGTAACGTTTCTTGAAAACAGGATCTCTCCCCTCGCAAGATAACGCTTCGTTCCCCGAACGTTGACAACACAGCGGATGCGCTCACCCCTAAAGTTTCGGGATACCGTAACGGCACCGTCATCCTCGGAATCCAGCGACAAATCACCGCTTTGAAGCGCCTCTTCCCTTGCGCGCAAACGGGAAATTTCACAAACGGTGGGACGAATCTCGGAGCGATCGACCCGCTCCCATTCAAAATAGCCTCGGCAAAAAGGATCCTCATACCCTTCCATTCCGATCTCGTCTCCGTAATACAAGCAAGGCATTCCCGGGAGAGCAAACTGCAAAAACAAGGCGCAGAAATACCGTTCCTTAGCAATTCCCCTTGCCTCCGCTCCCATACGGAATCTGCTTCGCACCGCCCGATCGGCCGGAACCTCCAAGGGAGAAAGAGCAGTCAATATCCGAACCGTATCGTGGGTGGAAAGAAAATTCATCAAGCAGCAAAATACCTCGGGAGGATAATTCTCACAAAGCTCCATCATCGCTTGACAAAAATTCCTGCCGCCATCCTTCCCGAGAACAAAATCGATGATTCGATCTCGGAGCGGATAATTCATCACCGAATCCAGTTCTCCGCGGGTAAAATAGCTCCGTCGCACCCCATAGCTGATTTTGTTGGAGGCATCCTCCCAAACCTCACCGATCAAAAGAGCCTTGGGATTGATCTTTTTCATACGCTGCCGCAGACGAAGGATAAATTCATCGGGAAGCTCGTCCGCCACGTCCAAACGAAAGCCGTCCACTCCCACGGAAAGCCAATGGGCAACAACGCTGTCTTCCCCGTCAATGATATAGCGGAGAAAGCCTTCATCGCTTTCGCGAACGCACGGGAGGGTACGAATCCCCCACCAAGCGGTATAGCGATCCGGATACGATTGGAAC
>JAFWBD010000067.1 GCA_017507325.1 Clostridia bacterium | reverse complement strand
TTTTTTTATCCAAGCCGCAGGCTTGGCATATCATCGCCGCACGAAGTGCGGTGCATATCATCAAGGTCGGCAAGCCGACCTTGTATCTCATCACGCGTCAGCGTGCATTTCCTTGCGGCTTGATGAGATACAACACTTCGTGTTGATGATATACCGCAACAAGTTGCGGATGATATGCAATTCCTACGGAATTGATGATATACAAGGCTTGCGCCTTGATTTTAGTTAGACTTTGTAGTATAATCTAATCGATAAATAAGAATTTGATGAATTGAGATAAAGCTTTATGAAAAAATCTAAATGGTATGAAGTTTTAGCGATCATACTTCTATGCGTTATATTCTCTCCCTTCATTATATTCGTTTTAATAGTATGGTTTTTCCAAAATGTTCTTCCCGCTCCATTCGAATATAAGAAATATAAAAAGTCAAAATATTATGAATTTTATAAAAAGAAATATAAAATCGGGATTACTCACGATAAACACTATTTGTTGCAAAACAAATTGCTTGAAGATGATATTTATCTTGAGGAAATTAGAAAACAATATGGATATATGTGTTTGTTAAATAACGATTTTTGTTTTGCATTATTTGATATAACAGATTTCAAATTGATTGATGGTGACTTTCAAATTAAATTACATGAGAATAGTCCATATGTTTCGATAGACGATTTTATTGAAGATGAGAAAAAGTATTTTTACGAAGAATGTAAAAACCGAAAATTTGTAATTTTCATCTGGCGAGAAGATGAAAAAGAATACTTTGATATTTTGTCTAATAGGCAAAATAAATTATCACTGCAAAGTAAAGGTGTGATTTTCTATATCGATACAGAAGATCTTGTTGAAACTGTTAAAAAGTATATAGCAAATAAAGAGTAAAACTAATTCCAATTTGTCGAGTAGTTAATAGAACAAAATCACACACCTTTTTACTGTTCTTACCCCACTTACGCACCGTTTTACTGCTCTTTCGCAAGAAAAAATTATCGTGATCGGTCGGATTTTTCGATCACAAGCATCAACGAAAGCGAGGTTACCGCTTTGAAATTTGTCGCGACGGGAGACACCATTGTCACCTGCCCTTACAACCGAAATTATCGAGGATACAAGGAGCTTGCCGAATTCATTCGCTCGGCCGACGTTCGTATGAACAACATGGAAAATCCCTTGGTGGACGGTCCCTGCGAAACGGCCGCTTTTTCGGGCATTCCTTGGATGGCCGCCCCCTGCTCCCTATTGGATGAATTGGCCGATTTTGATTTCAACTGCTACGGCTTTGCCAACAACCACGCATTGGATTATTTTTACACGGGTCTGGAAAGCACCCTGAAGGCCTTTGAGGATCGCGCTCTTCCCGTGGCAGGAGCGGGTCGAAGCCTGGACGAGGCCACGCGGCATATTAAGATTCAAACCCCCAAGGGAAGCTTTGCCTTGGTAGCCCTAACGGGCACCTGCGATCCTTCTGCCGCCGCCGGCAACGCCAAGGGGAATTTGAAGGCAAGGCCCGGTGTCAGTCTGCTCCGCCACAGCGAGCGGTATTTCGTCAGCGAAGAGCAAATGGCCTCTCTGCGGGAGATCGCCGAAAAAACCACGGTGAACGGCAGAGCCAACAACGCTCGAAAATTGGGCTCCCTTGCCACAAACAGTGAAATCTTCCCCTTCGGAAATCTGGAATTCTGCATCGGCGAGGGCAGCAAGATCACCACCCCCAACCCCTACGATATGATCCGCTATGAAAAGGCGGTGCGGGCGGCGGCGGCCGATGCTGATCGCGTCGCGGTTTATCTTCACTCCCACGAGATCAAGGGGGATCGAGAGATGGAGCCCGATTTCTACGTGGAGGAATTTGCCAGAAGCTGTATTGAATGGGGTGCCGATGCGGTGATCTGCAGCGGTACGCATCAAATCAAGGCGGTGGAGATTTACAAGGGGAAGCCCATTTATTATTCCATTGCCAATTTCTTCTTCCGCCCCTATGATATGGAAACCTATCCCGAGGAATGGTATGAAAAATACGGGATCGATAAATCCCTCTCCGTCAAGGAGGCGGAGCATTTCCGCTCCAAGGGCGGCACCATCGGTCTTTTCACACAGGCCTACTGCTTCCGCTGTATTGCACCCGTCATCGAATGGGATGATGACGGCACCGCCGTTCGCATTGCGGCGCTCCCCCTCAGCCTGGGCTTTCACGATTCCATGGAAACCAAGGGCTTCCCCCGCATTGCGGAAAAGGAGGATACCGAGGCTCTGCTTTCTCAGCTGGAGGCGGTATGCAAGCCCTACGGAACCAAGGTCTTTTTGGACGAGGACGGCCTTTTCACCTTTGTGAAGGAATCAAATGCGCTTTAAAAGACGAAACGGTATTGCACGGCGGTGCAATACCGTTTTTTTCTATGATTTCAGTCTTTCCGCTCATCGGCGTCCTCGGAACCGAAGGTGTACAAATAATAGTCCTCGATGGTGGGCGTCACCCGAATGGCATCCTCCCGAGGCTTTTCCTCCGAGAGAACGCGGAGAAGAACCTTCCCTGCGGATTCATCCTGAACGATGTTGATGACAGAGCAGCTTTGGCGATAGCGGGGGATCTCATCCTCCGTACAATACAAATGCCAAACCTTGCCCTCCACCCGACTTGCCAAGGCGGCGGGGGTATCAAAGCCGATGATCCTGCCTTTTTTGAGAACGATGGCCTTTTTGGCAATATGCTCCACGTCGGACACCACGTGGGTCGCCAGAATCACGATCTTATTCAGCGCCGCCGAGGCAATGAGGTTGCGAATGGCAATGCGCTGTTTGGGATCCAGACCCGCGGTGGGTTCATCCAGAATGATGATCTCGGGATCGCCCAAAAGTGCCTGCGCCAAGCCCACGCGCTGCTTCATACCGCCCGAAAGGGTGGAGATGCGGCTGTCCTTGGACTCCGAAAGATCCACCGCCTCCAAAAGCGAGGCGATCCTTTCGGAAATCACCCGCTGTCTTTCCTTTCTCGGCAGGGTGCTTTCCATATTTTTCAGCGTTGCCATATACCACAGGAATTCACTCACGGAAAAGGTGGCATACATAGCAGGATATTGAGGCATATAGCCGATCCTGCGGCGAAAATCCTTGCCCATTTTGCGCGCGTCCCGAAGGGAAGATGCCCCTTCCCCGTAGAAAAGGGTGCCGCGATCGGGCTTTAAATTATCGGTGATGATATTCATCAACGTGGTTTTGCCCGAGCCGTTCGGCCCCAAAAGGGCATAGATCCCCGACTCGAGGGATACCGTGAAGCCATCCAAGGCCAAATTCTTTCCATAGCTTTTGGAAATATCAGAAAATTCAAGTTTCATTGTCCCGCTCCTTTCCGAGCCTTTTGAACCGTACATACGAGTACCGCGGAGGCGATGAGGATCCACGCACCGAAGAACACCCCTCCAAACCAGAAGGGATATTCGCGGAAGGCGCGATCCATTGAAATCAAAAGCGTTTGATCGGCATAGCCGAACAGCTTAATGCCGCTTTCCTCAATAAAATACGGAAGGAATACCACCATTGCCACAGCAAAATAGGTGGTGAGGCTTTTTTTGCACCAAAAGCCGATGCAAAAGCAAAGAGTCGCCATCATCAAGACACCCGCCAGATTCATCAGCTCCACAAGGATCATGTAGCTTCCGATGCTGATGTCGAACAGCCCCACCTCATAGGCGGGAAGACTGTAGAGAGAGGCCGAAAAATCGGGCAATTGAAATTCCTTAGAAAAGCAGTACCATTCCGCACTGCGGTAGAGAATCCAAAGCCCTCCCGTACCCACCAGACAGAGCGCGATCTTGCGGCAAAACAGCGCCGTTCGGCCGCGTAGCGTGGTTTGAATGATGGTATTCATCACACTGCCCGAGGAATTTCTCTCAAATTCAGGCAGATACTGACGGCAGGCGAACAAGCAGATCGCCAGCAAAACCAGCCAAGGGATCCCCCGTTGAGTCCATTCCCGATAGCCCGTTTCATACACAAAGGCTCCCTCGATGCCGTGATCCCGAAGAAGATCCCTCAGATGTCGGGCTCGGGAAAGCAATTCCCCCACAACGTCTTTCCGAAGGAGGGCATCGTTATAATCCCGCAGGAAGGAGAGCGGGATCTCAATTTTTCCTTCGCTCAGACCGGATTCCATTTCCCTTGTCAGCCGATCGTATTCCGCGATGATCCGACCGCAGCGGCTCGATTCAGCGAGGAGATAATCGTGCTTCTTTTCGGTATATTCCCCTTGGAGAAAATCGATATACGCCAGATAGATCTTTTCCGATGCCGATTCCCGATAACGGTAGTGATCGCTTGCCAAAACCGCGGAAAAGACGAGAACCGCACAAAGCAAAAGCAGAAACAGCTTGTTCTTTTTGATCTCGTAATGCAAGAGAGAAAGCTTTCGGGCCGCCCGCTCCCGCCTCTCTCCCCTTGCCTTGAGACGGCGGTGGCGGAGCATTTCAAGCCAACGGTTCAAGGGGGAGCTGCGGATATGGGTGGAATAACAAAGCATACTCAGCCCCAAGCCCAGCACGAAGGCCAAGGCAAACATGGCCGCAACCATATAGTTCAAATTGACGCTTTGGCCGAACAGATCCACGGTTCGCAAGCGGGAAAGATAATCATCCATTCCGAAAAGAGACCAAGGATTCAGTTTTCTCCATTGCGCCGTAGAGCGAACGGGAATTTTGGTAAGATAATACCCAAGCGCTACCAGCCCTCCCCCTGCCAAAACACCGCCGAAATAGCCGCGGGTCAGCACAGAAACCAAAAACACGAGGGAGACCAGCAAAGCCACCACGCCCAAGCGTATCGCCAAAGCAAGCCATAGGGTGGTGAAAATACTGAAATCATAGGGCATCAGAATCATACTCTCCACCGATTGGATGGCCACGAAGGGAGAGGAGAAGCCGCAGACAAATCCAACGGACAACAAATTCCCGATAAAAAACAGCACCGTAATCCCCGCAGAAAGAATCAAAGCCGAAAAATACTTGGCCGCAACGGTATGCCTTCTGCCGAAGCAACAGACACCCGAAATGACGGTAAAGCCGCTTTTGTAATCCGTGGCAACCGTAAGAACGGTGAGAATGATGACCATTGCGAGGATCAAATAATAATCCGTTCGGTAGGAAAAGAATTCATTCCAACCAAAGATCTGCTCATCTCCCAAGGTAACGTTATATTTACAATAGCGATAAACCCCCTCCACCTCCTGCTGATAGCGGTAGGCGTAGGGCTCTTCTCCCCCCGAAGCATTCAGATAACGGAGCTGAATTTCCTCCGCCTGTTGGATGACCTCGGAGATCTTTTCGCGGTAGAGGCGGTTCTGATCCACAATTTTGATGGCACGCTGAAAGAGATAATGATCGGGATGAACATCCGTTCCGTAGACGTGGATCGTGACGGGATTGAAAAAATCCGATGCCTCATATTCCGCCTGCACTCTTTCATATTCGGAATAGAATTTTTCGGGATCCTCCCGATACAAATCCAAAACCTTATCCAAATAAGATTGAACCTGAAGACCAACCCTTCGGTTATCCTCGGCATAATAGGCGCAAAACGCAAGATTTGTCACAAGCAAAAGCAACAAAATCTTCTTCACCAAGGAGATGGAAAATATTTTTTTGATCTCATACCGAAGCAATTGAAGAAACAAAACGCTTCCCTCCTTCCTTCATTCTGAATTTTCTCCTTTGGGGGTCATCGGGGAACCTTTTGCGATTCTCCCGTTTCAAGATTCACAGCGGTATAATAAACGGTCTTTTCGTTTCCTGAAAGAAAATTGTCACAATAAAGCACAATCTGCTTTTCATCCACCGATTCGATACTCATTATTGTCAGAAAACGCGGCTCCTCTATACTCTCATAGACCTTTTTATCCTCAAGAGTTTTGGTATCGAAAACGTGGACGATATGCTTTCCGTTGTCAGGGACCGTATCCGTTCTCATCCCCACATCCAGCGAGGAATGATAGATAAACCGCCCTTTCGCTCCAAAGCCCAGCTTTACGTTTTCCAAAACCAATTCCCCTTCCCGCTTCCAATCAGACAACGGGCGGCGATACAAATTGTAGGTGGAAATGATCCGATCGCCCCCCGGAACCTTCATCTCTCCTGCGCGATCGCAATAATAGTAATACCCTTCCGAAACAAATTCTCCCGAGTGTGAATCGTGATCTAAGAGGTATTCTTCTTCCGTGAAATCCAAATTGCTGCGATACAGCTGCTTTCCCGTTCCTTTGCTGTAATAGATTTTATCGTCATATATGAGGTGAATGTTTTCAAAATCCAAACTTGCTTTTCTGATTTGCTTGTGATCGCTGCCATCGGTATTCACGCTGTATTTGCTGTATCCATCCGCACCCTCGTTCACCGTATAATAAATGGTGTTTTTATACAGCATAAAGCCTATCAACCCGCCGGGAGGATTTTCCAAAATTACGGTTTCCTTATCTGTCAGCGTATCGAATTTGGAGAGCCGATAACCGTAGGCACCCGGGCGCCCATCAACATTATATCGATAGTAAATAATCAAAATCGGGTGTCCTTCGTTGCGGGAGGTAGCGGCTTCGTCCACCAAAAAGAAATTTTTTGCAATGTATTGAAAGGGCTTTTCTCCCTCGGAAGCCAAGGCATCATCCACCCAAGGGTGCCCTTTTTCGGCAACGTGGTTCAAATCCTGATAGCGCAAATAATATTTTCCATTTTCCGTTCCGGTATAGAAAAAATAATTTCGGTAAATACACTCTCCGGCAGACCGAGTGAATTCATTTTCCACGGGAACCACGGGGATATTTGCCCACGGATCGGCACGGGGGGAGGCTTCCGCCGTTTGAGATTCAGTCCACTCGGTCAGGGCTTCCTCTGCCGATTTTTCAAGCTTTTCCGGCTCCATACAGGAGGAAAAGCAAAGCAAAACGGAGCACGCTACCCCAATCAGAAGTACAAAAGCCAAAAATCGTTTCATTTTGAATTTCCTCCTTTTGGATAACATAAAACCCTTATGTTTTTTGATTCAATGCAATATCGACTTTAAAATCAAGAATAAGAAACATCTGTTTCCAAAAGCGCAAACGTATAAACCGGTTCACCCATATATTCTTCAACCGCATAGCAGCTATACGTTGCCATAATCCAATCCACAGGTTTTTCATCCGGATCATAATACTCCGGGTTGCTCAGAGACATATATTCTTCAATATCAAAATGATTTTCAGTATGATAAGTTGCTACGTATTCACCAAATAATTCAACATCAATCTCGCCTCTAAAATAATCATAAACCGGCGTGGTGGTTTCGGTTAGGGGATCCGTTCTCAAAGTCGCATAAAAATTGACCAGACAATTATGATGCCCTGACGCTTGTAGCCCACCGGTTACCTTTACACCTGTTGACAAATCATAGCCGTGGTCTGTATTGCGATCATAGTCCGAAGACGTAGCAGCAGTAGCAGCAGACACGGGGGAAGCCATTAAAAAGAGCATAACAACAGACATTGCTAACGCAATC
>JAFWBD010000066.1 GCA_017507325.1 Clostridia bacterium | reverse complement strand
TACGCTCTTTACGAGCAAAGCTATCAGTATAACGCCTTCGGTCAAATCATCGATCAGCGCCTTTATGATTCCGCCGATTCCACCAAGCGCTCCTATTCTCAAACGGCGTATCATACCGCCGCGGGCTCTCACATTTTCGGAACCGTTTCCTCGGAAACGGATACCCTCGGGAACGTTACGCAGTATTTTTACGATGAAAGCCGCGGGCTCCTTTTGGCAACCCTTTATCCCGATGAAAATGGCGTTTGCTATGAATACGACGCCGTGGGCAATCTTCTTTCGGTGCTTCCCGCCACCGTTCACAGTGAGCAGACGGATGCTTATGAGGAAAACGATTACGGCCCCTCCGTCTCTTACGGCTACGACAGCACCACTCGTCGGCTGAATACCATTACCACCACGCCAACGGATTCAACCGCCACCACCTATTCGTTTTCCTACGATGCCTTTGGCAATACCTCCTCCGTTCGGGTGGGAAGCAGCACCTTGGCAAGCTATACCTATGGAGCCAATAACGGAAAGCTCGATACCATTACCTACGGCAACGGCTACAAGGTCAAGTACTTTTACGACGAATTGGATCGGGTGTCCGAAATTCAGGATAATTCAGTCTTTGGCAGCGGTTTCACAACGATGTATACCTACGCCTATGACTCCGCGGGAAATCTTTCCTCGGTGACGGATCACCACTATCACAAGGTGACCCTTTACCGCTACGATACCAAGGGAAAGCTCTTGCGCTCCTACACCTACAACGCCCAAACCCACTTGAACGAATACGGCTTCACCGTGACCTATGACGACCAGTCCCGTATCCAGTCTCTGAATCACAGCTTTGATTACCGCGTGGGGGATGAAGATTGGACCTACGACAGCAACCACTATTATTTCACCTACAGTACTTCCACCGGAAATATCGAGCGCATTGCCCTCCAAGCCGATTCCATAACGGGCACCGTGGATCCCGTTTACGACCACTTCGGCAGAACCGCCACCCGCACCCTGGATTTCAATCTCCGAGGCGCCGATGCCTTCTACAACCGCCAAAGCTACGATTACAAAACAAGCGGTTACAACGAATCCGCCTTGGTGTCGCAGGTGGTCAGCGAGATCCGCAAGGGGTCGGGAACGAGCGTTCTTTCCACCACCACCTGGAACTATACCTATGATTCCAATGGCAATATCACCCAAATTACCGATGGGTCTGGGGTCATCCAAAACCGCTATTCTTACGACGCTCTCGGACAGCTGATTCGGGAGGATAACCGCGCCCTCGGAAAATCCTACGTCTATACCTATGACAACGCGGGCAATATCACCTCCAAAAAGACCTACGCCTTCACCACCGGTGCCCTCGGCTCTGTTCAGTCCACCGTCGGCTACACCTATGGGAACGCCGGCTGGAAGGATCTTTTAACCAATTACAATGGAAAAAGCATTCATTATGACGAGATCGGCAACCCCGTTTGGGTCGGCAATGAAGAGTATTTTTGGAACGGCCGAGAGCTGAGCGGCACTTACGATTACGATCATTATTTTAGCTATGATTTTCAGTACAATGCGGACGGCATCCGCACCCTCAAGAGCATCATCGATGATTCGGATGGAAGCTACGATTGGATTGAATACACCGTAAACGGCTCTCAGATCATCAAGGAAACCTACTTCCACGAAGACGTGGAGGTCTACACCCTCGTTTACATCTACGATGAAAACGGTTCTCCCATCGGCTACCGCTACCGCGATCCCTATGATGCCGCGGACGTTTTCGAAGCCTATTTCTTCGAAAAGAACCTCTGGGGCGACGTCATCGCGGTGTACAACAGCGCAGGAACCAAATTAGTTACCTACGTTTACGACGCTTGGGGCAACCACACCACCACCTACCACAATGGCGGCGCCTCCACCGCAGCAAGCTACAACCCCATCCGCTATCGCAGTTACTACTACGACGTAGAAACGGGGTTGTATTATCTCCAAAGTAGATACTATAATCCCCAGTGGGGTCGGTTTATTAATCCCGACAGTTATGTTTCCACAGGCCAAGGCATCCTCGGTTACAATATGTTTGCATATTGTGGGAATAATCCGGTGAATTTCTACGATCCAACCGGAGAAATTGGGGTTTTGGCAACCTTGGTTGGAATCGGAACTTTACTTACCGTTTTGTTTGTTCCTTCTAGTTCTGATCAATCGTTTGAATTAAAACGGGCTGCCAAAGAAAAGTATAATAAAGATACTGTTAACGTTTATATGTCTGGTGAAGGAATATCGGATCATACAAAAGTTAATGCTATGGCTTATATAGCTAATTCTGAAAAGAATTATTTAAATATTAGTATTGATAAATCATTAGAAATTAGCAATCAATACGAAATGAATGCGGTACTAGATGTAATAATTGAAAGTGATATCTATAGTGAGGAGGTTTTTGGATCAAGATCATTTATGCGTGCACAGTGGATAGCGCATAATGTATCATACAAAGTAGCTGCTTCAAGCAATTTTGGTTTTCGCTTCATGCAATTTTTAAGTGGATCTTCTAATCCAATAGAAAGTTCAAGTTCTCTTGATATTAGACAGACTGATAATATGCTAAAACGGCAAAGAATCCAGTATACTGTTATTTCTTGGTTCTATTGAGGTGAATTGTATGAAGAAGAAATGCTATATTGCGGTTGTTTCGCTTGCTTTGGTGATTTTTGCATATATAAGCATCTTTAAACTTTTCTTTTCGTATCCGGAGATTGACCATGTATTGATTGATGATCCAAAAATGTATTTAAATGTAAATGAGTCAACAAAGCAGTTGATGAATGATTATTATTCCAATACTCTTTTTCCGAAAAAGGAAAATGTAATGAGTGATGCTTGCGTTTATAATCAGGAATATGATTGTAGTATTTTTGGAAATCCTGTTTGTTCAGTCTATCTCAAGCAGTCTTTCATAGATAGTGCTTTGTTTGAATGCGAAGTAGAAAGAATAAAGGATATATCGAATCAGATATACGTCCTATCGAACGAAAAGAATTTATATTCAATCAATCCGAGCTTTGAACAATCGAGAAAAGACTATTTAGATGAACTCTTACAGGATGGAAAAACAATTGTTTTTGAGTTTGTAGTTGTTGACAGTCAAACACGAAGTATAGAATATTTGTTTGCAGTTCAACAGGATGGTCAGGCAAAGAGTAATATTATAGAGAATTTGTTATCCTCATCAATCAAGGGACAGCTCAATGATTGACCCAAGCTGAGGTGCCTCCACCCCCGCGCAGTATAACCCCATCCGTTATCGGAGTTATTACTATGACGCGGAGACGGGTGTTGATTTCAAGCAGCTTTCCGTTCTTTATGATGAATATCTTGAACGTTGAAAAACGTTTCTTTGGCAACGCTCTCTCTCGGAAGAAGGCAGTCGGAGAATGGACCGATCGGGAGGCTTCTTTCCGCGAATTGAAAGGAAAAGTAATATGAGACATACCAAAATCGCCCACGCAAGCCCCCTTGAGGGCGCACCGAGGCTGAATCTGCCCTCGGAATACGGCGCTTCGCCCAACAAGGAAATCATTTTCAGAATCAGCGCCACGGGACGCCGTCCCATTACCTTCCGCATTGAGGGGCTGCCCGAGGGACTTTCCCTGAAAGAGGGCATCATTCGGGGAAGGGTAGAAAAAGAGGGGAGCTATCCCCTTCGGATCGAGGCGGAAAACGCTTTGGGCAAAGCGGAAAAAAACGTGACGCTTCAGATCTTCCCCGGCTCTCTTTTGCTCACTCCGCTGATGGGCTTTTCCTCCTGGAACGCTTTCGGCTTTGAGGTCACCCAAGAGGATATGGAAAGGACTGCGCAGCAGCTGCTCTCTACAGGCATTGCCGAATACGGCTATCGCTACGTAAACGTAGATTCCGGCTGGCAGGCGGGCTACGGAGGAGAATTTGACGCCACTCAGCCCGATCCCGAGAAATTTACCGATATGAAGCTCTTTTGCCGCCGCCTCCACGACAAGGGGCTGCTTTGCGGCATTTACTCATCGCCGATGCTGGTGCCCTACGGCTGTGATATGAACCACGAGCCCCGACCCACCGGAACCACCCAAGGCGAGCCCGACCCCGTATGGTCCGAGGAGCGGGGAGGGATCGGTACCGTGCGCAAGGAAAAAAACAACGCCCTTCAGTGGGCGGATTGGGGCTTTGACTATCTGAAATACGATTGGCGCCCCTGCGACCCCTACAACGCAGACCAAATGAAGCGGGCGCTTCTGGAAACGGATCGGGACTTTGGCTTTTGCGTGACGGTGCGCGCTTACGATCTGTACCACGCCTATTGGGAGAAAAACTGTACCAGCTACCGCTGCGGTCCCGACAGCCACGGAATGTGGCACTACCTTCTGAAATCCTACCGCAGCTACTTTGATTTCATTCCCTACGTGAAAAAGGGGCATTTCTTCGATATGGATATGCTGGATATCGGCGATTGCACCATGCTGAAAAAGCGGGACGGGAACAATTTCCGATACCGCGCCTATACGGAGGACGAGCAGATCGTCGCCTTTTCCTATCGGGCGTTTTTCGCCTCGCCCTTGCAGATCAGCTGTCGATTGGAATCTCTGTCGGAGTTTGAAACGGATCTGTTCTGCAACGAGGAAATTTTGGAAATTCATCAGGACGCTCTCTTTTCTCCCGCTCTGCCCCATTTGATCCGCGAGGTCAACGGAGGGTGCGTGCACGTTTGGAAGCGCCTTTTGGAAAACGGGGATCAGGCGATCGCCGTTTTCAATCTGGGAGAGACGGAGGAAAAGATTACCGTGTATCTGGAAAAGCGCTTCCGCATCCGCGATGCGTGGGAAAAGAAGGATCTGTCCGAGGGAAATCAATTCTCCCTTTTCACTTACCCTCATACGGCGCGCATCTTCCGCCTGAAGGAAATGCCATCAGTCAAGGGACGTTTGGCGCAAAAGGCGCAAATTGATGAAAAATGAGCGCAAGATGAACCCTAAGCGAAAGCGGGCAAAAAACATCCGTCGCTTAACAAGGAGAGTGTTATGCCGTTCAAAAAAAATGAATCCATCATAGAACCGTCCCCTGATTTTAAAATCAATACGTTGAACGATGATGTTTTCAAGGCGGACTACTATGATGAATTTGTTTCCCAAATAGTGTCTAATCAGGAATACAAAAGGCTCGAACAAATTTCAAAGGCAATGGGTCTTCATATTACATTTTATTTTTGTAGAACGGAAGATTGGCGTTCAATACAGTATGACGTTGGCTTTGAAGTTTGTGATGATAAAGGCAAATGTATTTCTGTGTCGGAATCCTCCGATTATTTCGATTATTTATACAACTTAATTGCCGAATCCCCGGCAGTCATTTTCCGTAAGTTCTCGAAGAAACTTGAAATTTTGACAATTGACCAAAGAGAACTATGTGAAGATTGCAAACTTTTTGCGGATTATTTAAAAGGTGAACCTTTCGCGTGAAAGCCGCAAATTGATGAAATGTATATCGGTGAAAATGAAAACGATATGAAGAAGCTCCCTTGGCAAAGGGTGATGTCCTGATCGGAGAATTCGTAAGCACAAAATTTCGGCAGAGAACCTGTTATCTCTGCCGATTTGTATGATAATGGGGCTAACCAAAAGCCTCCATCCGAGAGGCGTAGATTGGCTTTTTCACATGATTCTATCTTCCATATCGTCTAAACCAAAATTCCAAACCCACAGCCTATTTCTATTGGCAAAAGCCGTGGCCCAGTAAAGCCTCCATC
>JAFWBD010000065.1 GCA_017507325.1 Clostridia bacterium | reverse complement strand
GCTCAGATGAAATCCAAGGCGTTGCCTTGGATGAAATCAAATCCGTCTTACTTCAACCCTGCGAAGCAGGATTTCATCGCGAAAGCGATTTCATCCACCAACGGTGGATTTCACCCGTCGCAGACGGATTTGACTGCGTGATTGTCCGCTTAGGACAATCACGCTAAGGGAGCGGCGGTGACGGGGTCGGTGCCGAAGATGCGCTTGTAGAGAGCGGTGCAGTTCTTTTGCAGGTCGGGGACGATGTGATAGGTGCCCTCATAGCTTTCGTGAAAGTCATAATTTTGGGGGAAGCGGGTGCTTTCCACCTCATACTTTGCATAGTGGAAGGAATGGGACACCAGCTTTGTCAAAAGGTCTGCGGGAAGATTGGTCTCCACCAAGGGCAAAAGGGTATCGGCCAACCGACACAGACGGAAGAAGGAGAGGGAGGAGGCTTGAGAGAACATTTGCACCAGGGCATCCCGCTGGCGTTGGGTGCGGGCCCAATCCCAGCTGATGGTGCGGTTGCGCATATGGCAGAGCACCTGGGGTCCGTTCAGGGTTTGGACACCGTCCGCTTCGGTCAAGGGGGAGCGGTCGTAATCGGGGAACATGGCGGAAATCTCGGGATCCCAGCATTTTTGATTGATGTATTCGGCCTCCTCGCGGGACAGATTCATATTCAGACCCCCGAGGGCATCCACGATCTTGGCAAAGGAGGCAAATTTTACCTTCACGTAATGGTGCACTTCGATGTTGAAGGCCTCCTTGAAAACGGCCATGGTCAGCTCCGGGCCGCCGTAAACGTGGGCGTGGGTGAGCTTATCGTATTCGCCTGCCGAGGGGCTTTGGGGGGAATTGGGGAACAGCGCCCAGGTATCTCTCATGAAGGAGCAAAGGACGATCTTTTTGGTGCGGGCGTTGATGGAAACAAGGATCATCACGTCGCTCCGCCCCATTTCGTTTCGGCGGGCATCGGAGGCCAGAAGCAGAACGTTGATGACCTCTTCGGTGTCGCAGATCAAGGGCAGATCGGTGGGAGAGACGGGAGCGGGGGCGGGATTTTCGAAGCTTTCCTCAGCGGGGGGTACAAGGGTGGGATCCTCGGGATCCAGATCGCGATCCTCGCAACGGATCACACAGCCGCCTCCGAGACTGCCCCAGAGAGAGCCCTTTTCCACCGCTTCCCATTTTTCACTGCTTCCGCGGAAGGTGACGGAGGTCAGAGCGTGACAGCCGTAGAAGGCCTTTTCTCCGATTTGCGTGACGCTTGACGGGATGGTTACGGATTGAACGCTGCTTCCGTAAAAGGCGCGGCTTGCCACGGCGGTGACGGTGTAGCCGTCCAAGGTCTCGGGAATGACGATTCGATCGGAAGTCACGGCGCCGCGACCCGTTACGGTGCAGCTGGTTCCGTCGGCGCCTATCCGGTAGGCCAGATCCGTAAAGCCCAGCGCGGGGGTGACCGAATCGGTGTAGCGGTGGTGGCAGCGGGTGCAGGTATGGGTGGTGTAGCCGTCCTCCCCGCGGGTGGGCGGTGTGACCACGGAATCATAGGCGTGGCCCAAGGCCTTGACGGGGACGGATTCCTGCAATACGCTCAGGCAAACGGAGCAGGTTTTTTTCTCGGTCTTGCCTTCCCCCTCGCAGGAGGCAGGAACGGCCGGCTCGGTGACCACCGTATGAGGGAGCACGGGCACGGGCTCTTGGGGGACGGTGACGGTCTTGCAGACGGTGCAGTGCTTCCCCTCGGTTTTGCCCTCGTTCTTGCAGGAGGCGGGAGAGGCCTCATCGATCACCTCTGTGTGGGGAAGGGTGGGGATGGCCTCGCTCTCGCGCTTTCCGCAATCGCAAAGGCGCTCCCGCTCGCCCTCCTCGGCGCAGGTAGCCTCCCGAAGGGTGCGCCAATCCCCGAAGCTGTGAATATGGGCGGGGGGCTCGGTTTGGGTCTTTGCATCCTGCAGGGTGCAGGCGGAAAAAAGAAGGATGCAGGGGAGCATCCCAAGAAGGATCAGGCAAAGATTTTTTTCATAGACGTTTCCTCCTTGCGGACCCAAAGAGTCCGCTGATGCATTTGATAACGTAAACGGAAAATTTATATCACATTTTGAGAAAAATGTCAAATCGGCAAGAAAGATCGAAGAAAAAGGCCCTTGCCGAATGGGCACGCTCGAATCACTGATGTGAATCCTTCGTGATCGCGCGTGCCCATTCGGCAAGGACCTTATTTTGAGGAAAAATTATTTTCCGATGCGGCGGACCAGATCGGGGATGGCCTCCTCGAAATTGACTCCGTAGCTGCGGGCACACGGATCCGCCAGGGTTTTGCGGATGCATTCCAAGGTGTAATCCACGGCGATCTTCAGACTTTCCTGCAAGGAAAAGCCGCCTGCATAGGCGCCGACGGTGGCGGAGGCGAAGATATCCCCCGTGCCGTGAAAGGCGACGGGAAGATGCTCGTTGAAATAAGAGAAGAATTCTCCCGTTTCGGCATCCAGCATTTCCACGCCGATCTTCCCCTTTTCATAGCTGACGCCCGTCATGGCGGCGTGCTTTGCACCCATGGCGCAGAGCCTTTTTAAGTAGCCGCGGATGGTTTCTCTGTCGTATTCGGGAGAATAGGGCTCTCCCAGCATAAAGCAGGTTTCCGTGAGGTTGGGAAGGATCAGATCGGCCTTGGCGCAGAGCCCTGCCATTTTCTTTGCGAACTCGGGGGTGAAGCCGTAATAGAGCTTGCCGTTATCGGCCATCGCGGGATCCACCACCAGCTTGGCACCGTTTTGACCGAAGCTCTGATAAAAATCCTCCACCAGCGAGATCTGCTCAAAGGAGCCCAGATAGCCGGTGTAGATGGCATCGAAATCCAGCCCCTCCTTCTTCCAATGGGCGGCGATGGGGGCCATTTCACCCGTCAGATCGTGGAAGGTGAAGCCCGAGAACTGAGTGTGGGTGGAAAGCACGGCGGTGGGAAGCACGGCGCACTCCACGCCCATGGCGGAAATAATGGGCAGAGCCACGGTGAGGGAGCATTTGCCCACGGCGGAAATATCCTGAACGGTAACGATTCGTTTCATTGCTTTCATCTCTTTTCTTTGATCTTATGCTCATTGTAGCAAAGGGAGCGCGGAAAATCAAATACCAGATGGATTTTTTTTCATGAGGTCAGAAAAAAAGAGGAACCGTAAAAAGCGCAGCCGCTTAGCGTGATGCTCTTAACGGAGCATTCACGCTAAACGATGTTTGCCCTTGCGGGCAAGTGATGTTGACTTCGTCAGTGATGTTCACTGCGTGAATGATGTTACGCCTAACGGCGTAGTGGACAAACATCACATCACTGCGAGCATTTGCGAGCAACATCATTATGAGTAGCATAACATCACTTTTGCGTTAGCAAAAACATCACGAACAGAAAAAAGAGCAGACATACAAGATTTTCGTCTTGCGTGTTTGCTCTTTCTGTCGTTATAAGGGTTTGGGCTCAGCCCATACTGCATTTGTCCGGACAAATGCGATGCTTGCACTTTTATGAAAGTGTAATTTCTCCGCTAAGGACATCACCCTTTTGGCAGCCCCGCGAAAAAAACGCTTTTTTATTCAATGGGGATCATAGGGGTGACGGAGCCCTGCACCTGCGGGAGCTTGCCATCCCATTTTTCGATCTTCTTGTTTTCAATCACAAGCTCGGAAAGGCTCTCGCTGAGGATGCGGTTGGCCTCGGCCTCGGCCTGGGCGCGGATGCGGATGGTTTCCGCCTCGGCCTCGGCGTTGGTGATGGCGGTCTGCTTTTCGGTTTCCGCCTTCAGAAGCTGCTGCTGAGCCACCTGCTTTTCCTCGATGGCGTTGATAAAGGCCTCGGAAAAATCAAAGTTGATGATGTTCACGTCGGTCACGTAAAGGCCTGATTCATTGAGCTTTTCATTCAGCCCCTCCACCAGCCCCTCGGAAATGATGGCACGGTTGGTGACGCTTTCCTCGGCGGTGTACTGAGCGGTGATGGCCTTGAGCACCTCGTTGACGGCGGGGGTCACCAAAACGCTCTCGAAGCTTTGACCGATGTTTTTGTAAAGAGCGCCGCTCTTGGCGGAATCGACGCGGTAGTTAATGGCAACGGTGGCGGAGACCGTCTGCAGGTCCTTGGAGAAGGCCTCGGTCATCACTTCCAGCTTGGTGATACGGTTGGAGATCTGAACGATCTGCTGTACGAAGGGGATTTTGGTGTGGAAGCCCTCGGCCAGGGTGGCTTCATCCACCTTCCCCAAGGTCAAAACGACGCCGGTATGGCCTGCCTCCACCACGGCGAAGCTGTCAAAGAGCAGAATGCCTGCAATGAGAAGGACGAAAACAGTGACGATAATTCCGATTACTTTTCCTTTGGTCATTTTTTTTGATTCTCCTTTTTCATTTGGAATGATCTTATTTTATCAGAGCTTTGTGAACTCTGTATAAAGCTTATTTGGGAAAGACCGTGTTTTGCGGGACTCCCTTTTGCCAAGCCTCCAGATTCTGACCCAAAACGGTCATCAGACGGCGGCGGGTCTCGGCGGGGGCCCAGGCCACGTGGGGGGTGAGAATGCAGCGGGGGGCTCCGATCAGAGGACAATCCGCCCGCTGGGGCTCGATGGCCAAAACGTCGGCGGCATAGCCTGCAAGGCGGCCCTCCCGCAATGCCTCGGCCAGATCCTCCTCCCGCACCAGGCCGCCGCGGGCGGTGTTGATGAGAAAGGCGGTTTTTTTCATCCGAGCGAGGGTATCGCGGCAAATGATTTCGCGGGTTCCGTCATTCAAGGGGCAATGGAGGGAGAGAAAATCGCTCTCCTCCCAAAGGCGCTCCTTCGAAACGAAGGTGTAGGGCAGATCCTTCTTTTCGGTTGTGGCGTGGTAAAGGATGCGCATTCCCAGGGCGGCGGCCGCTTCGGCCACCTTTTTGGCGATGCTTCCCATTCCGAAAAGCCCCAGGGTCTTTCCCCGCAATTCCATCATGGGGTAGGGGTAATAGCAGAAGATCTCGGAGCGGAGCCAATCTCCGCGGCGGGTGGATTCGGTATAGGAAATGAGATTGGTGGCAAATTGAAGAAGAAAGGCCAGGGTCATTTGTGCCACGGCGTCGGAGGAATAATCGGGGATGTTGGTGACGGTGATCCCTCGGCGGGCGGCCTCGGCCACGTCAACGTTGTTATACCCCGTTGCCATCAGTCCGATGTAGCGCAGATTCGGGCAGGCATCGAACACCTCGGCACCCAAAAGAACCTTACTGCACAAAACGGCCTCGCTGTCTCCGATCAGATTGGGCACCTCGGCGGGATCGGGGACGCCGTAAAAACGGACGGAGCCGTATCGGTTGAGAAAATCCAGAGAAAGATCGTCCCCGCAAATGCTCTCTCCCTCAAAAACGGTGATCCTCATAGGGGCTGTTCCTCCCGATGCTTGACGGGGCAGGAGAAGGGGACGGCCGTTTTCTCCAGCACGCGGCGGACGAAATCCTTTTCGTCGATCAAAGGAGAATCGGTCTCCATTCCGCCGAGATTTGTCATACGGGCAGGGGCGTGAATATCACTGCCCGCAAAGGGGATCAGATCGTAATGCTTGACAAAAAGCGCGGCCATTTCATTTTCGTGATCGGTGCGGCAGGCGTTGAAGACCTCCGCGCCGTGCACCGCCCAGGGATACAGGCGGAGCACCTTGATGCCCTTGCCCACGCGGAAGGGATGGGCGTGGATCACCAGCGCGCCCGCCTCCATCAGATAGGGAAGCAGATCGCTCTTTTCCATTACCGCCACCTCGGGATGACGGCGGTACCAATCGGGATCGAGGCCGTAGACCAGAAAATCGGTCCTCTGCTGGGAGAGTTCCACCCCGAAGAAGACGGAAAGACCCATTTCCTCCTCTAACTTTTTGGCCTCAAAGTAATCCGAGAGATAAAACTCAAGCTGCCTGGCGTAGGGGAGGGTCTTATCTACGTTGACGTTGCCGTCCAGAAAATGGTTGGTGATGAAAACGCCGTCAAATCCCTCGTTGCGGTAGAAATTCAATTGCTCCCGCACCGTGGCCTTGGCGCATTTGCTGACGGGGAAGGTGTGAAGATGGGTTTCGTAGTGGTACATACGGCAATACGGTCCTTTCGAAAAAAGCGGGGGTTCAGCTTGCGGAAAACGTGACGGATTCGGCCCACTTGAAAAATTGATCGCGGTATTCGGGAAGATCCTTTTCCTTGACGGCAAATTGGATCAGCCAGAAGGCGTCTTTGTCCTTATAA
This sequence comes from Clostridia bacterium, assembly GCA_017507325.1. Lineage (GTDB taxonomy): Bacteria > Bacillota > Clostridia > Oscillospirales > SIG627 > RGIG5579. The sequence goes on along the minus strand of JAFWBD010000065.1, from coordinate 10,933 downwards.
ACGGCGGCAAAGTAAGCGTAGCTGTCCTTTTCGGCACGGGCGGTGTATTCAAAATAGCAGAGCCCCCGCTCGTGTTTCACCTCGGCCTCGCCCTGGGTGGCAAGGATCAATTCGGCGTACTGCTCGGGAGAGAGCTTTTCGGCACCCTCGGCGGCGCTGAAGGGCTCCCGCAGGGTAAATACGGCTACCTTACTGCTTTCAAAGCAGGCGGTGTAGCCTCCGAAATTCACCTTTTTGAATTGCTTGGTCAGGGTGATCTGCATATTCTCGGCGGAAAAGACCTTTTCCCCGTCGCCGGAGAAAAGAAAGTTCGAGTTGAAGAAAATCCCCGCGGCCACCCCCAGAAGGATGGCGAAAACGAAAATGAAAACGCCCCATTTGTTCTTGCTTTTTCTGGCGGCAAGGGCAAAGGCATCGGGCTTTTGATCAAAGCGGAAGGGGTTGCCCAAAAAGGGATTGACCTTGTTTTCTCCCGAAAGCGTGATGCTCTCCTCCCCGGCGGGAATCGCCACGGAATCCGCACAGTAGCTTTTGGTCATACGGTCGGCAATGACGAACACCCTTCCCTCCTCGGGTCCGATGGCAAAGGAGGCGCTTTTGCCGTTCTTTAAATCGCCCAGCTTGCGGCAACGGATTCCCTGAATCTCGGTGTCCCCCGCAGGATCCGACAGGTACACCTTCATGGTGCCGAGACAGGCGGCAAATTTCTTTTTTCTGAAGACGGTTAAGGTTCTCATACGTTCGGTCTCCTTTCGGCTTGATGAAAACAGTATAGCAAAGTCTTTTCAAAATTGCAATTGCTTTTCGGGGATTTTTTCCGTAAATTCCTTGATTTTTTTCTTGCCTCAAAGTACGGTTTATGGTACAATTCTTCGTGAGGTGATGAAGATGCCGCGTCTTGCGAGACAAAAACAGAAGATTTTGTATCTGGCCCGCTTTCTTTTGGAGGAAACGGACGAGGACCATCCCGCCTCGGTGCAGGATATGATCCGCTTTTTGGAGCAAAACGGGATCGGTGCCGAGCGCAAGAGCATTTATTCGGATTTGGAGGAGCTTTCCGCCTTCGGCCTGGATATCGTTTCGGTTCGGGGGAGGACCACGGGGTATTTTATCGGGAATCGGGCGTTTGAATTGCCCGAGGTGCGCCTCTTGGTGGATGCGGTGCAGTCCTCCCGCTTTCTGACGAGAAAAAAGAGCGAGGATCTGATCCGAAAGCTTCAGAATCTGGTGAGCCGTCGGGAGGGCGCCGCCCTTCGGAGCCACGTGTTCGTGGCGGGGCGGATCAAAACCATGAACGAGAGCATTTACCGCAACGTGGATGCGCTGGGGCAGGCCATCGAGGAAAAAAAGAAGGTTTGCTTCCGTTATTTCGAATGGAACGCCGCGGGAGAGAAGAAGCTTCGCCGCGGGGGCGGGGAATATCGGGTATCTCCGTATTTTCTTGTGTGGGACGATGAAAATTACTATTTGGTGGCTTTGGAGGAAAAGGGGCAGATCCGCCACTTCCGCGTGGATAAGATGATCTCCATTCGCAAGGACGAGTCCCCGCGGGACGGGGAGGACGCCTTTTGCTCCGTTTCTCCCGCCCAATACGAAAAAAAGACCTTCGGCATGTTCGGCGGCACCGAGGAGCGGGTGACTCTTTTCTGCCTTGAGGAATTGGCGGGGGTGATGTTCGACCGCTTCGGCTCGGATCTGGTGACGCGTCGGAGAGAGGGCGGCTTTGAGATCAGCGTTTCGGTTCTGGTCAGTCCGCTGTTCTTTTCGTGGCTGGCGGGCTTCGGAAATCGGGTGAAGATCCTCTCGCCCTTGTCCGTTCGGGAAAAATTTCTCGAAAACCTTGAGGAGATCCTGAAAGGCTACGCCGAAGAAAGCGGAAGGGATGAATCGGAGATGCAAAAAAACAAATTCGTGTAAAATGAGACAAAATTGTTTTCAAACGGAAAATATTGTCGGAATCGGGAGAGATTTGTGCGATTTTTCCGCAAAAGGTTCTTGACATTCGGAGCATTTCGCGTTAGAATCTATAAGGTATGGACCTATATCAATTTTCATATGCCAAGAGGCATAATGATCAACATAAGGAGGGCTTATTCATGGCTCATTTAAGTGATGCGGCTGTAGCCAAGATCAGTGAAATCTGTGACCGCTACGCCGAAGAAAAAACACCGATGATGATGATCCTGAGTGACATCCAGAAGGAATACGGCTATATTCCGCTGGAGGTTCAGGAGCTGGTTTCCAAGAAGACCGGTGTGAGCGTTGCAGACATCTACGGTGTGGTAACCTTCTATTCCTTCTTCTCTTTGAAGCCGAAGGGAAAATTCGTTGTCGGCGTTTGCCTGGGTACCGCTTGCTACGTCAAGGGCGCTCAGCAGGTGATCGACAAGTTTTCCGAGATCCTGGGCATTGCTCCCGGTGAGACCACCGAGGACGGAATGTTCACCATCGATGCGCTCCGCTGCATCGGTGCCTGCGGTATCGCTCCCGCCGTTTCCATCAACGGCAGAGTTTACCCCAAGGTTGAGGTCAAGGCCATCCCCGGTATTATCGAGGAGTTGCGTGCTGAAGGAGGTGCAAACGCATGATTCGTTCCTTTGAAGAATTGAAAGAAAAGCAGGAGCAGTGCGGCAAGTGTCTTGCTGCCAAGTTCCGTGGTGAGACCGGCAAGCGCGCCGTGGTTTTGTGCGGCGGTACCGGCTGTCTCTCCTCTCATTCCGCTGAAATTCAAGAGAAATTTGTCAAGCTTGTGGCAGAAAAGGGCCTTTCCGACCGTGTGACCGTTAACCAGGTCGGTTGCTTCGGCTTCTGCTCTCAGGGTCCTTTTGTTAAGATCTATCCCGAGGATACGCTGTACCGTCTGGTTACGCTGGACGACGTTGACGAGATTGTGGAGAAGGATCTGATCGGCGGCGAGGTCATTGAAAGACTTTTGTACGTGGATCCCGAAACCAAGGAAAAGGTTGCCAAGCAGGAGGACATTACCTTCTATAAGAAGCAGGTTCGTGTGGCTCTCCACGGCTGCGGCAACATCAACCCCGAGGACATCAACGAGGCTCTGGGCGACGGTGCCTTCCAGGGTCTGGCCAAGGCTCTGCAGATGAACAGAGCCGACGTCATCAAGGAAGTTCTGGATTCCGGTCTCCGCGGACGCGGCGGCGGCGGATTCCCCACCGGCAGAAAGTGGCAGTTTGCTTACGATCAGCCCGACGGAGAAAAGTACGTGGTTTGTAACGGTGACGAGGGTGACCCCGGCGCCTTCATGGACCGCTCCATTCTGGAGGGTAACCCCCTTGCCGTCATCGAGGGTATGGCCATTGCCGGCTACGCCATCGGTGCACAGAACGGCTATTTCTACGTTCGTGCCGAGTATCCCATCGCCGTGAACCGCTTGAGAATTGCCATTCAGCAGGCAGAGGAGCTGGGTCTTTTGGGCGATCACATTCTGGGAACCGACTTCTCCTTCCGCGCACACATCCGCCTCGGTGCCGGTGCCTTCGTGTGCGGCGAGGAAACCGCTCTTCTGAACTCCATCGAGGGTCAGCGCGGTATGCCCCGTCCCCGTCCTCCCTTCCCCGCTGTGAAGGGTCTGTGGGAGTGCCCCACCATCGTGAACAACGTGGAAACGCTGGCTTGCGTTCCCTATATTCTCCGCAACGGTGCGGAATCCATTACCAAGTACGGCACGGAAAGAAGCCGCGGCACCAAGGTATTTGCTTTGGGCGGTAAGATCAACAACGTCGGCCTGGTGGAGATCCCCATGGGTACCACCCTGCGCGAATTGATCTACGATATCGGCGGCGGAATCCCCGGCGGTAAGAAGTTCAAGGCCATTCAGACCGGCGGTCCCTCCGGCGGATGCCTGACCGAGAAGGATCTGGATACCCCCATCGACTTTGATAACCTGGTTGCAAAAGGCTCTATGATGGGCTCCGGCGGTGCCATCGTCATGGATGAAGACAACTGTATGGTTGACGTTGCCAAATTCTATATGGAATTCATTTGCGACGAATCCTGCGGTAAGTGCTCTCCCTGCCGCATCGGTACCAAGCGCCTTCTCGAGTACCTGCAGAAGATCACAGACGGTAAGGCTACCATGAAGGATCTGGAAGAATTGGAGGAATTGGCACAGACCATTAAGATCGGTTCTCTCTGCGCTTTGGGTCAGACTGCCGCCAACCCCGTTCTTTCCACGCTGGCTTCCTTCCGCGATGAGTATATTGCACACATCGAAAACAAGGAATGCCCCGCCAAGGTTTGCAAGAACCTGATGAGATATGCCGTTGAGCAGGATAAGTGCTTCGGTTGCGGCGCCTGCGCCAGAGCTTGTCCTGTGGATGCGATCTATAAGACCGATTACACCGCTCCCGGTAAGAAGCTTCCTTCCTACCAGATCGACGCCGCCAAGTGTATCAAGTGCGGTATGTGTCTCTCGTCCTGTAAGTTCAAGGCGATCGTGAAGAAATAAGGAGGTAGAGAAAATGGCTAAGATTAATATTAAAATTGAAGGAATCCCCTATCAGGTAGAGGCCGGCTCCACCGTGCTGGAGGCCGCCCGTGCCTGCGGATACGAAATTCCTTCCCTTTGCGCATACAACCACGGTGAGTGCAACAGAGGCTCCTGCCGTGTATGCCTCGTGGAGGTTGTGGGTGCCAGAGGCCTTGTGGCTTCCTGCGTGTACCCCGTGAACGAAGGAATGGAAATCATCATTTCTTCTCCCAAGGCCACCGCTGCCAGAAGAGCTTCCGTGGAATTGCTCCTTTCCAACCACTCCATGAAGTGCCAGCAGTGCGACAAGAACGAGAAGTGCGAGCTTCTCCACGTGGCCAAGCTCACCGGTGCCAGAGAGGATATGTTCCTTGGTGAACAGACTCCCACCACCTACGATAACGTTACCCCCGCCATCGTCCGCGATACCTCCAAGTGCGTGCTTTGCGGAAGATGTGTGGCTCGCTGCGCCAACGCCCACGGCGACGGTGTTCTGACCTTCCAGAACAGAGGCTTCAAGACCATCATCGGACCTGCTCAGAACAGAACCTTTGATAAGAGCCCCTGTATTATGTGCGGCCAGTGTATCACCGTTTGTCCCACCGGCGCTTTGATGGAGAAGAACGACATTGCCAAGGTTGACGCCGCTATGGCTGCCGGCAAGTACGTTGTGGTTCAGACCGCTCCCGCTGTCAGAGCCGCTCTGGGCGAGGAATTCGGTATGAAGATCGGTACTCCCGTGACCGGCAAGATGGTTGCCGCTCTCAGAAGACTGGGCTTTAAGAAGGTGTTCGACACCAACTATGCCGCAGACCTTACCATTATGGAAGAGGCCACCGAGCTTTTGAGCCGTATCAAGAACGGCGGCAAGCTCCCCATGATCACCTCCTGCTCTCCCGGATGGGTCAACTACGCCGAGATCCGTTACAACGGTCTTTTGGATCACCTGTCCTCCTGCAAGTCTCCTCATGAGATGATGGGTGCAATTCTGAAGCACTATTGGGCTGCCAAGGTTGGCATTGATCCCAAGGATCTGTTCGTTGTTTCCGCAATGCCCTGCTCCTCCAAGAAGTATGAGGCTCAGCGCGACGAATTGAAGACCCGCGGCCTTGCCGACGTGGACGCCGTTCTCACCACCAGAGAATTGGGCAAGCTCATCAGAAGAAGCGGTATCAATTTTGCCAAGCTTCCCGATGAGGAGTTTGATAACGATATCGTTGGCGAATACACCGGCGCAGGCGTGATCTTCGGTGTTACCGGCGGTGTTATGGAGGCAGCGCTTCGTACCGCGGCATTCGTGCTCACCGGTAAGGAGCACGAGGGTGTTAAGTTTGAAGAGGTTCGCGGATTCGACGGAATCAAGGAAGCAAGCTTTGATTTGGCCGGTATGACCGTGAACGTGGCCGTTGCCCACGGTATGAAGAACGCCAAGGTGCTTCTGGATGAGATCGAGGCCGGCACCAGCAAGTATCACTTCATCGAGATCATGGGATGTCCCGGCGGTTGTATCAACGGCGGCGGTCAGCCCTACGTTCGTGAGTGCTTCCTGCCCAACGAGGATCCGGATATCGTGGATACCTACCGTGCAAAGCGCGCTCAGGCTCTGTATTCCGAGGATGAGAGACAGACTCTCCGTCAGTCTCACAACAATCCTCAGATCAAGGCTCTTTATGATGAGTTCTTGGGTGAGCCCAACTCCCATTTGGCACACGAGCTTCTCCACACCCACTACAACGTGAGAACTCCTTTCCCCGAATTGGACTGATTTGATTTTTCCCTTCTGCGCGATACGTCAAACGGCGTATCGCGCATTTTTTATTCAAAAAAAGAGAGAGTATCTTAGCGTGAGCCCCAAAAGTCGGACTTCTTTGAGGGGCACGTTCAGATAGACTCTCTTTTTTCTTTTATTTATGGAATTTTGTTCATCACCACGGCCTGCTTGCCGAGAGAATCGTATCGCATTTCCACCAGATCCTTTTGGTAGGAGACCACCCCTCCCGTTTCGGGATCCAAGAGGAGGTAACGGTCGTCCTCGCTGCCCATCAGCACCATGCAGTGCTCGCAGGAGGGCCAGTAATATAAGCTGCCGTCGGGCAGATACCAGGCGGTTCCGGGAAAGGTTTCCACCATTCCCATGGTGACCCAGATCAGAACGGGGTTTCCCTTTTCCACGTAGGCGGAATACAGTGTGGAAAGGCTTTCACCCGAAAGCTCCTTCACCTCAAAGCGGTTTCCCGCGGCACTTTTCATAGCCCCGGCGATGACGGGAGCCATACAGCCGTAGGAGGAGCCGCGGCGCGGATCGCCGATGAAATATTCATAGGGAGAGGGGCCGCAAAGGACACCGCCTCGAAATTCAAAGGCATTGCTCATAGGAAGATACCCGAAACGAATTCGGCAACGGATAGATCCAAGCCGTAGAAGCGGAGCACCGTCACGGCGGCAGTGGATTCACAGCCGGTGGGGAATTCCGGGTACTGGCAAATGCCTTGGATGGGAATGCGCCCACCGTTTTCGGTTTTTTCAAACAGGACGGGAGGCTCGGTGTTGTCCTCGATGGGTGGCGCTTCGGTGGCGGGTGGCGGGGTGTTGTCCTCGATGGGTGGCGCTTCGGTGGCGGGCGGCGGGGTGTTGTCCTCGGTGGGTGGCGCTTCGGTTACGGGCGGCGGGGTGTTGTCCTCGGTGGGTGGCGCTTCGGTTGTGGGAGGCTCGGTGTTGTCCTCGATGGGCGGCGCTTCGGTGGCGGGCGGCGGGGTGTTGTCCTCGATGGGTGGCGCTTCTGCCACGGGCGGCGGGGTGTTGTCCTCGGTGGGTGGCGCTTCGGTTACGGGCGGTTCGGTGGTGCTTTCGGGAGTAGCTTCTTCCGAGGAGGGCGGAATCGAGAAAGCGGGGGTTTCTTTTTCGGAGCACGCAGTGAAAAGAGAGGCGGCCGACAAGAGAATCAAGAAAAATAGCAAAGCTTTTTTGCAAGAATTCACGGTCATTCTCCTTTTTTGGGATTGTTATGGATCCATCATATCATTTTTGCCGAAAAAAGTCAAATGCAGGCAGCATAGATTTGCACGTTTCTTGCTTTTTTTGAATATTTTTCTTGGAACTCTTTTTGAAAAAAGGTTCTTTCCTCCCAAAAACTTTCGGAATAGAAAAAGGGGGATCGCCGACCTCTGCTTCCACCAAAGCCGCCGCCTTTTTTGCAGGGGGCTTTTTTGGTGTTCTTCCGAAAAAATGTAAATCATGGGAAGAAGCGGTTGACAAACGGAGTCCTTGCCGCGACTCCGGAATCAGAGAACGAAAAGGTGAAAAGAGGAAAGGCTCTTGCAAAAAGAATCAAAAAATGGTAGAATTCTTTTGTGAAACCGGAAAGGGGGGGATATGAGTATGAATCTTGCGGAGAAGATCCGATTTTTACGAAAGCAGCACCGCTTATCTCAGGGAGAGCTCGGCAAAAAGGTGGGGGTTTCCAACCGCGCCGTTTCCAAGTGGGAAAACGGCTCCTCCTGCCCCGCCACCGATACGCTTCTTTCCTTGGCCACCGCCTTTGACGTGCCTTTGGATTTCTTTTTGAAGCACGATGAAAACGGCATCCCCGCGAAAAACGTGGAAGCGGGGATGGAATCCCTGCGGGAGCTGTATAAGATCGGAAGGGGTCCCTCCAGCACCCACACCCTGGGCCCCGAAAAGGCGGCGAGGCTTTTTCTGGAGCGCTACCCCGAGGCGACCCGCTATCGGGCGGTGCTTTGCGGGTCTTTAGCCAAAATGGGAAAGGGCCACGGAACGGATCGCTGTATTACCGAGGTGTTTTCCCCCAAGGAATGCACCGTGGAATTCGATTTGGGGGCGGCTCTGCCCGATCGCCCCAATACCCTGATCCTTTCGGCTTATCAGGGGGCCAAGCGCTTGGACAGCTGGGAGGTTTACAGCCTCGGCGGGGGCTCCATTGAGATCCGCGGGCAAGCCTTTCATAAGCCCGAACGGATCTATCCCCACAATTCCTTTGCCGAGATCTGCTCCTACTGCCAGGAAAAGAATCTGCGCCTCTGGCAATACGTGGAAAAATTTGAGGGGAGAGAGATCTGGGATTACCTTTCCAGAATGTGGCAGGCGATGAAAAGTGCCATGGAGGAGGGGCTTCGAGCCGAGGGAGAGCTTTACGGCGGTCTCCACGTGAAGCGCAAGGCGAGGCATCTTCTGGCTCAGCGCCACATTGACGAAAACGCCGAAACCCGCGAAAACCGCTTGGTTTGTGCCTACGCCTTTGCCCTCAGCGAGCAAAATGCGGCGGGAGGGGACGTGGTGACGGCGCCCACCTGCGGCTCCTGCGGAATTCTGCCCGCGGTGCTCCGATACGTCAGCGAGCGGCGGGGGCTGGGAGAGGAGGCCATTCTTCACGCGCTTGCTACGGCAGGGCTGATGGGAAATCTTGTGAAGACCAACGCCTCCATCAGCGGAGCGGAATGCGGCTGTCAGGCTGAGGTGGGAACCGCCTGCGCCATGGCGGCCTCGGCCTTGGGCGAAATGTATTCCATGACGCTGGATCAGATCGAATACGCCGCTGAGGTGGCCTTGGAGCATCATTTGGGATTGACGTGCGACCCCATTCGGGGGCTGGTGCAGATCCCCTGCATCGAGCGGAACGCCGTGGCCGCCATGCGCGCCATCAACGCGGTGAATCTGGCCAATTTTTTGAGCGATTCCCGTAAAATTTCCTTTGATACCGTGGTGAAAACCATGTACGAAACCGGAAAGGATATGTCCCGCCGTTACCGAGAAACGGGCGAGGGCGGCCTTGCCAGCCAATATTTTTCTTGATCCCCAAAGGGAGGAGTCTTTTATGAAAAGAATGCTATCGTTTTTGCTTTGCACCGCGATGCTCATTTCGCTGTTTGCCTGCGGACCCGCGGGCTCGGTGAAAACCGAAACCGCCGAGGGCGGTCGGGAAAGCGGGGGAGAGGAGGATCTTTCTCTTTTGTCCCCCGAGGCGCTTTACGCCTACGGGAAGGAACGGACCGAGCGTCTTTCTTCCTTTCTATTGGAAGGAACGGTGAAAAAGGGGCAAGAGCTTGATGAAATCCGCATTGTGCGGCAGCGTCGGGGGTACGACGGCTTTTCCTACGCCCGCGAGGGGGAAAGTTCTTATTATTTTGATAACGGAACGGCCAAGATTCAGGTGAAGGAGGGAAATTTTTCCGCTCCCTGCACCGCCACCCGCTTTGAGGCGTATTTGCGGGAATACGTGTATCCCGTGGCCTTGATCGACCCTGCGCTGCTCGGGGATTTTGCCCGGGAGGGGCTGAGCGTTTCCTATCGGGTCACGGATGCGGCCGTGCTGACGCTTTTTGCCGAGGCTCTCGGCGAGGGGGGCGCGGTGCAATCCGTTACGGGCAAGGCGCGCTTTTCCTCGGAGGGAATTCTGGAATCGGAGACCCTCACCGCCACGGGCACACTTCACGGCACGTCTGCGGAAATGACCGTGAGCACCGCCTTGGAGCCGGGACGGCGTGATTCCGTTTCTCTGCCGAAGCCCCATGAGGGGATTTCGTTTATTCCCGCCGAGGAGATCGGCAGCGCCGAGCTTCTTTCGGGGGCGGTTTCGGCCTTGCGGCGTTTGGATGCGCTTCAGGGAACGCTTTTGACGGAAAGCACCCTGCAAAAGGGGGATGCCCCCATTGACAGCGCCTCGGAGGAGGTCACCTATTACGCCGCCTCCAAGGATGAGGTATATTACACCGTGCAAAACGTGATCCGTCGGGGCGGGGCGGAGGAAAGCAACGTGTTTTATCAGCTTCTCTCCCGCGGCGGGAAGACGGTGGAAAACCGCTACGACGTGATGAAGGAAATAAAGCTCTGGGAGGAGGAAAACCAAAAAAAGCCCCTTGCCTTTGAGGAGCTGTTTTTGCTGTTTTTACCCAAGGAAGGAAGCCTTGCCTCCATGAGCTTTTCCGAAGGAAAGGACGATTATACCATCGGCTTTACGGTGGAAGAAAAGGCCCTTTCGGAATTTGCTTTGCTGTTTCCCACTTATTTTCCCGAGGCCGCGATCTTAGCGGACGGCATCGCGGGGGCGGCGGAGGGGGTCTTTACCGTTCACAAGAAGAGCGGTCTGCTCACAGCCTTTTCGCTGAATTTCAGCGCTGTGGGATCGCAGGGCGAGCTTTTGTTCCACCGCCGTTCGCTGACCCTGGAGAAAACGGATTCGGTGACCCTGCCCGGGCTTCAGGTGCCGCAAAAGCCCAATGACGGCGGCGACCATAGCAGCGGACATTAAAAGAAGAGAGAGCTACGCGAAAAAATTCGCGAAGCTCTCTTTTTTGTATAGTAAAACCACGCGTTAGACGCGTGGTTCGGTAAGAATTAGATAGTTGATAATGACATAGCAACTCCTTTGCTGTAAAATAGAAGTGCGGCTGCCAACTGCACAAATAAAAACAGCAAAGGAGGTCACAT
>JAFWBD010000064.1 GCA_017507325.1 Clostridia bacterium | reverse complement strand
TTTTCCACCCAAGCCAAGATAATGCTGTCACTTCCTATTTCGCTTTTGCATAAGAAAAGACAGTATAGCGTTATGCCATACTGTCAATTTCTATCATCCTACTCGGTTTGGGTAAACTCCGTTAAGGATAACACGCTTTGCACTTCTGTTTCTTTTTTTGAATCTGTTTTTTACAGCAGAATGAAACCGCTCGTGGTGTAAAGGCGCTGGCCGTTTAAGTATTTTTGCTTCAAGGCCTTTTCCAAACGGGTGTTTTCCGGCAACTCCTCCAGGGATTCCATGGAGGCAAATTTTGCGGGGAATACAAAGCTGAAAACGGACAGCCCGGCATCCTTTCTGGGGAAGCGCTCAAAGCGGGAGGAAAAGGCGGTGATGGCAGAGCCTTTCCCCAAAATCTCGTTAAGCATGGGGCTTAAAAGCCAGGAGGAGCAGTAAAGAGCCTTCGGCGGCCATTCGGGATAGCAGTGATTTGCGATCTCCACCGCCTCTGCCAAGGAACGGTCTACCGCTTTCGGAGAAAGATCGGTTTTTCGGGGAATGTGAACGCTCAGATCGCGGTCCCCCGGTCCGAAGACCAATTCCCATTGATTCTTCGGAAAGGCCACCCGTTCGCGGGAAATGTGACGAGAGGTAGCGGGATGTCCCACGTAAGCGGTGACGTTTTCCTCAAAATAGGTATCGAAGGAGCCCCATTCGTCCTCATAGCCGTAGCTCCCCAAGGGAACGCCGTTTCTGTGAACGACCATATTCTTTCCGAACACGGGAACGATCGCACCGCTCTGCTCGTTTTTCAAAAGATACGGACAATAGCTGGGGGATTGATGGATTTCAAAGTTCAAGGATCCGTGACGGAAGATACGGGCCTTTGCATACAGACAGAGCCAAGAAGCGTAGCCGGCATTGAGACCCACTCTGCCCATAGCGTGATCCCGTACGATGCGCAGATTGATCTTATATTCCTGCATGGTAATGTCCAGATCCTCTTGGGGTAAGCCGCGGCGGCAATATTCCTCGTAGGCTTCTTCTACGCTGGGGAGAAGAGCGAACAGAGGCATCATATCTCCTCCACGGGTTCCGTTGGTCTCGGGGTAACAAACCTTGCGGGCATCCTTGTGGGGAACGTCTTTAATGAAGAGCGAGGCGGCGTTGACCCAACTTAAGCGATCCGGATCGGATTGCAGATCCTCCCAAGCCTCCAAAACGTCGGTGTAAAATTCACCGAAAAGATCGAAGCGATCCTGAAGGCGCCGAATCATATCAAAGGAGCAAAGCTCCTCCTTCCTTCTGGATACCATAACGTCGTAGTGATAGAGCCCGTCGGGGCAGAGATCGATTTTGAGACGGGCGGCAATGCTGTGTAATAATTCTGCAGGGTTTTTTGTCATTTTTTCGTCGTTGTCCTTCATGTTGCGTCGTGCTTTTATCCTTTAAATTACAGATTATAATACTTTTCAAATTCCGCGGGATGGGGAATCTTTGCCATTTCCGCACACTCGGCTCTTTTGGTGCGAATGATGTTGTCCAGCAATTCCTTGGGGAATACACCGCCCGCCGTCAGATAATCGTGGTCGGCCTCCAGTGCATCCAGAGCCTCGGGAAGGGAAGTGGGCAACCCCTTCAGCTTGGCCTTTTCCTCCTCGGGCAGGGTATACAGATTGACGTCGTAGGGGCCCCAGCCGTTGGCGTGGGGATCGATTTTGTTTCGGATTCCGTCAAGACCTGCCATGAGAATGGCGGCATAGCAGAAATAGGGGTTACAGGTGGCATCGGGGTTGCGAAGCTCAAAGCGGCGCTTCTCGGGAGATTTGGCATAAGCGGGAATTCGAATGACCGCGCTGCGGTTGCTGGTGGCATAGCCGACGGTTACGGGAGCCTCGAATCCGGGAATCAAGCGCTTAAAGGAATTGGTGCTGGGATTGGTGATGGCGCAAAGAGAGGCAATATGCTTCAAAAGACCGCCCATAAAGTAATGCGCAGTCTCGCTCAAATGGGCGTAGCCGTTGTCATCGGAAAAGAGGGGAACCCCATCCTTCAAAAGAAGCATATGCACGTGCATACCGCTTCCTGCTTCCCCATAGATGGGCTTGGGCATAAAGGTGGCGGTCTTGCCGTATTGCAGAGCCGTGTTACGAACGATGTATTTGATCATCATGGTAGCATCGGCCATTTTGCTCATTTGCCCCAATTGCGGCTCGATCTCAAACTGACCGGAAGCGGCCACCTCGGGATGGTGATAGTTGATCTCGATTCCCGCATCCTTCATATGAAGGCACATCTCACTGCGACATTCATAAGCACGGTCAAAGGGCTTGGCGATGTGATAGGCCTTTTGCTTGGGAACGATATTGCCCATTCCTTCCGCGGCGCTGTTCCAGTAGGACTGCTCGGCATCCACCGAAGCGGAAACGGAATTCGGTCCTACCTCCCAGCCCACGTGATCGAAGAGATAAAATTCAAATTCGGGCAGGATCATCATGGTATCGGCAATGCCGCAATCCTTCATATACTTTTCGGCGGCCAATACCACGTTGCGGGGATACTGAGCCAAGGGGCGGTTTTCGGGATTGTCGATGATCATTGCGTTTCCCGTCATGGAAAGCGTGGGGATTTGGCAGAAGGGATCCACTACAGCCGTATCGGGATCGGGGATGAATACCATATCGCTTTTTTCCACCACGGCATAGCCGTAATTGGAAGCATCAAAGCCGATTCCGCTTTTTAAGGTATCCTCGGAAAAATTACCCGCGGGAATGGTGACGTGGCGAAATTGCCCGTTGATGTCCACCATTTTGAAATCGATCATCTGAATGCCTTTTTCTTCGATCAGATTTAAAATATCCTGAACGCTCATTTGCTCAAGATCCTCCTTACGTTTTGATTTGCTGATTTTGCCTATTTTATATCATAGATTCCAAAAAAAATCAATATTTTCTTAAAAAATATCAGCAAAATTCGCCGATCGGAAGAAGACTTTTTTCTATGAATTCTTCATCTGTCTTAAAAACAAAACGACGGCTAAGATAAGAAAAACGGCAGCGTAGCCCAAAACGGGCAGAAGGTGGGGGAGAATGGCTTCGAAATTCCCCGCCAGCACCGCCCGCTCCAGCTCCACCGCGTGGAGAAAGGGGAGATATGAGGCAAGGCGTCGGAAAAAGCCACCCACCAGTTCCAAATCAAACCAAACACCGGAGAGCCAGGCGGAAAGATTGGAAAGCAGAGCGCCGCATATTCCTCCCACCTGCTTATCACTCAAAACACTTCCGCAAAGAAGCCCCAACGCAATATAAAAAACGGAAACGGGAACGATCAAGAGAACTGCGTATAGGATGTGAACGGTCATATCAAGCCCGAGGGCTATGGCAACCGCATAGCAGATTACGCATTGCGCGGCGCAAAGGGGGAGAACGGGCAGAGTATACCCCAAAATAAAATCCGTCGGTGTCATTTTTGTGGTGTACAATCGGCAAAGCAAGGCGCTTTTTCTGTCCTTGGCGATCAGAGATGCCGAAAACAAGGTCATAAAGGATAAGCCGAACACCGTGATTCCCGGCACAAGGCGCGAAAGCTCAAACAGCGGAACGGGAATACTGCTTTGAATGGCATTCATCAGAATCAAAAGCACCAAAGGAAAGCCGAGCCCGAAGATCAGATTCAGCGGATCCCGCAGGATCTCTAAGGCGTTTCTTTTTGCAAAGGCAAGCATTCTCATTTTTCCACCTCCTTGACAATACGGATAAAGGCCTCTTCGAAGGAATCGGTGCCTGCGGTCCTTTTGATGGCCTCGGCGGTATCGCAGATCAAAAGCCTTCCGTCTCTCATAATTCCGATTCGGTCGGATAAGGCCTCTGCCTCCTCCATATAGTGGGTGGTCAGAATGACGGTGACCTTCCCCTTCAAGGAGCGGATCAGATCCCACAATTCGCTTCTTGCCAGAACGTCCAGCCCCAACGTAGGCTCATCCAGAAACAAAATTTGAGGCTCCGAGATCAGCGCCATGGCAATGCTGAGTCTCCGCTTCCAGCCTCCCGAAAGCGTTTCCGCCCTTTTTTCCATAACGGAGTCCAGACCGAGCTGATGGGAGATCTCCGCTATCTTTGTGCGTTTCCGATCACGGGAGAAGCCCTGTACACCGCACATCAAGGCAAGGTTTTCCCGTACCGAAAGACCGGGCGCCACGGCAGTTTCCTGGGGCGAAACGGCGATCTGCGCTTTGACGTCGGCAGGCTCGCGGCAAATGCTTTTTCCGCCTAAAAAGGCGTTGCCGCTTGTGGGCTTTGTCAGGCAGGAAAGCATTTTGATCGTGGTGCTTTTTCCCGCTCCGTTGACCCCCAAAAGGGAAAACAGCTCTCCCTTTCGGATCGTGAGGCTTAGAGAGTCTACCGCTACGGTGTCCTTATATTTTTTACTTAAAGCTTCCAGTCGTATCGCTTCCATTTTTGTTACTCCAATCCGTATTGCTTTCTCAATCCCCGATAGCAATCCGTAATCATTCGGCTCACCAAATTCAGGTCAAGATCCAATAAGCCCGTGGCAAACATTACGGCAACCCCGTGAACGAATGCCCACGTTTCGAGATGAAACAGCTTTGCTTTGTCGGGAGAAAGACCCGTGACGTGTCGGACGATGGATTCCATCCGATCGTCCAAATCCGATTCCTCCGAATCGGGCTCCTCGGATCGGTCACGCATATATAAAAGGCGGAACAGCTCCTTTTCCTCCCGAGCAAAGCGAATATACGCCATTCCGACGGCCTTGTAGGGAGGAAATTCTCCCCGCTCCGTTTCAAGGCGCATGTATTCCCGAAACATCTCCTCCGCTCGCCCCACTACAGCCGAGCGCAGGGCTTCCATGGTGTCAAAATTGGAAAAGATGGGTTGGGTGGAACAGTTTAGAGCGGAGGCAATGCTTCTGGCATTGAGGCTTTGTGCTCCGCTTTTTTTCACAAGCTCCACAGCGGTGTTCAGGATTTCTTCTTTTGTGACTTTTATTTTGGGCGGCATGGTTTCCTCCAAATATCAAGTGTTATATATCGATTGTTATTTTATCAAAAAATCAATGTGTTGTCAAGAGAAAAAAGAAGGCTCGTTCAAAAACGTAAAAAAGCCTTTTCTTTCCTTTCGGAATGTGGTATAATCCGATTAAGAAAGAAAAAGCTTCGGAAAGGAGAAGACTTCTTATGTGGCTTATTTTGGCTTTGCTGTCCGCCGTCTTTGCGGCACTGACCTCCATTTTGGCAAAAATCGGGATCGAGGGGGTAAATTCCCATCTGGCTACCGCCATCCGCACCGTTGTGGTGGTGGTGATGGCGTGGGGAATGGTTTTTCTTACCCATGCCCAAGGGGGCTTATCCGAGATCAGCAAAAAAAGCTGGCTGTTTCTGATCCTGTCGGGTTTGGCCACGGGCTTTTCCTGGCTGTTTTATTACAGGGCTCTGCAAATGGGGGAGGCTTCCAAGGTGGTTTCCATTGATAAATTGAGCGTTGTTTTGACACTGATGATGGCCTTTGTCTTTTTGGGAGAAGAGTTTACCGCAAAATCCTTGATCGGATGCATTCTTATCGCCGCAGGAACCTTGGTGATGGTGCTGTGAGTCAAAGCCGTCCTCAAGATGTCTGCCGAACCGCGGCATTATGAAAGGAAGATTTTGAAAAATGGTTATATTGATTACGGGTGCCTCTCATACGGGAAAAACGCTTCTTGCGCAAAAGCTCCTTGAAAAGTATCACTATCCGTATTTGTCCATCGATCACTTGAAAATGGGCTTGATACGAAGCGGCATGACCGATCTTACACCGATGGATGATGACAAATTAACCGCATATTTGTGGCCGATCGTCCGTGAAATGATCAAAACCGCCATTGAAAATAAGCAGAATCTCATTGTAGAGGGCTGTTATATTCCCTTTGATTGGAAAAAGGATTTTGAAAGGGAGTATCGTGAGCATATTCGGTACCGCTGCCTTGTGATGACGGAGCGGTATATTCGAAATCATTTTGACGATATCAAAAAATATGCCTCCGTCATCGAAAACCGCTTGGATGACGAAGACTGTACCTTGGAGGGCGTGCTGGAGGACAACGCGGAGATGCTCCGCCTCGCCCGCAAGCACGGCGTTGATTATCGGCTTATGGATGAACGCTACGAGATCCTTTCGGACGAAGGAATTTTTTGAACAAGCTGTGGAAAAAGTTCCGAAAACGGAGGAGCCATATGAAAATTTACGATATTTCTCAGGAGGTTTTTTCGTGTCGGGTGTATCCCGGCGATCCGAAACCGAAGAAAACCAAGCTTTTTTCCACGGAAAACGGGGATTTATACAATCTGACCGCGTTTCAAATGTGTGCGCACAACGGTACCCATCTGGATGCACCGTTTCATTTCCTCGGTGATGGGAAAACGGTGGATGCGATTCCTCTTGAGAAGGTTGTGGGAGAGGCTTTCGTTTTCGAGCACCGCGGAATTCTGACCGCCCGTGATGCCGAAAATCTGATGGATCGGGCGAAAAAGCAAAATGCGGAAGCGGCAAAAAGAATTTTGTTAAAGGGAGATGCGGAGGTATCTCTTGAGGCGGCAAGGGTTTTCGCTTCCTCGGGGATCCTGCTTTTGGGAAACGAATCCCAAACCGTAGGACCGGAGAATGCGCCCATGGCGGTGCATCTTGCTCTTTTGGGAGCCGAGGTAATCCTGCTGGAGGGAATTTGTCTGTCAGATGTTTCGGAGGGCGTTTATTTTTTGAATGCCGCGCCGCTGAATTTGGCGGGAGCGGACGGCGCGCCTTGCCGAGCTCTTTTGATGGCTTTCTCCGATCGGTGATCCTTTCTTAAAATCGATATTCAAGTTGGGCGGAACAGCTGTTTTCGGTACTGAGCGGGTGTCTGCCCTTTGCTTTTTTTGAAGGCGGCCGTTAAATGCGATTGGGAGCAGAAGCCGCTTTCCAATGCCACCTGTGCCAAGGAATGCTCTCCCATCAGGATCAAGGTCTCCGCTTTTTTGATCCTTTTTTCCGTTACGTATTCATATGGGGTGCAGCCCTCGCTTTCCGCAAAGATCTTGTGCAGATGATTGGCGGAAAGGTGAACTGCCTGCGCGATCTCGGAAAGGGTACAGCTTTCGCAATAATGCTTATCCATGTATCGGTAGGCCTCCCGAATCGTTTGGCTGGCCAGATGAGGCTTCTCATCCTCGCGGCATTGCCGAAGGTAGATCTGCAGAATCCCCAAAAGTCGGCGGTTGCATTCCACAGCCTGCTGTGCCGACCAAGTCGGGCCCGCAGTCCCGCTGTGCAAACGGGCAAACAGCTGCAATAGCTCCTCTACCGTTTCCTCGTCCTCCACGTAAGAGCAAACGGGAAGGGAATCCAGAATCCAAGCCACGTCGCTGTCCGTTGTGATCCAAATAAAGCTGCTTCGAATGGGAAGTCGGCTGTAGCGCTGTTGCCCCGGCTTTGCACAAACCAGCATCCCCCTGCGCACGGGAAAGGCCTTGCCGTCGATATAGCTGATACCGGAATCCGTGTGGTACAGCTCCAATTCGTATCGGGCCGCACGGCGCATCGGGGAAAATTTTTTGCCCTTTTGGGATATCAGACTGTCATACACGCCGCAGTGGATCTCTTCTTGATTCAGCATACTTCCTCCAAATCATAAGATTGTGATAAGAATACCACATATTATGCTATCTTTACCGTAAGATTGTGGTATGATTATAACATAGAACTTGATAAAAAGCAAATTCGGAGGTATTTTTGTGGAACGATTGATTTTTGAGTCTCAGATGGAATTTGTTCCATCCGACAAGATTTCCCATTCTCGGGTGGGCATCGGCTTTGAAAAATTGGACAGAGGCGTTTTTGATCCCTATAAGGCGTACGATAAGGTAGCCGCCATCGGTGTCAAGCCGATTCGTTTGCAATCCGGCTGGGCGCGAACCGAAAAGGAAAAGGGTGTGTATGATTTTGCTTGGCTTGATGAGATCGTGGATCATCTCCGCTCCCGAGGGCTGGAGCCGTGGCTGGATCTGTGCTACGGAAACGCTCTGTATACCGAGCTTGCCAAGCCCGTGTTCGGTGCCGTCGGCTGTCCTCCCATTATGTCCGAGGAGGAAATGCAGGCGTGGTTGCGGTACGTGGATGCCACCGTCCGCCATTTCAGCGGAAGGATCACGCTCTATGAGATCTGGAACGAACCGGATAACGCCTTCTCCTGGCGTCATGAGGAGGGCGACTATAAGGTGAACGTGAAGGATAACGTTCGCAATGCACGGGAATACGGCATTTTTGCCACCGAAACCGCCAAGGCCATCAAAAAAGCGGATGCCAACGCCCGCGTAGCGGCAGGCTCCATCGCCCATTTGGAGAATCTTCGCTACGTCAACGATATTTTGGTGACCGGCTTGTATCGGTACATTGATGCCATCACCTTCCATATCTATTCCAGCTATGACGGGGAACGTCAGCAGAATATTGAGGCCCTTCGGAATTTGGTGGATCTGTATAATCCCAACATTACCCTCATCCAGGGAGAGGCCGGTGCCCAAACCCGCAGCGACGGAAACGGTGCCATGAAGCGCTTTTCCTGGACCAAGGAAAAACAGCTCAAATACCTGCTTCGCACCTTGATCTGTGACCTTTGGTGCGGGGTGGAGTTCACCTCCTATTTTTCCACCATGGATATGATCGAGGCGCTCCGCGGCAGAATTGCCGACACCGCCACCTATCTGGATTACGGGTATTTCGGTGTTCTCAGTGCAGAGTTCGATGAAAACGGCCATTCCACCGGTGAATACGGCCAAAAGCCCTCTTATTATGCGCTATCGACTCTGGCAAGCCTGATGCAGGGTGACGCCGCCCGTTACGATATGCCTTGGGCACGGGAATATTTGCCCTCTCGCCGTGTCAACGGCGTGGACTGCCAGGACAACACCCTGAAGGTCTACGGCTTCAAGCTCCACGACGGCAGAACCGCTCTTTGTTATTGGAACTGCGTGCCGCTTCTGACCCATACCTATGAAGGAACCGTGTCCATGTCCGTGTACGGGCAGGATAACAGCCGTATCCGCATCATCGATCTGGCAACGGGTAAGATCTATAAGCTTTCCGAGGAAATGATCGAGGATCTGGGAAATGGCGGCGTCGGCTTGCGGAATATCCCCTTGACCGATACGCCCTTGGCCGTTGTTTTCGGCTGAGACCGCGAAAAAGAAAACGCAAAGAACCACGTCAGAGAATAATCAATCAGGACCACCGGCCAAGCCGGTGGTCCTGATTGATTATTTCTTCCGATAAGATCGCACAATGCTTTCCGTATACGATTTTACAAAATCAAAATTCTCGTTTGCAAGCACCGCATATGCACTGTACACCCCATCCTCTTCCATAAAGTAGATCACCCAATGCTCTTCTTTTTCGTTTAATCCATCCTTAATTTGTACCGTATATTCTGCTTTTAAGAATTTTATAATACCATTTTCAGATGTGATCTCACTGGTAGCTTCCACGGTAATATCCGTAGGAATTCTGAGTCCCATACTATACCAAAAGGTTCTTCTGCCGGCGGATTCAGAGTCGGATAACCACTCCGACAGCTTTTCAAGCGTGTCGGGTAGATCCTCGTTCCAATAAATGTGTTTTAAATCGTTTCGAATATAGTATGAATACGTTTGATATACATATGAGCTTCCAACGGGAACGGTTATGGTACGAATCTCACCATTCAATCCAAAATCCTGCCATCCGTTGCTTTTTCCCATGCTGCTCTCCTCAAGGTATCTTACCGGATTTTCTGCAATATAATCGGGAAATACCGTTCCGTTATATTCTGCATTGGGATGGGTTAAGGTATAGTAATGC
>JAFWBD010000063.1 GCA_017507325.1 Clostridia bacterium | reverse complement strand
GGATTCATTGAAAAATTGGAAGAATACATACATTACTACAACAATGAGAGAATCTCTCTCAAACTAAAAGGAATGAGCCCTGTGCAATACCGAGCTCATTCACAAACAACTTAATATTTTATTTTTGTCTAAACTTTTGGGCTCACTTCAATATTGACATCCTCTCTCTTGCAAACGGACCCGGTGAATCGGGCGGGGATCAAACGTTGAAGCGGAACAGAACCACGTCGCCGTCCTGCATTACGTAGTCCTTGCCTTCGGAGCGCAAAAGCCCTTTTTCCCGCACGGCGGCCATGGAGCCAAGGCGGGTCAGATCCTCGAAGGAGACCACCTCGGCACGGATAAAGCCCCGCTCGAAATCGGAATGGATCTTTCCTGCGGCTTGGGGGGCGGCGGTTCCTCGGGTGATGGTCCAGGCGCGAACCTCGGGCTTCCCGGCTGTCAGATAGCTGATGAGGCCCAAAAGGCGGTAGCCTGCGGTGACCAAGCGGTCAAGGCCTGCGTGCTCAATGCCCAGATCCTCCAAAAAGAGGGCGCGGTCCTCGGGGGGAAGCTCGGCCAATTCCGATTCGATCTTGGCGCAAATGGGAACGATCTCGTCGCCGCTTTCCTCGGCGTAGCGCAGGAGGGCGGCAAAGTGGGGATTCTGTTCGGCAAGACTGTCGCCGCAGCGGATGTCATCCTCGGAAACGTTGGCGGCAAAGATCTGCTTTTTCAGTGAAAGCAGGGGCATTTCGGCAAGAAGAGCCTCTTCGGCCTCGGAAAACTCCAGCCCGCGGGGGCTTTTTCCGTTGTTCAAGCGATCCAGAAGCCGCTCGATCAGATCGATCTCCGTTTGGGCGCTCTTGTCCCCTTTGAGGCGCTTTTGCGCACGGTCCATACGGCGATCCAGAATTTCAATGTCGGAAAGAATGAGCTCCATATTGATCACGTCCGCATCCCGCACGGGATCGATCCCCTTATCCACGTGAACAATGTCCTCATCCACAAAGCAGCGAACCACGTGAACGATGGCATCCACCTCGCGGATGTGGGAAAGAAACTTGTTTCCCAAGCCCTCCCCCTGGCTGGCGCCCTTGACCAGACCCGCAATGTCCACGAATTCGATCACCGCGGGGGTGATCTTCTCGGGATCGTACATCTCGGCCAGCGCGGCAAGGCGTGCATCGGGCACGGGTACCACGCCCACGTTGGGCTCAATGGTGCAGAAGGGATAGTTGGCGGCCTGCGCACCGCCGCCGGTCATGGCGTTAAACAGGGTGCTCTTCCCCACGTTGGGAAGCCCCACGATACCTAATTTCATGGAATCGGTTCTCCTTCGACGTAAAAAATGAAGTGTTCAAGAAATCATTATACCGCATCTCCCTTTGTTTTTCAAGAGAGGGCGAAAAGAATTTCAACAAAGACGGCAAAAGATTTTTTTCAAAGGAGGGGGAACGGGGCGTGAAAAGGGAGAAGGAAAGCGGAAAAATCATTCAAAAAAGATCCCTTATATAATATAAATGTAGAAAAGACGAAAAATCACGGGCGATTCAAGGAAACTTGTGAATAAATTGAAAATACGAATCTTTTTTCAAAAAAGGTATTGACAAAAGGTGGGAGATTTGGTAAAATAAAAATCCACCGCCGCGAGCGGGGGATCCCAAGCGGGACGATGAGTCGAAAAAACTTTTTTGAAAAAAATCAAAAAAGGGGTTGACAAATCGAAACGGATGGGATATAATAAACAACGCTGCGTTGAGCGGCGGCGAACCTTGAAAATTGAACAACAAAGACAGAAAATGTACAAAGACAAAGCACAAGATAGGTAAGAGATTACTTTGATTGTGTGGAAGCTTTAGTCAT
>JAFWBD010000062.1 GCA_017507325.1 Clostridia bacterium | reverse complement strand
TCAGGCTTGATGGTCACACCTGTTCTCAAGCTTTTTCCGCTTTCTTTAACCTTTTCTTCCATTTCAAACTTTCTTTTGCCTAATTCATATGAAAACAAGGAGTTCCACTTGTTGTGAAACTCCTTTTGTCTGCAGTCTGAGATGCCGTTGCTTTTAAGGCAACGGCATCTTTTCTTTTTAATTGATATTCGGTTTTATGCCTTCCAATCGGCGGACAGTGCAAACAGCTTTTCTCCGTTATACAACTGGCAATTCATTTCCAATTTGGCATCGGGATAGGCTTTCATTTGCTCGATGGGAAGGATCTTGCCCAGATCCATTTTCTTGATATAGAAATCGGGCGATCTGTAAACGGTGCGGTAGATCTCTTCTCCGTCGGCATTTCGCAGACTCACGAACACGTCGGAAATGGGATAGTTCGACCGAATGCTCACAGCGGCCAATTCCTCGGCGGTATAAGCCTCGCGCAGATCGGAAAGCGTAAGCTCGGCGATCTCCATTTCCTTTTCACCGATAAATTCGGCAAAGGTAAAGGGAATGTAATTGGTATCCAAAAGATCCTTGAAGGTATACTTCATATCATAACCGCCCTGTGCCACGTAATGGCTGCGATCGGGGAGACGGCGGATGTGATTGGGATTGGTAGTATAGCAAACCTGCTCGGACATCAAGGTATAGCTCTTTTCTCCGTCGATGGTACCGTCTTCCCGTCTGACGACCACGGGATACGCAGTATTCATACGAACGTGGCCGTGGTTGCCCACACCGTCTGCGGGAAGCATGGCCGCATAGGATTCGAACATCGTCTGCTCACCGTTTTCCTTGATGATGGTACGGCAGGAATACTCGTTCTCGGGATTCTTCTTATCCTTCACGAACTCCTCCACGTTTCTGGAATAACGGTAGGGGCCTACGGGGAGATAACCGTTGGCCTGGGTCATCCGACAGGTATAGGAGAAGGATGCGGAGGTGATGGCGCGGGACCAGGAAATGCAGGCGCCGCCGGAGCAGGCATTGCCGAACAAGCGGGCGTTCTTCACGCAGTCCATCGAAGCATCCAGCGTAGCGGTTGCGGGATCATAGGCCTCAGCAGCACGGTAAAGGTTACCGGAGCCTACCGTCACGTAAGGAAGGCCTCCGTGAACGATGCCTGCCTGCAGGGTTCTGGGTCTTCTCTGGCTGGTAACCGTGTATTCTACGTCCTCGCTCAGCTTGTGGGGGAACTGGCACTGCATCTTCATATAATCCAAGCAGATCTGACGCAGGCGGAAGGAGGACATTCCGGGCTTGGCAATGGGAAGATTTGCAAGGAATTCCTTCAGATTCTTTTCATCCTCGGGAACCTCCGTGGAAGTGGTTCCGGGAACGATGGTTCCCGCAAAGCCCAAGAAGCCCTGCATCAATTGACCGTTGTACAGCTGGAAGTCTACATTCAGACGGAAGGGACCGTCCACCTCCTCGAAGCGAACCATATCCTGCATAGGAAGAATGCGGCTGAGCTTGACGGAATAGGTGGAAAATTCGCGGGTTCTGTAAACGCCCTTCATCACCACCTCGCCCGCGGGGTTTGTAACGGTATAGAAGGCATCGGACATGGGATAATTGAATTTGAGAACGATTTCCTCCAATTCCTTCACGCTGAAGCAGGTCTTGCGAATATTGGAGAGAACCATAGCTCTCTGCACCTTGGCTTCGCCCAAGAATTCCTTGAAGGTGAAGGGCAGATATCCCGATTTGTAGAGGCTGGAAAAGCTTTCCTTCACGTCCACGCCGCCCTGAATGGTATAATGATCGCCGCTTTCCTGAATGCGGGTGTGATGCCAAGCGGTGCTGTAGGTTACCTGATCGCTGTAGAAGGCAAAGCTCTTGTCACCGTCGATGGTGCCGTCCTCCCGTCTGACAACGATACTCTCCTGCATAGCCATACGAATGTGGCCGGGATTGTTCAAGCCGTCGCCGCCCTTGAGAAGAGCGTAGGATTCAAACATCGTCTGCTCACCGTTTTCCTGACAAACCGAACGGGCGGTATAGTGCTGGGGATTGTGGAAGGTTTTGATCTCCTTATCGTAGGTATAAGGACCGATGGGTACCACGCCGTTGGCTTGCGTCATCGCGTGGGTCCAGCCGAGTCTTGCGGAGGTAATGCATCTGGCCCAAGAGGTGGCACAGCCGCCCGAGCAGGCATTACCGAAGACCACCTTATCCTTTTTCAATTCGGAAATATCCACCACACCGGTTTCGGGATCGTAGAACTCCGCAATGCGGTAAAGGCTTCCCGAGCCCACGTTCACGTAAGGAAGGCCTCCGTGAACCTCTTCTTTTTTCAAGTATACCTTATGGTCCTGACGATCGATCCAATAATTGTAATCCTCACTGATCTTGTGAGGGAAGGAGAGCTGCAATCTCATAAAGTCCACACAGATCTTGCGGAGCTGATCGGGAGTCATGCTTTCCTTGGCAATGGGAATGGCCTTCATTTTTTCGAGCAAGCTCTTATCGTGGAGCACGGTTGCGGTCTTTCCGGGGCAAAGAGTGGCTTTGAAGCCGCGATAGCTCTGCATAACACGGCCGTTGAGAAGGAGGAAGCTCACCTCCAGAGAGTTGGTTCCGTTGGAAAAAGCCTTCACTTCCTCGGCCTTGACGATCTTTGCCAATTCGGCCGTGTAGGAGAAGCGATTCTCATAATGATAGGAATCGCTGTAGAGGACCTCGCCCGTATTGGCCACCACCCGAACAAAAGCATCGGAAATGGGATAAGAGGCAGTCAGAACGATCTCCTTCATTTCCTCGGTATTACAGCAGGTGCGAAGAATGTTGTTGGTGCGCATAATGGATTTCTTCAAAGCAGCCTTTCCGCAAAACTCGGCAAAGGTAAAGGGAAGGTAATTCTCCTCAAAAAGAGAATCGAAGCTCTTCTTTTGATCGATTCCGCACTCAGCGGAATTCGCTCCTTGCGCACACCAGAGAACGTAGCTTTCCGCTCCGTTCACAGCACCCTCGGCATCACGGGATACAAAAACATCGGAGACCATTTTCACGCTCTCGCCGTTCTGGATTCCGTCGGCCGCCTTCAGGGATGCATAGGATTCCAGCATCAAGGCCTTTCCGTTTTCCTCGCAAACGTTGCGAACGGTATATACCCCCTCGACAAAGGCAGGCAGCTCCTTCATATAGAGATAGGGCCCTACGTTCAGATAGCCGGCAAACTGAGTCATTCCCAACACTTCGGCCATTTTGGCGGAGCCGATGGCCTTCGACCAAGCAAAGCAGGCAGCCGATACGCTGTCGTTTCCGAGAACAGAAGCCGTTTTTTTACCCTCGGCAAGCTTTACCTTGCCGCACTCGGGGCAATAATCCTCCATAATGCGATAAATGCTGCCGGAGCCGCCCTTCACAAAGGGAACACCGCGGAAAAGAGTTCCTACCGCGATCTTCTTTTCGCCGCACTCATCGGAATAGACGATCTCCTCCGCGGTAACCCAAGGGAAGGAAAGCTGCAGCTTCATAAAATCCAGACAAAGCTTACGCAATTCCTCCGGGCTCATTTTCGGATTGGCCACGGGAATCTCATTCAACATTTCCAAAGTGAAGGATTCATTCTCCTTCGGGCACTTTGCGCCTTGGTTCAGGTTTGCCATGTTTGATCTCCTTTTTACGTCTTTTCTTGTTTTGTTTTGGCACGCCCCGCCCTGCCGAAAAGGAAATCGGCAATTTCTAAGCGGTTTTGCCTTTTTGGATTGGAATGCAAAACCATTATACCAATATTTTTCCGCCAATGCAACCGCTATCGGCATTTTTTTCAAAAGAAAAGCACCAAACTCATTGACAAAAAAAGGAAAGAATGTTATAAGAAAGCATCAATACTTCATTCGGAGCACAAGGAGAACGAAAGCTTTTATGAAAACCTTTAACATTCGCGATTACGGTGCTACCTTCTGCGACAAAATGCAGACGGAAAAGATCCAATCCGCCATCGACGATTGCTTTTTGGCAGGCGGCGGAAGAGTGGTGATCCCTTGCGGTATTTTCCTCACGGGCGGTCTTCGCCTCCGCTCGGGCGTTCAGCTGTATTTGGAAACGGGCGCCATTCTCAAGGGAAGCCGCAATCCCGAGGATTACCTTGCCTTTATCGATGATACTGTGGAGCCCGTTACCATAGAACCCATCGGCAACACGCCCGCAACAGGCCGCAGTGCCGTGGCTACCAGCCGTTGGTGCAACGGTCTGATCCGCGCATTGGATGCTGAAAACATTTCCGTGATCGGAGAAAAAGGCTCTTATATCGACGGAGAAAACTGCTACGACCCCGAGGGCGAGGAAAAATACCGCGGTCCTCACGGTATGAGCTTCTGGAGATGCAAAAACATTCATTTGGAGGGCTACACCTTTCTGAACAGCTCCAATTGGTGCCACGCCATTTTCCAAAGCCAAAACATCACCGTTCGAAACGTTACCGTTTACGGCGGACACGACGGCTTTGACGTAAGAACCTGCGACAACGTTTTGGTGGAGGATTGCGATTTCCGCACCGGTGACGACGGCATTGCCGGCTTTGATAACAACGACGTGATCGTTCGGAATTGCATTCTCAACACCGCTTGCCATCCCGTTCGTTTCGGCGGAAACAACGTTCTCATTGAGAACTGCCGTTCGGGTGAAAGCGAATTCGGCTTCCGCAACAACCTTTCCCCCGAGAAAAAGGCCATGGGAGCGCTCACGGGGCCGGAGTGCCGTCACGAATCCAACGCCTCCTTCTCTTACTACTGCGACCAC
Source organism: Clostridia bacterium (assembly GCA_017507325.1). Taxonomy (GTDB): domain Bacteria; phylum Bacillota; class Clostridia; order Oscillospirales; family SIG627; genus RGIG5579. The sequence goes on along the minus strand of JAFWBD010000062.1, from coordinate 2,429 downwards.
AGAGCGGTGCTCCGCAAGCCCGCAGAAAACATCGTCATCCGCAACTGCCACTTCGGCTTGGCCAAGGAAATGGTTCGTTTGGAGTTTGACGGTCTGCACAGATGGTGCTGCAACCGTTCCTTAAAAAGCATTACCTTTGAAAATTGCAGCTTTGAAAACCTTCTCCGCCCCGGCATGCTGTGGGGAGACGAAAACGAAAAATTCACCTGTCATTTCAAGAACGTGAAGATCACAGCACGGAAGGATTATGCCCACGAGGCTCTTTTCGTTGCCGCGAATTTTGACAAGATCATTTTCGAGGACTGCGTGGTGGAGGGCTATGCCGATCCCACCATTATGGTCGCCACGGATGACAAGGTGGAATTCATTCGCTCCACTCCCATCAAGATTCAAAAATCCACGCAGGAGGAATGCCTGGATGCCCATCCCTGGGGCGTGGTTCCCGAGGATCGCAAAAACGGAAGACGTTTCCGATAAAGCTCCGACAAAAAAGCAGGAATCCCGCAAGATTCCTGCTTTTTTTGATGCAAAATCACTTCATTTTTTGTGCAAAACGTATTTTTTCAGCATCATTTCCGGATGATAGGCGGTTTTGGAATAGCGCAGACCCGGATCGCCCATATCCTCCTCACGGTTTACGTAAACCGTATCCTCTCGGGCAAAACGGGAGAGGAAGGAGGAGGTCATCATCTGATAGGCTCCTCGAACACTGCGAAGGGCCTTTTCAATGTGCACGAACATCATATCCCCGATGATCTCTCCGTAGGAAAAGGCCACGGGCTTTTCTTCGGCAAAAACCATACCTCCGAAGAAGCGATATACCTCGGGGTGATCCATCACCTCCAAAACCGCCTCCTTTTCCGACAAAAAGGAAGGGTCCTCCTTAGGCTGTTCCGAGAGAACCTGTGCAAACAATTCCTTGGCAAGAGGAAGATTATCCGCAGTGATCTCTTCAAAATGCCAATTGGGAAAATGATTCAAAAAGTAATTTCTGTGATTTCGCTGACCGGAGAGCTTCTTTCCGGAAAACGAGATCATTTTTTCTTTCAGATAAACGTAATCGAAGCTGTCCCGCTGGGGTTCGGCAACGTAATCGGGAAGCAGCGCCAAAATACTCGCCCGATCCTCCTCTCCCACGCTGAAAAAGACCGCATCACGACCGCTTGCCGTCTCCTGCGCCACAATCGCCTCGACTCCGTGGGCAAGATCTCCGATTGGCGGGGTATACACCAAATGCTCCGAGCTGATGGGGCAACGGAAATACAAACAATCCCCGTCATAGGCCAGCTGGGTGTGGAAATGGTTGCGCCACATCATCACCCCTCCCATGGTGGGGTCGCAAAGCCCCGTTCTCCCTTTTTCGAGAAACGGCCGCACAAAATCCCCGTGCGATAAGGATAAATTTTCAAATTCAAGCATATCATATTCCCCTTTCCGTTGCCGCCTGTTATTCTAACACAAAGGAACGGGAATTTCAAGAAAGATTTCCGTTTTCTCCTCTCTTAATCCGATTATTTTTTGGCGAAAACATTGACAAAGATTCGTTTTCTTGTTAGAATAATTCAGAAAAATGATGGAGGGTTACTGCGATGAAAGGCACCCGTTGCATCCGAAAAGTAGATAATTTGGGAAGGATCGTCATTCCGAGAGATATTCGCAAGGCCCTCGACATCAAGGAATGGGATGATTTGCAAATTTCTCTGGAAAAAAACTCCATCGTGATCAACCGCTGCAGCAATCATTGTACCTTTTGCAACAGCAAGGAGGATCTCAGCCTCTTTCGTGAAAAGTATGTCTGCCGCAAGTGTCTGTCGCAATTGAAAAACAGTTGACCTCTCCCCCATTCGTTTCACTACCGCTTTCTCTCTTCATCGAAAGTCAAAGCATAGCACATTCGGCACCGCCCCTTCTTTGGGAGCGTGAACAAGGTACGCCGCTTCGAAAAAACAAAAAGCCCGAAAAGCCTTGTAATACGGGCATTTTCGGCACTTTACAAAATCTCAAAAAAGCGTAAAAATCGGGTTTGACCACAGTTTGTCCCACTTCTACACAAAATCAATAAAAAATCGAATAAAATCGGGGTGTGGCTCAGCTGGTAGAGCGGGTGGTTTGGGACCATCAGGCCGCAGGTTCAAGTCCTGTCACTCCGACCAAAAAGGCTCAGGAATCAACGTTCCTGAGCCTTTTCTTTGTTTATTGCATATCAATATTTGAGAGGTGACTGTTCGATAAATTGGAATTTGACATTTTAACTATAATACTTGTCTATCCCGCCAAAGCCGACAATCAACTTTCCATCACGAGTCTTTTTAATAAAACTTTCAAGGCGTTTTTTGAACTCGTCGGGGCGTTTTCTTGCCGCATCAATGTAAGCAATACGAATGCGTTTGTATGGCTCGGACAGCTTCTCATAGTTTTTCCACGCAACC
>JAFWBD010000008.1 GCA_017507325.1 Clostridia bacterium | reverse complement strand
GAACTCTTGCATAGATGAAATCCTTGCTGATGCAAGGGTGAAATCAGCTAAAGCTGATGAAATCTTCGGCTTTGCCTCAGATGAAATGAAATCCACCCACTCGCCGTCGAGGCGAATTTCATCCAACAAAGTTGGATTTCATCGTCGAAGACGATTTCACCCACCCGCAAGGGTGGATTTAGTTGAAAACGACAGATTCCTGTCGGAATCTGTCGTTTTCTGGTGCCGGAAGCGGGGGTCGAACCCGCACGGTATCGCTACCACTGGATTTTGAGTCCAGCACGTCTGCCAATTCCATCATTCCGGCGCGAGAGATATTATAGCATAGAACAAACAGAAAATCAACCGTTTTTGAAATTATTTTTCAAAAAGTTTTATCGAGATTGCTTTTGTTTGCTTTTTTTTCGATTTCGTGGTACAATGATCGTGAAAGGGGTGTGAAACGTGATTCCCAAGAAATTTCCCGCTCTTGTAATTGAGTGGTTTCGACAAAACGGAAGAGTTTTACCGTGGCGGATCGGTCGCGATCCCTACCGAATCTGGATTTCGGAGATTATGTTACAGCAAACACGGATTGAAACCGTGATTCCGTATTATCACCGCTTTCTTTCTGCCATTCCCGATATCAAAAGCTTAGCTGACATTCCCGAGGACGTTCTGTTGAAGCTCTGGGAGGGCTTGGGGTATTATTCCCGTGCCCGAAATCTCAAAAAAGCCGCGCAACGGCTGGTTTCGGATTATAACGGGACCCTTCCCGAGGAGCCGAATCAGCTGGTGAAGCTTCCCGGAATCGGTGATTATACAGCGGGTGCCATTGCCTCCATTGCTTACGGCAAGCCCGCGCCCGCGGTGGATGGAAACGTTTTGCGGGTTTTGTCCCGTGTGCTTGCTTCCGAACGCGATATTGCCCAACCTTCTACAAAGAAAGATTTGACCGAAGCCCTCCGCGCCGTGTATCCGATGGGGAAAAGCGCGGGCGATCTGACAGAGGGGATTATGGAGATTGGCGAGCGGGTATGCATTCCCAATGGCGTGCCCCTTTGCACGGTTTGTCCTTTGAGGGAAATTTGTGTCGCCCAACAATTGAAAGTTACCGATACCATCCCCGTCAAATCGCCGAAGCCCGAGCGGAAAAAGGTGAAGATGAGCGTTTTCCTGCTCTGTTGCGATGGAAAATACGCCTTGCGAAAGCGTGGCGATGAGGGGCTTTTGGCGGGAATGTGGGAGTTTTACCATACTTCGGGACATCTTTCTCCCCAGGAGGCTCGATCCTTTCTGGAGGAAGAGGGCTTTTCTCCCGAGGACGTGATCCCTTGCGGAAGGGCCAAGCACGTGTTCACCCATTTGGAATGGCATATGGCGGGGTATTTTGTGCCTTGCCGAGAGATGCGTGAGGATTTGGTGTGGAAAACGCCCGAAACGATCGAGGGAGAATATGCCTTGCCGGGAGCTTTCCGCTACTTTAAGGAAAAAATGAAAGAAACGTTTTGAAGGGCCCGTAGCGACACGCGTCGTTACGGACCCCCCGTTTTTATTCCAATATTTTGCCGTCGGTGGTCACGGTAACCACCTGCCAAGGAATGAATTTTCCTTCTCAATCAAATGCTCCAAAAGCTTTTCGCAGCCCAAGGAAACGTCGCGGTAGGTTTCATCGAAATCTCCCGTATACCAAGGGTCGGCAATGCCGCGATCCAGACCCGCAAAGGAGAGAAGCAAGGAGACCTTGTGAGAGTTCTCCCCCAGAAAGGGCTTTAAATTGCGCAAATTGTTGTGGTCCATGGCTACGATCAGGTCGGCTCTGTCGCATTCGGCGCGGGTAATGCGCTGTGCACGCTTGGCGGAATAATCGATTCCCAAGCGATCCAGAATGGGGCGAACCCCTCTGTGAACGGGATTTCCGATCTCCTCGGTGCTGGTGGCACGGGAAAAAACCTCAAATCGGTCGTCGAGCCCCTTTTGTTCCAAAAGGCGGCGGAACAGAAACTCTGCCATGGTACTGCGGCAGATGTTGCCGTGGCAGACGAATACGATCACCTTTTTCATGACAAGAGGCTTTGGATCTTTTCGTAAAGCTCTTCGGCGGTATCGGCATAGTGCTCTGCGCCCGATGCCTCCAGAACGTCTCTGTCGCGGAAGCCCCAAGTGACGGCAATGCAGGGCATTCCCGCATTTTTTCCGGTTTCAACGTCAACCTCGGAATCGCCCACGTAAAGACTGTTTTCCGCTGACACGCCCAAAACGCGAAGCGCCTCGAAAATCGCATCGGGAGCGGGCTTTCTCAAAATGCCCTCCCGTTCGCCTACGGAAAAGGACACGGCGGGGAAGTACTTGGCGGAAAGGGTCTGCACCGCAAAATCGGGCTTGTTGGAGATCACGGCAACGCCGTAACCCTCCTTCTGCAGGCGATCCAAGAGAGCGGGAATCCCGTCGTAGGGACAGGTTTCATCCTCCGAGTGCTTGCCGTAATATTCACGGAACAAAGCCACCGCCTCGTGCAGGGATTCTTTATGATCATCGGGCAATGAACGGAGCATTAAATTTTCCACTCCGTTCCCCAAAAAGCTGCGAACCTCTTTTTTGGTTCGGGCGGGGAAGCCCATGTTTTTCAAAACGTAGGATATGGATTGATACAGATCATCCAAGGTGTTTAAAAGAGTGCCGTCTAAATCGAAAAGAACTGCTTTCATTTCTCATTCTCCTTTTTTACTAACGAAGATTCTATCATATTTCTAAAGAAAAATCAAGAATTCCCGTCTTTTCTCGAAAGTTTACATTCCGTTTAAAAAGAAGGATTATAATGAAAGAAAAATGCCGAGGGGAAGAGCGATGTTTAAAATTTTAGTTGCCGAGGACGATGCCCATACCCGTCTTTTGTTTTGCAAGATCTTAGAGCAAAACGGTTACGTTCCGCTTCCTGCCGGAGACGGTGAGGAGGCCCTGGAGATCATGGATCACGAGCACGTGGATCTGATCCTCTTGGATGTGATGATGCCCCATATGGATGGCTTTGAATTTGCCCGCACCCTGCGCAGTGTGAATTGTAACATCCCGATTCTGATGGTCACCGCCAAGGAAGGGCGTCAGGACAAAAAAGAGGGCTTTCTTGCGGGAACGGATGATTATATGACCAAGCCCGTGGATGAAGAAGAGATGCTTCTGCGCATTGCCGCGCTTTTGCGCCGAAGCCGCATCAACGCCGCCCGCCGTCTGGAGATTGGGGATACGGTGCTGGATTTTGATTCTCTTACCGTGGTCTCTCCCGAGGGCACGGTGACCCTGCCTCAAAAGGAATTTATGGTGCTGTTCAAGCTTCTGTCCTATCAAAACAAGATCTTCACCCGACGCCAACTGATGGACGAGATTTGGGATATGGATTCCGATAGCGACGAGCGCACGGTCGATGTTCACGTGCACCGTTTGCGGGAGAGATTTGAAAAAAGCCGTGATTTTGCCATCGTCACCATTCGCGGCCTTGGGTATAAGGCGGTGAAAAAGAATGGGTAAGCCTTATCGCTTTCGCTATTTGATCAGCCTTTTCGTATTTTTGGTCATCTTCAGCTCCAGCCTTTTGACGGTTATTTTCTATTCCTTTCTGCGAGGCTTTCGCCTCTTGCCCCATGCTTTTTTGGCAACGGTTTGGATGCCCATTGTTTTGATCGTGGTCATCAATATCATTTCCAATGCCATCAATTTCCTTTTGATCCCCCGCACCATCCGCCCCATTGAGATGCTGATCTCCGCCACCGATCAGGTGGCCAAGGGGGATTTTTCCGTTCGGATCGATTCCCGTCATTTAAACGGCGAGATGAAGGAATTGGTGGAAAGCTTCAATGCCATGACGGAGGAATTGGGCAATACGGAAATTTTTCGCAGCGATTTCATTCGGGATTTTTCCCACGAATTCAAAACACCCATCGTCTCTATGAAGGGCTTTGCCAAGCAGCTGAAGAATCCCGACCTTACCGAGGAGGAAAGGCGGCAGTATTGCGATATCATCATCGCCGAATCGGAGCGCCTCAGCCATATGAGCTCCAATATTCTCCTGCTTTCAAAATACGAGAATCAGCAGATCATCGGGGACAAAAAGCTTTTTTCCTTGGATGAGCAGATCCGCGATTCCATTCTGCTGTTTGAAAAGGCTTGGGAGAAAAAAGAGCTGGAATTGGAATTGGAGCTGGATTCCATTCAAATCGAGCAAAATGCGGAAATGCTTTGCCACGTTTGGAACAATCTCATTTCCAATGCGGTGAAATTCACCCCCGAGAAAGGGAAGATCACCGTCCGTGCCGCCGAGAACGAAAGCAGTGTTGCCGTGACGGTCAGCGATACGGGCATCGGGATGACCGAGGCTCAGCAAAAGCGGGTTTTTGATAAATGCTATCAGGCCGACCCGTCCCATGCAGGAGAGGGAAACGGCCTCGGCCTTTCCATCGTAAAGCGTATCGTCACCCTTTGCGGGGGCTCGGTCTCGGTTCACTCCGCACCGCAGAAGGGATCGACCTTCACCGTCCTTCTCCCCAAAAATCCGTCCGCTCACTAAGCGATAAGCCGCTGTTCCTCATTGTTGGGGACAGCGGCTTATTTTACTTCAAACCCATGAAAAAAGGCGCGCTTTTCGGATTTTGAATCAAAAAAGCACAAAGACTATGCTGACAGCATAGTTGAATTCTTTTGAAAAATGTGATATGATGGTAGAAAGCCGAAAAGTAAAAAATACTGCCTAACGGGAAGAAAACGGTGATGCTATGATGGAAAAGGATACGGGAAAGCTCTTGAAGGAATTGGGGCGCTGTGAGAATTTCAAATCGTTTTACGAGGAGAACGAGGGGGCCTTGATTCGAGAAAATTTAGCCAAGCTTCTGGAAGAACTGTTTGAAAAGAAGGGCTTGAAAAAATCGAGGGTGGTACGGGAATCGGAGCTTTCCGAGGTCTATGCCTACCAGATCTTTTCGGGACTCAGAATTCCCGAGAGAAAAAAGCTCTTGTCTTTGGCGGTGGCTATGGGGCTTGAATTTGAGGAGCTTCAAGGGTTGCTTCGCTGTGCGGGGTATCCGCCTCTCTATGTGAAGCGCCCCTTTGACTGTATTTTCTTATACGGTTTGATGAAAAAAATGTCGATTTTGGAGATCAATGAATTGCTGTATCAATACGGACAGGAGACTCTGAAATAAATGAAAGTCTGCCCCTTTTGCCACGCGGAGATAGAGGATTCTTGTCGCTTTTGCGTGTACTGTATGCATTCGCTGAACCCTAAACGGACGGTGGGCGCACGTCCGAAGAGACCGCCGCTCTTTTCCGTAAATGTGCCGCTTTTTTCTGCGGTGGTTTTTGCCGTGGTGCTGGGCTTTCTTTTGGCCCCGCTGTTGCCGAAAATGACCCTTGGCTTTCCGAGAACGGAAGAAATTTCTGCAAAAACGGAAGGTGTTTCCACAAAAACCGAGGAGAACGGTGCTCCCGCCTCTTCCGAGACGATTGGCGAGGTGCTTGCGACCAAGGAAGAGCCTTCCCAAACAGAGGAACTGTTTCCCAAAACCGAAGAAGGAACCGTGGAAACCTTACCCGCAACCGAGGAGTCCCCGCCCGCAACCGAGGAGTCCCCGCCCGCAAAAATTGAGTGGTCGGTTTCGGGAACGGTTCTCACCCTTTCGGGAAAGGGAAAAATGCCCGATTTCGACCACCCCTGGAAGTATGATCCTATGATCGAGAGCGTAACGGAAATCATCGTGTCGGAAGGGATCACGGGGATCTCCGAAGGCGCCTTTTCGGGATTGGATTCATTAAAAGCCGTTTCGCTTCCCGCCTCGCTGAAATTTGCGGGAGGCCGCCTGTTTGATCAGTGCCGCGTGCTGGAAACCATTACGGTGGCAAAGGAAAACCCATATTTTTGCGACGACGGAAACTGTCTCATTCCAAAGGATGGCGGCATTCTCCTGGAGGGAACGTTGCATACCGTGATTCCGAATACGGTCACCCAAATTGCGCCGTATGCCTTTTCGGGGCGAAATCTCATTGCCGTACAGCTCCCCGATTCCGTGGCTTTGGTGGGGGAGAGGGCCTTTTTCGATTGCGAAAAGCTGGTCTCGTTTCGCGGCGGGAATTCCCTTCGCTATATTGGCTCCTGCGCCTTCAAGAATTGCTTTGAGATGAAGACTGTGGAAATCCCTCGCAGTCTGGAGGAGATCGCCTCCTCTGCTTTTTATATGTGCTTTGTGCCGGGGGAGGTTTATTATCAAGGCTCCGAGGCAGACCGCCAAGGCATTCGGCGGGATTTTTCGGGAGGGCCTTATGATTTCAATGAAGATTTTTTTGCCGCCGTTTGGCACTATAAATCCGCTATGCCGCGATGATGGGAGGGGATCGGTCTGACGGAACAAGAATATATGGAGGGGATCTGGAAAACCTACCGCTTGGTTTCCGTCCTTTCCGATCGCAACGATTCCCTGGCTCTGCGCATTCGCCATAAAAAGCTCTCGCGGGATCTGGTGCTCCACCGCTTTTATAAGGATCAGCCCGTCTATGAATTGCTTTGCGGTGTCAGCTGTGAAAACCTGCCCGCCGTTTACGACGTGATCGTCCTTGCGGATGCGGTGATGGTGCTGGAGGAGTTTGTGGAAGGGATGACCCTGGCCGAGGAAATGGAGATTCGAAAATTCCCCTATGCCGAGGCGAAAAAAATGATCGGGCAGATTTGCACCGCTCTTTCCGTTCTCCACGAAAACGGCTTCGTCCATCGGGATATCAAGCCGCAGAATCTTCTCATCACCAAGGAGGGGCGCGCCGTCTTGATCGATTTCAATATTTCCCGCGCCGTGACCGATGCGGAGCACGATACGGTGGTGATGGGTACCGTGGGCTACGCCTCCCCCGAGCAGCTGGGAATCGCCCAGAGCGATGCCCGCTCGGACGTGTACGCCTTGGGCGTTTTATTGAATATGATGCTTACGGGTGTGCACCCCATCGAAACCATCCCCAAGGGCCGCCCGGGCCGCGTGATCCGCCGCTGTATGGAGGTCAACCCCCGCGACCGCTATCAAACCGTCTCCCGGCTAAAGGCTGCTTTGTAAATGAGAGCGTAAAAAAAGCATGATCGATCAAAAGCAAAAATATACCGCGAAAACCCCACCGTTTCACCAAAAAAGACTATGAGCTCCCTTTTTGAGAGTTCATAGCCTTTTTTTATTCTTCATTTTCGAAAGCGGTAAATGCTGATCTTGGAGCGGGAATAGCTTCGGCCGCGGCGGGTTTGCGCCAGATTGCGGTAAACCGCCCGTTCGCCGAGCCCAAGGTCTCGGGCAAGGGCTCGCACCGTTTTCCAGGTTCCGAGGCAAAGCTCCTCCTGCCCTCGAAGATCGTATGCCGCATAAAAACAGTTCTTCAAGAAATCTCCTTTTTGATTTGCATTTTTCGGGCAACACCATTGTATCACGAAATTTCGTAAAAGTCAATGGAAATGGCGCACGATATTGCATATTTTTTTCAAAAAAGTGAACGATTTTTACCGCTATCTCCTTTTCGTGTGGTATAATCTGCTCGCAAAGCCTTGCAGGGCAAGTCTTTGGGCTTTGCCCTATGTGCGGTTCCGCACAGCTCGCGATTGACGGCTTCGCAAAAATGTCCTTGCAAGCAAACATTTTTGCTCATGGTATAATCTGCTCGCAAAGCCTT
>JAFWBD010000007.1 GCA_017507325.1 Clostridia bacterium | reverse complement strand
GGAAAAATCGGGTACCTGCCGTCGAAAACCTGCGAAAAAGGCACCCGTGCCTTTTTCTGGCTTTCCGCCTCTCGGATGGAGGCCTCGCGAGGTCACAGCTTTGGTTTAAAGAAATGGGCTGTGGATGAAATTTGAATTCATCCAAGGTTTGTGCGCGATATCTGCGCCTTATCAATAACTTTTAGGTCGCGCAGGCTCCTTCCACCACTTCGTGGTCCCCCTCCCTCTCGGATGGAGGCTTTACGGGGCCGCCGCTTTTGCCAATAGAAATGGGCTTTTGTTAAAATCTTTGCCGTGATAAAGACAAAAAAACGGGAGGCGAAACGCCTCCTCTACAAATGAAATTTTTTTATTCTGAAAAGTTTTTGAGGGGTGTGGGGGACTTTTTTCAAAAAGCCCCCACAAAAAAGGTTCCAAGAAAAAAAGCCCTTGGCGAAAATCGCCAAGGGCCGTCGGTATCATTCGGGTTTTTCTTGTTCGGGGGGTGCCTCCTCTGCGGAGGTCGGGATCCTCTCGTAGGTGATCAGGCCATCCCGAAGCACGCCGCGGATGGCATCTCCCTCTTGGAACTTGCCTGCCAGAAGATCGGCGGAAAGGCTGTCCTCCACGCTTTTTTGGATCTCGCGGCGGAGCGGTCTGGCACCGTATACGGGATCAAAGCCGTCGCGGGAGAGACGCTCCACGGTTTCGGGATCAAATTCCAATCGGATGCGGGAGGAGCTGTACAGACGCTCGGAAACCTCCCCGAGCATTTTTTCCGCAATGGCGAAAATCTGGCTTTGCCCCAAGCGGTGGAATACGATGATCTCATCCAAACGGTTGAGAAATTCGGGGCGGAAGGTGGCCTTCAGGGCGGTGCGGATCTTTTCCTCGTCGTCCCGATCCTGCAGGGCATCCTCTCCCGTGGCAAAGCCCATGGTCTTCTTCACCGCCAGGGAGGAGGCGCCGCAGTTGGAGGTCATCACAATGATGCAGTTTTTGCAATCCACTCTTCTTCCGTGGGAATCGGTCAGGTGGCCGTCCTCCAGCATTTGCAGGAGAAGGTTGAACACGTCGGGGTGAGCCTTTTCGATCTCGTCGAACAGCACCACCGAATAGGGATTGCGGCGGATCTTCTCCGTCAGCTGGCCGCCGTCGTCAAAGCCCACGTAGCCGGGGGGCGAGCCGATCATTTTGGAGACCGCGTGCTTTTCCATATATTCGGACATATCCAAACGGATCATTTTGCTGTCCGAGCCGAACATCACCTCGGCCGAGGCGCGGGTCAGCTCGGTTTTCCCCACCCCCGTGGGTCCCGTAAAGAGGAAGGAGCCTACGGGGCGGCAAGGATCCTTCAAGCCCGTTCGGCTGCGGCGGATGGCGCGGCTTACCGCCGATACCGCCTCCTTTTGCCCCACCACGCGGCGGGACAGAATCTCCTCCAATTCCAAAAGGCGCCCCGCCTCCTCCTGTAAAAGGCGGCTCACGGGGATGCCTGTCCATTGGGTGACGATCTCGGCGATCTCATCCGAGCCTACGCTTCCTCCTGCGGGCTTGCGATGGGTCTCCCGCATTTCGGACAGGGCCGTTTTCTTTTTCTTGATCTCGGCCAATTTTTCCCCTGCGGTTTCATAGGCCTCACGGGCCACCGCATCCTTTTTTTCCTCCTCCAGACGGGTGATCTCCTCCCGCAGCGCCTTTTCCTCCTCACTCGGGGTCAGATTCCCGATCCGCTTTCGGGAGGCGGCTTCATCCACCAGATCGATGGCCTTATCGGGGAGAAAGCGATCGGAAATGTAGCGGCTCGACAGCCTCACCGCGCTTTCAATGGCCTCGTCGGTAATGGTCAGCCCGTGGTGCTCCTCGTATTTCGGTCGGAGCCCCTTGAGGATCCGAATCGCCTCCTCCTCCGAGGGCTCTCCCACGGGAACGGGCTGAAATCTCCGCTCCAGCGCGGCATCCTTTTCAATGGTGCGGTATTCCGAAAGGGTGGTGGCGCCGATCACCTGCAGATTCCCGCGGGAAAGAGCGGGCTTTAAGATGTTGGAGGCATCCATGCTCCCTTCGGAGGAGCCCGCCCCTACGATGGTGTGGATCTCATCGATGAACAGAAGCACGTTTTTGGCACGGATTACCTCGTCCATCACGCTCTTGATCCGCTCCTCGAATTCGCCTCGGTATTTGCTCCCCGCCACCATGGCGGCAAGATCCAAGGTGACCACCCGCTTTTCTGCCAGGTTTTCGGGTACCTCCCCCTTGGCAATGCAAAGGGCAAGCCCCTCGGCAATGGCGGTTTTGCCCACGCCCGGCTCTCCGATGAGGCAGGGGTTGTTTTTGGTGCGGCGGGACAGGATCTGGATCACCCGCTCCAATTCCGCCTCACGGCCGATGATGGGATCCAATTTTCCGTTCCGTGCCGCTTCGGTCAGATCGTGGCCGTATTTTTGCAGATTTTTTTCCGCCTCGGCCGATCTGCCCGCCGCGCCTCGGGAGGCGCTCTCCCCATCGGTATCCATTTTTTCCTGCTCCCGAATCAGCTCGCGGCAAGCCTTGTAAATGCGGGAAAGATCTCCGCCGCAAAGCTGTAACAGCCGCACCGCCAGAGAATCCCCGTCGGAGGAGAGCGATAGCAAAATATGCTCGGTTCCCGCCCGATTCCCCCGCTTGGCGGCCGCCGAAAGCGCTCCCTGCAGGATCCTCCCGGCACGGGGGGTGATCTCCGCCGTTTCTTGGTGCACGGGCTCTCCCGTTTCGCAAAGGCTGCAAAGCTTTGCCCGCACCGCCTCGAACGTGATCCCCTCCTCGGATAAGATCTCCGCGGCGGCACAGCCCTCGGTCAAAAGCAGACCCAACAGCAAATGCTCACTGCCGACGTACCGATGACCCAATTGCCCCGCCGCCTCTCCGGCGTTTTCCAGTGCTTTCTTGGCTCGCTCGGAAAAATTCAATGACATCTTCATTCACTCCTTTCATTCCAATCTCTCCCGAAGGATCTCGCTTCTGCGCCGATCCCTCTCTCTTTCGTCCGCAAGGCTCCGATCCCGCAGAACCAGAGGCCCCCGCTGTAATTCCACGAACAGCCGATCCAGAAGATCGGGGTCGGGAGCCTCTCCCAGATTGGCCGAGGCCCCGAAGCGAACGGTGGAATACAGCTCGACGAATTCTCCGTAATTCATTTTCTTTGCGTATTTTAAGGTGCCCAGTGCACGGGACACCCGATCCTCCCAAAACAGACGGTCTCGGGAAAGCAGTCCGGCGGTCGCGGCCTTTTCGGCCTCCTCCACGGCTTCCACCGCTTTTTCAAAGCTCCTCAGGATCTCCTCGCCCGTCTTTTCCCGACTGCACTGATTGGAGATCTGATAGATTCCGCCCGCCTCGCGGCTCTTTTCTCCGAAAATCCCCCGCACGGTAAAGCCCGAATCGCTGATCCTTCGGATCAAGGCATCCATTTTCCCGGAGGCGGAAAGGGCAGGCAGATGGATCATCACCGAAAGGCGCATGCCCTCTCCGAGATTGGTGGGGCAGGCATTCAAATAGCCCAAGCCGTCCCGATAGGCAAAGAAAAGCTTCTCCTCTGCCTTGCGGCAAAGGGCCTTGGCCTCCGAAAAGGCCTCCCGCAGGGCCTTGCCCTTGCGGATCACCTGGATCCGCAGGTGATCCTCCTCGTTGATCATCACCGCGCCCTTACCGTCGGCGGCAATCAGAAGCCCCGCATGCGGCCCCGTCTGCCCCAATTCACGGCTGGCAAGGCGCGTCTGGATATAGGCCTCCCGCACCGCCTCCTCTGCGCGGTCGAAGGACACCTCCATCATCCCCGTGCCCGAAAAGGCCTCCAGAACCTTTTCGTATACCGTCCTTCTCTCCTCGGGGCTTGCCCGATGGGGGAAGGGAATTCCCTCAAGGCTTCGGGCGAAGCGAACGCGGGTGGAGAGCACCGCCGAGGGGCTCGTGCTTTTTTCCTCATACCAATACATTTATTTTCCCTCCCTTTCGCGGATCCGATCCCGAAGCCGGGCGGCCAATTCGTAGTTTTCCTTTCGGATCGCTTCCTTTAATTGCTTTTTCAGATCGGCCGTCTCCTCCTTTGGCAAGGCCTCGGCGCTTTTTGGTTCCGCGGCCTCCTTGCGGTGATAGCCCCGACCTACAAACGGGGTCATATCCCAATGCTTTGCAAAAAGATCGTAGCATCCGCTGCAGCCGAAGCGCCCCTCTCGGCGAATCCCTTCGGCCGTCACCCCGCAAACGGGGCACGTGCCCGACACCCTTTGGGTAAACGAGGAGGGGTACAGCGAAAACAGGGATGGGAAGGAGCCGAAGGCGGGCAGTGCCTCCCACAGACTCTCTCCCGTGATCCCCGCGGCACGGGCGCACTCTTCACAAAGGGACGTTTCCTTTTTGACCCCGTTGACGTTTTCCGAATAAAACAGCACCGCTTCGTTTTTTCCGCAATGCTCACACAGCTTTCTTTTCATTTTTCTTCCTCCTTTTCCGCCAAAATCTCAAGCAGAAGTGTTTGCAGCATACTGCCTCTCAAAATGCCGCGTCCCTCCCGATTCACCGGAGAGAGCGCGCTGTCGGACATGGCCGCCAGGATCCATTTGGCCTCCCGTACGGATAAAAGCCCCTGCCGAACCAATTCCCCCAGATATCCCTGCGCCTCCGACAGCTCCACCGAGCCCCGACAGGCCAGACACAATCGGCGGAGAAACGCCGTTTCATCCACCACCACGCGGCGGATGCGGATGAACCCGCCTCCTCCTCGGCGGCTTTCCACCAGATAGCCCCGCTCGGGGGTGAAGCGGGAGGCGATCACGTAATTGATCTGGCTGGGTACACAGCCGATCCTCCCCGCCAATTCGTTTCGCACCAGCGAGATCTCGCCGCCTCCCTCCCGCAGCATTTCCTCCAGCATCGCGGCAATTTGTTGTGACAGAATCATAAGCAACTCCTTTTTGACTTTGACTTTCTTTGACTTTCTGTGTTTATTATACAAGGCGCTTTGATTTTTGTCAAGGTCAAAGAAAGTCAAATTTCGCTGTTTTTTAAAAAAATGCTTCCGTTTTTTCTTCGCTTTTCCCCATTTTCTCTTTTTTTCTTTGATTTTGAAAGGTTTTTCTTGCAAAATCGGCCGCGGTTTGCTACAATATTGTTTCACCAACTGTCAAGGAGATGCATCCGATGCGAATGAGAACCAAAAAACACCTGAAGGAACGGCTGGCGGTGTGCGACGCCCTTTTGGTCCACGATCCCGCCGCCCTGCGCGGCGCCTGGCGAAGCCGCTTTGCCCATCCGGCTCGGCGGCTGGAACTGGAGATCGGCTGCGGCAAGGGCGCCTTCATCCTGGAAATGGCACGCCGCCACCCCGAGATCAACTTCGTTGCCGTGGAATACTGCAAGGAGGCCATGCTGCTGGCGGTGGAAAAGGTCTTTGCCGCCGCCTTGGAAAACGTGGTCTTTTTGAATGCGGACGCCGCCCTTTTGGGCGAATACTTTGCCCCCGGCGAGGTGGATCGGATCTATCTGAATTTTTCCGATCCCTGGCCCAAGGCCCGCCACGCCAAGCGCCGCCTCACCGCCCCCTCCTTTTTGGGGGTCTATCGTGAGATCTTGTCGGAGGAGGGAAGCATCCGCCAAAAAACGGATAACGTGCTCCTCTTCGAATCCTCGCTGGAAAGCTATGCCGCCTGCGGCTGGCGCACCGATGAGATCTGCCGCGATCTGCACCATTCCCCCGAGGCCGCCGATAATATCCTCACCGAGTACGAGATCAACTTTTCGGGCAAGGGACTGGCCATCAACGCCGTCACCGCTTATAAGAAATGAAGGAGTTTTCCGTCGGCGGGAACGATGCGGGACAGCGGGTGGATAAATTCGTTCTGAAGGTCACGCAAGGCCTACCCAAAAGCCTTTTGTACAAGGCCATCCGCACCAAAAAGATCAAGGTCAACCGCAAGCGATGCGAGGCGGGGCAGATCCTCGCTGTGGGGGACAGCCTCCAGCTGTTTTTATCCCCCGATTTTTTCGGAGAAGCACAATATCCTTGGAAAAAGCTCACCCCCTCTCTTTCGGTGGTGATGGAGGATGAGAATCTTTTGATCTGCGATAAGCCCGCGGGGCTTTCCTGCCACAGCGACGAGACCCAGAAAACGGGAACGCTTATCGATCATATCAAAGCCTATCTGCATAAAAAGGGCGAATTCTGTCCCGAACGTGAAAATTCCTTTGCCCCCGCCCTGTGCAACCGCATCGATCGGAACACTTCGGGGCTGGTGATCTGCGCCAAAAACGCCGCGGCTCTGCGGGAATTGAACGAAATGATCCGCACCCGTCGGGTGGAAAAGCGGTATCTGGCCTGGATACACGGAGAATGGACGGGACCCGAAACCGTCACCGTGTATTTGAAAAAGGATCCCGAAAAAAACAAGGTCTTCGTCTTTCCCACCCCCCGCAAGGAGCATCTGACCGCCGTCACCGAAGTGCATCCCCTCTTTTTCGATTCCGCTCGGGATCGCTCTCTGGTGCAGATCCTTCTGCATACGGGCAGAACCCATCAGATCCGCGCCACCATGGCTTATTTTTCCCATCCCTTGGTGGGCGATTCCAAATACGGCCTCGGGCGGGGAGATCCCGATTTTGCCCATCAGGCCCTGCGCGCCCATTCTCTCCGCTTTTTCCCCGAAAAGACCTCGCCCTTGGCTTATCTGGAGGGGAGGCTCATCATCGCACCCGAAAACGGGCTGTTTTCCGTACCGAAATCAGCCCCGTTTTGAAAAAGTTATTCACAGCCCTTTTTCCCCAGCCCTGTGGAAAACGCTGTGGATTATGGGAAAAACCCCGAAAAGAGCGCCCTTTTTTCAACAGATTTTTCTTTTTTTCCTGTGGAAAACTTTTTTTAGCCCTCGGAGAAACCGAGGGCGGAGCCGTCTTTTCGATTTTTTTCGAATTTTTTTATCAAAAAAAAGTAAATTTGCGATCCGCTCCGTATATAGGTAATATCAAATCGAACCGAAGGAGGTGACCCCCTTGAGAATTCCCGAAAGCTTTATTCAGGAGGTTGTACTGCGCAACCCTCTGGAGGAGATCGTTGCCCAATATGCCCCTCTCAAGCGGGCGGGGAGCAATTTGGTCTGCTGCTGCCCCTTTCATCACGAGAAGACCCCTTCCTTCACCCTGTATTCCAGCCCCAGCCACTATTATTGCTACGGCTGCGGCGCGGGGGGCGACGTGATCACCTTCGTGCGGCAGATGGAAAACCTCGATTACGTGGCCGCCGTTGAATTTCTGGCCAACCGTGCGGGGCTTTCCATGCCCGTTTCCTCGGATCCCTTGGAAAATCGGGTGAACAAGAAACGATTTTACGAAATGAACGCCGAGGCGGCCCGCTTCTGGCACAAGAATCTTTTTACCGAGGCGGGAAGGGTCGGTTTGGATTATCTGACGGGCAGGGGCCTTTCCCTTCCCATCATCAAGCATTTCGGCTTGGGATATGCGACCGATTCCTGGGACGGGCTTTGCCGCCACCTCACAGCCAAGGGCTACCGCCCCGAGGAGATCAAGGAAGCCTTTTTGGGGGGCGTCAGCAGTAAAAGCGGCAAGCTGTTCGATTATTTCCGCGGCAGGGCCATGTTCCCCGTATTTGACGTTTCGGGCAACGTGGTTGCCTTCAGCGGCAGGCAGGTGGCCCCCTTAAAGGAGGGCGACCGCAAATATTTCAACACCAACGATACCCCCGTGTTCAAAAAGAGCCGCACGGTGTTTGCCTTGAATTTTGCCAAAAATTGTCCCGAGAAGGAATTGATCCTCTGCGAGGGCAATATGGACGTGGTTTCTCTCCACGCCCACGGCGTTACCGGAGCGGTGGCCTCGCTGGGCACCTCTCTGACGGCGGATCAGTGCCGTTTGCTCTCTCGCTATACCGAGCGGATCCTCCTTTGCTACGATGCGGACGCTGCAGGAGTGGCCGCCACGAAAAAGGCCATCCGTCTTCTGCGGGAGGCGGGGCTTAAGGTACGGGTCATGACCCTTTCCGGGCAGGATGAGAAGGGAAACAGCATCAAGGATCCCGATGATTTCATCCGCCGCTTCGGCAAGGGCGGCTTCGATAAATTCCGCAGAGAAGCCCCCGGTGCCATTGAATATCTCTTTCGGGAGATCCTCTCCCGCCACGAGCTTGATTCCATGGATGGGAAAAGCGCCTTCATTCGGGAGTGCGTGGAGCTGGTGACCCAAAGCGCAAGCTCCGTGGAAAAGGAATTGTACGTGGGCAAGATCTCCGAGGTGACGGGGATTCCCGCGGAGATCATCCGCTTGCAGGTGACCCGTGCCGACGGCAAGGCTGTGAAAAAGGAGCAGCGCCTCCGCCTGGAAAAGGATCTCGGTAAGGCCAAGGGCTTGGGCAATCGCATCAATCCCGACAAGGCCAAATACCTTTCCAGTGCCGCCAAGGAGGAGCACATTCTGGGGATCCTCCTTTTAAGAAGCGAATATCTCACGGATCGGACCATGCGGCCTCAGCTGGAGAGCGCCCCCTTCCGCTGTGAATTTTGCCGCCGCGTGCTGGAAAAAATGCTTTTTCTCACCGGGGATGAGGAGCCCTTCTCCTTTCCCGCCCTCAACGAAAGCTTCACCCCCGAGGAAATGGGGGAATTGGAGGGGATGAAGAAAAAGCGGGAGGAATTGGGAAACAATTCCACCGATATTCTCACCGAGCTTTTACGGCGCTTGGGTGAGGAGCAAAAAAAAGACGAATTGAAAAATGAACCGCTTTCCTCCGCTTGGCTGGAAAAATTGAAGGCGGAAAAAGCAAGGAAGGATTAATATGGCAAGAAAGAAGATCGAAGACGCAGAAGAAATGCTGATGGAGGCGGGTTCTCCCGCCGCAAAGAAGGGGAAGCCCGCCGAAAAAAAGGAAAAGAAGGAGAAGGACAAGAAGGACGAATCCCTGACCCCCGAGCAGAGATTGAAAAAGGCCTTTGATTCCATCATTGAAAAGGGCAAGCAAAAGGGCAGTCTGACCAACGCCGAGATTATGTCGGCCTTGGAGGACGTGGAATACGATTCCGACCAGCTGGAAAAGCTCTACGACGTGCTGGAGGCCGCCGGGGTGGACATTGCCTCCCTGATGGAGATGCCCGATCTGGAGGAGCTCAAGGCCGAGGAGGTTGTGGAGGCACTGGAGACCCCCCAGGATATGGAGGCCATGCTTCAGGGCGAGGGCCTCGCCTTGGAGGATCACGTCAGAATGTACTTAAAGGAGATCGGCAAGGTCCCCCTGCTCTCCAGCGATGAGGAGACCGTTCTGGCGCAGGTGATGATCGAGAGCGACGACGAGGCCGAGCGGGAGGCCGCCAAGCAGAAGCTGGTGGAGGCCAACCTGAGGCTGGTGGTGAGCATCGCCAAGCGATACGTGGGCAGAGGTATGTTTTTCCTGGATCTGATCCAGGAGGGCAACCTCGGACTGATGAAGGCGGTAGACAAATTCGATTACAGCAAGGGCTTTAAGTTCTCCACCTACGCTACCTGGTGGATCCGTCAGGCCATCACCCGTGCCATTGCCGATCAGGCCCGTACCATCCGCATCCCCGTGCATATGGTGGAGACCATCAACAAGGTTCTGCGAGTCTCCCGTCAGCTCCTGCAGGAATTGGGCCACGAGGCCAGCGCCGAGGAGATCGCCGAGGTGATGAACATTCCCGTGGAAAAGGTTCGTGAAACCATGAAGATCGCCCAGGAGCCCGTTTCGCTGGAAACCCCCATCGGCGAGGAGGAGGACAGCCACCTGGGAGACTTTATTCCCGATGACGACGCCCCCGCCCCTGCAGAGGCCGCCAGCTACACCATGCTGCGAGAGCATCTGGATGAGGTGCTCCACACCCTCACCCCCCGTGAAATGCAGGTGCTCAAGCTCCGCTTCGGCTTTGACGACGGAAGAACCCGCACCCTGGAGGAGGTGGGCAAGGAATTCAACATCACCCGTGAAAGAATCCGTCAGATCGAGGCCAAGGCCCTGAGAAAGCTGCGCCATCCCAGCCGCGCCAAAAAGCTCAAGGATTATTTGGATTGATTCCGCGGAGATTCCCGAAAGGGCATTGGGCAAGTAATACAGAAAATGTTCCGTTATTTTAGGGATATTGACGGGGCAGATGACTCTTGACATATTCGCACTTTTCGTGTACAATATAATTAATTGGCCGTACCATGCGGCAGAAATACAAGGAGGACCCTTTTTATGACTAAGAGACTGACCAGTCTTATGTTGGCTCTCATCATGCTCCTTTCTCTCCTTTTGACCTCTTGCTCCGGTAGCAGCACCCCCAAGGAAACCGGTGACAACATCGGGGAAGACGTGCAGAGAAAGAATCTTGTTTTGACCATTTACGCCATCACAGACGACAAAACCACCGAAGAGGCTTTGGCCGCAGTAGAAGAAAAGATCAGCAATTACTGTGTTGCAAAATACAAGACCGCGATCGATCTGCGCTTCTATAAAGAAAGTGAGTACAAGGCTAAGCTCCAGGATATGTACGACAAGTTTGCCTTGCAGGACGAGGAAGCCAAGAAGGCTGCCGAAGAGGAAAAGGCAAGAAAGAAGAGTGAAGCTGCCTACAAGGCCACTTTGACTCCCGAGGAAAGAACCAAGTACGAGCAGGAACAGCGTATGAAAGCCAAGAAGGAGGCCGAAGAGGCTGAGAAGAAGGCAAAGGAAGAGGCTGCGCTGATCGCACAGGGTAAGGATAAGGCCGTTGTCAAGGAAGTACAGATGGATATTCTGTACATCATGGACAAGGATATGTACTACGACTTCGTTGACAATGACAAGCTCGCTGACATCAAGAGCTACCTGAACGGTCGTTATAAGAGCATTCAGGACTACGTATATCCCTCCTTCATTACTGCCGCTACCGTCGGCACCGGTATTTTCGGTGTGCCCAACAACCACGGTATCTCCACCAACGAGACCTATATGATCATCAACACCGCTCTGGCCAACAAGTATCAGGTCGATCTGAATGCCATTCGCTCCATCACCGATCTGAGCGCCGCCTTTGAGCAGGTGAAGGCAGGCGAGCCGAACGTTACCCCCATTTTCGGTGATTTCGATCCCGAGGGCGTGGTTTTCTATGACGAGATCGATAGCGGTCGCGCTCTTTGCGTTTACACCGATAACCTCCGCGGCGCCAAGTTCAATCCCTTGGCCGCTACCAGTATGTCCATCAACCCCCAGACCTCGGTGCCCCTCCTCGATTACTTCAATCTGAAGAGAGATTACAACACCAAGGGCTATCTTTCCACCACCAACGAGAATTTCTTCCTCTCCATTCAGGAATTGACTCCTGCTCAGAGAGCCGAGTGGCAGGCAAAGGGCTACAGCACCGTTCTGTACAAGGGCGCTGACTTCAACACCACCGCCGCTCTGGAAAACGGTCTGTTTGCCATCAGCAAGCGCTGCACCGAGCCCGAAAGAGCCATGGAGATCCTCCAGCTGATGACCACCGATTCCACCCTGCGCGACATGTTCGCCTTCGGTGTGGAGGACGTGAACTACATCCGCCGCGCCGACAAGGACGGTGTGGTTACCATCATCGACGATTCTTACTCTATGGACTTCTTCAAGTCCGGCAACGCCCTCATCGGCAGTGTGCCCGATACCATGGATGAGAACTACGTGGCAGAAGCAAAGCAGAAGAACCTGAACTCCTTTATGAATCCCTTCCTCGGCTTCCGCTATGACTGGAACAAGGATACAAACGAAAAGTGGGTGAAGCTGATGGCTGCTTGGAAGGCCTATCTGGATCCCCTTTACGCCAGTCTTTCCGCCGGTACCGTTGAGGACGTAAAGAAGGCTATGACCGATGCCAATACCGCTATGTTCTACAACGCCAGAAAGCAGTTCGAGCACACCTCCAAGGACTTTATGGCTGATTGCACCATCCACGCAGACTACAAGACCTACGTTTCCAAGCTTGTCACCTTGGATACCCTCCTCCACTTCGAGGAGTGACGCTTCTGCGTAACCTACAAAGCACCGTTGCTCGGCTTCCTCAAGGAAGCCGAGCAATTTTTTTTACGACGTCTTTTTTTGTTTGCAGGGCCCCGCCCCGCACCCCGGGGGTCTTGGAACCCTTTTTGAAAAAAGGGTTCCAAACCTCCAAAAAACTTTCGGAATATAAAAGAAAAAGAGACTGTATGCTTTTCCCTGATACGGAAAACGCACGATCTCTTTTTTCATTGCCGCTGGATCTTTATTTTCATCTCCGCGAAATTTTCTCCAAACCTTATTTCGTAGTACATTGTAACATCTAAAAGTTTATATTCAGACCATGCGCGAGATCCGCCCGCTAAGCGGGCGCCCTGCGGGTTTCGACTTCGTCCGCCCGTGTCATCCTGAGCGGAGCGGCGCGCAAGCGCGCGAAGTCGAACTGCGTAGCAGTGCCGAGCGTAGCGATGGCAGGATCTCGGGCGGACTCCGCTCAAGATGACGCGCAGATACGCAGATACAATCATCAAGTTTTAGTTGTTACAGCGTACTACGATGCTATTAAACCCCATGAACCCCAATTTGACCTTCAAATTTTGATTGATCGGTGACCCTCTCCGTCACGCATACGCGTGCCACCTCCCCCGGAGGGGGAGGCTATCATTAGGCTCCCCCTCCGGGGGAGCTCCCGTCGAAGACGGGTGAGAGGGTTCGATAAACACCAATTTGGCGTTCAAATGATGTTCTGTTCGCCTTCCGTAGCCTTCATTTGCGCTCGAAACGAGCGCAAGCATCATGCGGCGCATGCCGCGCATCACAAGCGTAGTGTCATCATTCGCCGAAGGCGAACAGAGCTGCGCCCTGCGGGCGCATAAACCCTCATTTGACAATTATAAATGAGTAAAAAAAGAGCTGCGTCACGAAACGTGACGCAGCTCTTTTGCCATTTCAAACGCGACTCCTCTTTTTCATCTGTAGCAA
This sequence comes from Clostridia bacterium, assembly GCA_017507325.1. Taxonomy (GTDB): domain Bacteria; phylum Bacillota; class Clostridia; order Oscillospirales; family SIG627; genus RGIG5579. The sequence continues at coordinate 289 of JAFWBD010000007.1, read as the reverse complement.
ACAGCTTCTCGGATATCCGCCACGCTGATCTCCTCAAAGGGATACAGCGGCACCGGACGGTGCTTGTAGGGCAGCGCGGTCAGCACCGTGCCGGCGGCACCGGGCGTAGCGGTGTTGCAGATCTCTGCCGCAATGGGGCCATACGCCGCGCGGAAGGAGGTACAGGCCTTGACCGATACCAGCTGGCACAGCTCCGGATCGATGCCGAAGCCACGGAAAAATCCGATGTCCTTCTCGTTACGGCTGGCGCTGGACACCTGAATGAGAATGCCGTCCACGTCCAGCACCG
>JAFWBD010000061.1 GCA_017507325.1 Clostridia bacterium | reverse complement strand
TGCGTTAATGATGTTTGACCGGCACGCGAATTTAAAGTACAAGTTTGGCAACCGGCACTTTTGGGCAGAAGGATATTATGTAACAACAGTCGGTTTAAACGAAGCAACGATAAAGAAATATATCCAAGACCAAGAGAAAGCGGATATAGCCTTAGATAAGTTAAGTGTAAAAGAATACGAGGATCCCTTTGCCAAATAAACCCCTTTAGGGGTGGCCAAAGCGGCAAAGACTCTAAGGCTTGAACAAAGAGAAAGCCCGCGCCTTTAGACGCGGGTCAGTCTCATGGGCTTTTAGCCCTTGTGCAAACCACCCGTTTGACGGGTGGTTATGATTTGGTGTGACGAAAGTTTTTTTGAAATGTGTTGATTTTTCCAAATAAAAATGATACAATAATATGAATTATGTTCACGAATGATTATTTTCGGACCTTTGCGTCTTTTTCGCTGAGTCCGATGCTTTCGGACTCTTTCAGATAACGATTCAATAAAGGTGTGATACGAATGAACAGATTGAAACAACAAATAGCGGCAAAGCTGGAAGCTTATTTTGCCAATCCTGCGCTTTCCGCCGCCTCCATCCCGGATTGCTTCGATACGCCCCCCGATCCCGCGATGGGCGATCTTGCCTTGGCGTGCTTTAAGCTTTCCAAAATCCTTCGCAAAAGCCCTATGGCCATTGCCGAGGAATTGAAGAAGCTGTTTTCCGAAGAGCTTCCCGATGGGATCGCATCCGTGGTGAATGCGGGAGGTTATTTGAATTTCTTCGTTTCGGATTCCTTCCGCGTCCTTCTGCTCCGTGAAATGCTGGAGGCAGGGGAAAACTACGGAAGCAGCGATTTGGGCAAGGGAAAGACCATGGTGATCGACTATTCTTCCCCCAACATTGCCAAGCGCTTCCACATCGGCCATCTCGGCACCACCATCATCGGAAACTCCATCAAATTGATCCACCGCTTCTGTGGCTTTGATACGGTGGGGATCAACTACCTGGGTGACTGGGGAACCCAGTACGGAAAATTGGTGATCTCCTTTAAGAAATGGGGAAGTGAAGAGGCGGTGCGCAAGGAGGGGATCGAGGAGTTGAACCGTCTTTACGTTCTCTTCGGAACCGAGGCGGAAAAGGATCCTTCTCTCAATGATCAGGCAAGACACGAATTTTCTCTTCTTGAAAGCGGCGACCCCGAAAACATCCGTCTTTGGAAGCTCTTTAAGGAAATCAGTCTTCGGGAATATATGAAGACCTATGAGCTTTTGGGAGTCAGCTTCGACAGCTTTAACGGCGAGAGCTTTTACAGCGATAAGATGCCTGCCGTTGTGGAGGAATTAAAGGAAAAGAACCTTTTGAAATTGGATGACGGCGCCAGCCTTGTGGATCTGGAAGCCTATCATATGCCCCCTTGTCTCATTTTGAAGAGAGACGGCTCGTCTCTTTACCCCACCCGTGATATCGCCGCCGCTCTTTGGCGTAAGAAGGAGTATGCCTTCGATAAATGCGTGTACGTTACCAGTGCAGGTCAGAGCCTTCACTTTGCTCAATGGTTCAAGGTTGTGGAACTAATGGGGCGTGATTGGGCCGATCAGCTGGTGCACGTTCCTTACGGTACCTTCAGCATCAACGGAGAAAAGATTGCTTCCAGAACGGGCAACGTGGTTCTTTTGGACGATCTCTTCCGTGAGGCGGTGGAGAAGGCCGGTGCCATCATTGAAGAAAAGAATCCCAATCTTGAGAATAAGGATGAGGTGGCAAAGGACGTGGGCATCGGTGCGGTGATCTTTAACAGCCTTTTGGCCAACCGCATCAAGGACGTGAATTTCAATTGGGCAGAGGCTTTGAATTTCGAAGGAAACACGGGTCCCTATGCACAGTATACTTATGCGCGCGCTTGCAGCATTCTCAATAAATCCGAACAGATCCCCTGCCCCGAAAAAGCCGCTCTCTGCGAGGAAGAAAAGCAGCTGATTTCCACCTTGGCTCTGTTTCCGGATCGCGTGGTTCGCTCCTTGAACGAGTACGAGCCTTCCATCATCACCCGTTTTAGCTTGGATCTTTGCCAAAGCTTTAACCGCTTTTATAACGCTTGCCCCATTCGCAGTGCCGAGGGCGAGGAAAAGGCTCTTCGCTTGTCTCTTTGCCGTGCCGTGAAAAACGTATTGGGCACGTCTCTTCACTTGATCGGGCTTCGTACTCCCGAAAAAATTTAACTCACCATCATTGATTTGGAGGAAATAACATGTCAGGACATTCGAAATGGAATAATATTAAGCATAAAAAGGAAAAGACCGATGCACAGCGTGCCAAGGTCTTCACCAAGATCGGAAAGGAAATTGCCATGGCGGTGAAGGCAGGCGGTGCCGACCCCGCCTCCAATTCCAAGCTCAGGGATTTGATCGCCAAGGCCAAGAGTCTGAACGTTCCCAACGATAACATTGACCGTGTCATCAAGAAGGCGGCCTCCTCCGATTCCGAAAATTACGAATCGATCTTTTACGAAGGCTACGGCCCCTGCGGCATCGCCTTTATCGTGGAATGCACCACCGATAACCGCAACCGTACCAGTGCGGATCTTCGCCACTATTTTGATAAATTCGGCGGTAATTTGGGAACCACGGGCTGTGTTTCTTACCTCTTTACCGATACGGGCATCATCATTCTGGATGCCGAGGGTGTCGATGAGGATGCCGTAATGGAGGCCGCTCTGGAGGCAGGCGCCGACGATATCGGCTTGGAGGAGGATACCTTTGAGGTGTTGACTCCTCCCGCAGAGCTTTACAACGTTAAGGATGCTCTGGAGTCGGCAGGATACCGTGTGCTTTCCACCGAGGAGGCTAAGATCCCCTCTACCTTTGTCAATCTTTCCGATGAAGAAGCTGTCATCAAAATGCAAAAGCTGATCGATGCCTTGGATGACAATGAGGACGTTCAAAACTATTGGCATAACTGGGAGAACGAATGAGAAAGGATCTGGAAAAGCAGGGCGAATCCCATTTTGCGGAGGGCGCTCTCTCCATTCTGTCCGTCATTCGGAACAAGTCCCGTCCCATCTATGGGATCTATTTGTTGCCCTCGGCAAAGAAAGAAGAGAAGAATATTCTCCGCATCCTTTCTCTTGCCAAAAAGAACAAAATTCCCGTTCGGCTCAGTGACGAGGCTTTTTTTGAAAAGGTCACCACGGGGCATACCCACGGGGGTGTGATTGCCGAGGTGGGACCTCGGGTTATGTGTACCCCCGAGGAGGTTTTGGATCGGGGAAACGGCTTTGTTTTTCTGATCTGCGGCATCGAGGATCCCTTCAATTTCGGCTGTGCCGTTCGCTCCTTTTATGCGGCAGGTGCCGGGGGAATGCTGTTGACCCCGCGAAATTGGCTTTCAGCGGCAGGGGTCACCATCCGCGCTTCTGCGGGTACCTGCGAGGCTCTTCCTTGCGCTGCCTATGAAAGCGCAGAGGAGCTCTGCCGCTTGGCCCATGAAAAGGGCTATCGCATTGTGTGTGCAACCGAGCAGGATTCGGTGGATTTGTATCACGCCGAACTGAAAAAGCCACTTCTTTTGATCGTCGGGGGAGAAAAAAGGGGCATTTCCAAGGATTTTTTGAAGTTTGCCGATGAACGAGTGCGGATCCCCTACGGAAGACCCTTTTCTTCTTCCTTGACCGCCTCTGCCGCCTGCGCCGTGTGCGCCTTTGAGATTTTGCGAAGAGAAAAACTGTAACAGGAGGATTATATGGAGCGCTTTACCGCATGGCTCTTGGATTTTTTGATGACGCTTCCCGTCATTTTGATTTCCCTTTCGGTGCACGAATTGTGTCACGGCTATGCCGCCTATCGATTGGGCGATCCTACCGCAAAAGCGATGGGAAGACTCTCCTTGAATCCTTTGCGCCACATTGATCCCTTTGGCTTTTTGGCACTGATGTTTTTCCACGTGGGTTGGGCCAAGCCCGTTTCCGTGGATTCCCGTTATTTTAAAAATCCAAAGAGGGATATGGCCATTACGGCCTTGGCAGGCCCTCTCTCCAATTTCCTCCTTGCTTTTGTTTTCACTTTTGTGTATTTTCTTTTGTTCCGTTTGGGGAGCACAATGGGGTGGCTGTCCTCTTCCCGCGTGACGCCCTTTGCCGTTCTCGTTTTGATGACGAATATGATGGTGCAGATCAATCTGGGACTTGGCGTTTTTAATCTCGTTCCCATTCCGCCCTTGGATGGATCCAAGATCCTCTATGCCTTTTTGCCTTATCACGTTCTGTATAAAATTGCCCCCTATGAGCGGTATTTTCACTTTGTCCTGCTGTTTCTTCTTTGGGCGGGAGTTCTTTCCGTCCCCATCGGCTTTGCGGTTGACCTTTTCTACGAGCTGTTTATGAAGCTTGCGGGAGGGATCATTCTCTGATGGCAAACGAACAGTTGAATTTCAAGCTGGATATGTTTGACGGTCCCTTGGACCTGCTTCTGGCCTTGATTACCAAGCAAAAAATCAATATTTACGACATTCCCATTGCCGATATTCTGGATCAGTATCTGGAGTATATGGAGCTTTGTCAGCAGTACAATGCGGAGCTTTCCAGCGAATTTATCGTAATGGCTTGCGAGCTTTTGTATATCAAATCCAAAATGCTTCTTCCGCAGGAGGAAGAGGAGGACCCCCGCGAGGAATTGGTCCGTTCCTTGATCGAGTATTCCGAGGTGAAGCGTGCCGCCAATTATCTGGCGGGGAGGGAAGGGATCTATTATCACCGCTACGGCGCAAAGCCGCGGGAGCCTGTTGTGAAATTGGAGGTGCTGCCCACCTCTCCGCTGCTTTTGTGGGAGGCCTTCTCTCAGCTCAGAACCGCTCTTCGGGAAGAAAAGGAACGCAAAAAAAAGGAGGACGTGCGCAGTATTTTCTCCGCTAAGGTAACTCCCGTGGAATCCAAGGTGGTTTTCGTTTTAAGGCGCTTGGTACGGGCGTTTCCCTTGGGCAACAGCGTTTCCTTCCGCTCCATGATTCGGGAGCAGGGAGATCGCAGTGACCGCGTTGCCACGTTTCTTGCCATCCTGGAATTGGTTCACAGCGGAAGGATCTGCTTTGAACGGAACGAGGATGATTATATCATCCGCTTGAATATGGAAAAGAAGGGGGCGTAATATGGAATTTTCGTTGAAATACGTCAGCTATGACAAGGAATATCTCGTCAACGGAACGGAAGCGGTTTTGTTTGCCGCGGGAGATCCGGTGTCGCAGGAAAAACTGGCGCAGATCTTTGATATTACAAAGTACGAGGTTTCTCTTGTGATCGATGCGCTTGAGGCTCGCCTTGCCGAAAACAATTCCTCCTTTGAATTGTGCCGTTTGAGCGATTCCTATCAGCTTTGCTCCAAAAAAGAGTATGCCGAGCCCATTCAGAAGTATTTGGAGATCAAGCGCATCGCGCCCATTTCCAAAGCGGCGCTGGAGGCTCTCGCCATTGTGGCCTATAAGCAGCCCGTGACCAAAACCTACATCGAACAGGTTCGCGGTGTGGATTGTACGGGTATTGTCTCCACTTTGATCCAGCGGGAATTGATCGAGGAATGCGGCCGATTGGATGCACCCGGTCGCCCTATCTTGTATCAGACCACCCTGCATTTTCTCCGTTGCTTCGGCCTTGAGAGTCTGGAGGATCTCCCGGGGGAGAATTCCGTTCAGCTCAGTATTGATTCCCTTGATGACGGGAACGGTGTCGAATGATCCTTCTGTATATTTTTTTGGCGCTTTTGGCGCTTCTTGCCCTTTGTCTTCTGGTTAACGTTCACTTGATCTTTCGATACGGAGAGCGGGCGTCTGTGACCCTTCGGATCCTTTGCTTCCGCTTTGATGGAATGAAGCTGTTTTCTCGCTTCACAAAGGATCGCGAAAAGTCTCCGACAACAAAAAGCAGTCCGCCGCCAAGGGAGAAGAAGCCCAAAAGAAGCTTTGATCCCATCGGCTTTGCCGAGTTTCTCCTGCGAATTGCCAGGGTGATCTCCTTGGCGGTCAAGGAGCAGCTTTCTCATTTGAAAATCCGCTTGAAGGAATTGCACGTTCGCATTGCAAGCGATGATGCCGCCAAAACCGCTTTGCTTTCCGGCTCCGCCGTTCAGGCGGCGAATTACCTTTGTGCCTTGCTTCAAAGGTTTTCCGATTTTCGTTGTAACAATGAAAATCTTTCCATCGCTCCGGATTTTACCTCCGAAAAAAGCAGCTTTTCCATTCACTTAGATCTTTCGGTCAAACCGATTTTTCTGATCGCGGTGCTGTTCCGCGCATATTATCGATTCTTTGAAGGAAAGGAAGAAGATTATGTACGAGATTCCGTTGAAACAAGTCATTGATGCATCCTTGGAGAATATCAAAAAAGTATTGGATGCCGACGCTGTGGTCGGCACTCCCATTTCATTGCCCGACGGGGTGACCATTATCCCCATTTCTAAGGTCAGCTGCGGCTTCACCTCGGGCGGTGTGGATTTTGACAGTAAAACCCCTGCCCGCCGTGACGTGCCCCATTTCGGAGGCGGAAACGGTGCGGGAATGTCGGTAACTCCCTTAACGTTTTTGATCGTTTCCAAGGGGGAGGTACGGTTGATGAATATCAACGGTACCAACGTTTCCTCCGACAGCGCCTTGGTGAATACCATTTCAGACCTGGTGGATAAATCACCCGCCATCATCGAAAAGATCAAATCCTATCTTAAAAAGGATTCCAAAAAGGAATCCAAGGGGACTGCAGAGACCCCCGCCGATGCGGCGGAGGCTTCCGTGGCCGTCTCCGAGGAATCCGGAAAAGAATCACTGTAAAGAGTGAAATGATGAGGAAGAGAATGTTTTTTTCCTTTTCTCCATATAATGTTACCATTAAGTAATTCGGGAGAAAACCATGAAAAAAACTCTCTTGCGTATGCTTTCCTTTTTCCTTGTGCTCGTTTCTCTGCTTGCGGTGTCTGGTAAGGCCTCCGCTCCGCTTCAAATGCCTGCAGAGGATGCGATGTCCTCCTCTTCTGCCGAAAGCCATCTTCTGATGGATGGCAATACGGGGGAGATCCTTTTGGAATCCAACGCCCGAAAGAGGCTGCCCATTGCCAGCGTTACCAAGGTGATGACCTGTCTTTTGGCCTTGGAGGAGGGTGACTTGTCCTCTGTGGTTTTTGTTCCCCGTGAGGCAGTGGGGGCAGAGGGGTCCTCCATCTATCTGATCGAGGGAGAAAGATTTCTCCTTTCCGATCTGGTGTATGGCTTGATGTTGGAAAGCGCAAACGATGCGGCCTTGGCCATTGCCCTGCATCTCTCGGAAAGCGTGGAGGAATTTGCGGAAAAAATGAACCGCAAGGCTGCCGAATTGGGGATGGATCAAACCCATTTTGTCAACCCTCACGGGCTTCAGCACGAAATGCATTATTCCACCGCTCGAGACGTTGCGGTCTTGATGCGTGCCGCATTGGCACTGCCTGCCTTTCGGGAAATTTCGGGAACCTTGACCAAAACCGTATCTTCTCTTGATGGGAAGAGTCGTTATCTGTCCAATCACAATAAGCTGCTTCGAAGCCTTTCCTCCTGCGTCGCGGGAAAAACGGGCTATACCAAGACCGCGGGGCGCTGTCTGGCTTCTGCTGCAGAGAAAACGGAAAGCTTTTGGTTTGCGTCACACTCAATGATCCCAACGATTGGCGGGATCACGTTGCCTTTTTTGAGTATGGCTTCGGGCTTTACGAATCTCGTTTTTTTGTGGAGGCGGGCGGAATTTTAAAGAATTTGCCCGTGGTGGGCGGCGAAGAAAAAGAAGTAACCGTTACCAATTCCGAGGGCTTGAATCTGATGCTGAAAAGCACCGATCGAACGGAAATGGTCTTTGAAATGCCCCGCTTTCTGTATGCCTCGGTGGCCGAAGGCGTTCGGGTCGGAGAGGCGGTGGTTCTGGTCAATGGGATCGAAGCGGCACGGCTGGAATTAAAAACAACGAAACCGGTGCCATATCGGACGGAAAAAATCTCCCTTTGGCAACGAATTATCAGAATGATTGAAAAGTGGTTGAAATAGTATGGAAGAAATCAGAATTCAAAAATATCTTGCCGATTGCGGCGTTATGAGCCGCCGCCGTGCGGAAGCGGAAATTGCCGAGGGAGCGGTGAAGGTCAACGGACATCCCGCCGTCATCGGTCAAAAAATCAAGCCCGGCAAGGACTTTGTCACCTATCGGGGGAAGACTGTGCTTCCCGCCGCCAAAAAGGTGTATATCAAGCTGAATAAGCCCAGAGGATACGTTTCCACAATGTCCGATGAAAAGGGGAGAAAATGCGTTGCGGATCTGGTGAAGAATATCCCGGAGCGAGTGTATCCCATCGGTCGCTTGGATCTGGATTCCGAGGGGCTCCTTTTGATGACCAACGACGGAGCCTTGGCCAATGCGCTGATGCATCCCAAAAGCGGAGTGGAAAAGGTCTACGTGGTCAAGGTTCGGATCCCCCCGAGCGACGATCAAATGAAAAAACTGAATCAAAGTATGGAGATCGACGGCTACACCATCCGCCCCTGCCGCGTTTCTTGCCCCGATCCTGCGATCCCCACCAAGCTCCGTTTCATTCTGAGCGAGGGGCGAAACCGTCAGATCCGAAAAATGTGTGAGCAGGTCGGCCTGGAGGTCACGCGCTTAAAGCGCATCGCAGAAGGAAAAATACAGCTGGGAATGCTTCGCTCAGGCGCTTGGGCAGAATTGGACGGAAAGGAATTGGCCTCCCTTTTGGCCATGGTGAAGGAAGATGGATCTCGCTCCCTTTGAATCGCAGGCCGAGCATATTTTATACTGTCGGGCCGCAGGTGTGCCCTTTGAGGAGGGTGCGATTGGATTTAAGTTTTTTTCCGAAGGGGAAAAATTGGGTCTTTGTCAGCTCAAGCCTGTGGGTGATGCGATCTACGTGCTCTCGCTTACGGCCATCGACCAAAAAATTTCCACTCAGGTACTTGCAAATCTCTTTTCAGATGTGGTACAATTTATGTACTGCTTGGAGTTCTCCTCGGTGGTGTATCCCATCCAAAACCGCGAGGATGCCCAAATTGCCGCCTCCCTTGGCTTTGATCGTATCAGCGATACGCTCTTTGTTTTCGATTTTCCTTCGACCGAGGAAAAAGAAGAGTCTGAGGAGCATTGCACCCACGAAGGGTGCGACTGCCACCATACGGCGCATTGATATATGGGGACGTAAAGGTTTCGACGGGGTTTCTGAAGCAGAATAAGCGGGTAGAGTCGCAGACACTCTTCAAAACTGCAAATTTAAAAATAAACGCTAACAATAGAGTAGCTCTCGCTGCCTAATTAGGCGGCCATCCACCCGAGGAGGACCGCGAACTCGGCTTGGGTGTCACTTTAGCGGTGAACGTGAACGGGGCAAAGCTTTGAGCCCTGTCACGCATCAATGAAGCTACCGTTTCCGCAGCCTGTCGGTGAGCGGCGGAAATAGGGAATTCAAACCATCGACTGCACCCGGAGAAGGTTCTGTGAATCAAATTTCGGACAGGGGTTCGATTCCCCTCGTCTCCACCATGAAAACACCCTCATTGTGATACAATGAGGGT
>JAFWBD010000060.1 GCA_017507325.1 Clostridia bacterium | reverse complement strand
TGCTTCGTTATATTCGCCTCTGTCATCGCAACATTCTGCCATCCTGTAAGTGATAAACATGAAAGCATATAGAGCTTCATTAAACTCTTGACATGCCGCATCCCATTTCTCTTTTCCTTCCAATATGGACGCTTTCAATCTTTGATTCGAGAAACGAATATCGGGAATAATATCGATTGCCTTTCGCGCACTTTCAAAATCTCCTTTCGCTTTGTACGCATACGCCAAGAATTGACAGGCATCATATTTTATTGCTTCGTCTTTGGAAAGATCAATAATTTTCAACGCGATAGCGATAACCTCGTCGGGAGTTTCCTCGCTGTTCATAACATAAAGTCTGTTAATCAAAAGAATAACATTATCAGGATATGTCTTCAGCCCTTCATCAATAATGTTTCGTGCTTTCTCCCAATCGGAACTACGATATTTCCAGCTTTCTTTCGCGATAGCAAATGCTTTATCTTCAATTTTCTGCAAATTGAAATCAAAAAGAATGTCCATAGATACACCGAAATAACTTGCCAAAGCAGGAGCAAGCGTGATATCAGGCAAAGCTATATTATTTTCCCATTTGCTAACGGCTTGAAAGGAAACACCTATGCTATCTGCGAGCTGCTCTTGAGTAATACCACGCTGTTTTCTCAATTCTTTAATTTTGTTTCCAATATTCATAAATTCACCTCCGAAATTCAAGGCGGCGCCTGCCCTGTGTTTTTATTATATCACGACGATCTTTTTTGACAATAACTGCTTAAACGAGATTTTTCAACTGTGGGTTGAAAAGCAAAAACGCACCACCAATGTAGATGATGCGTTTTCCTGCTTTATGGTAGGCACCCCAAGGGGCTCTTTTTTCGTAGGGCGTGGGTTTGCACCCGCCGCGTAGGGGACGGCGCCTTCGACGTCCCGTTTAACACCCGCAGCCCTTGTCAAATTCGGGGTTGAAGGCGTAGAAATTTTTCTCGTCCATTCTGTCCTGGGCAATGCGCAGGGCGTCGCCGAAGCGCTGATAATGCACCAATTCTCGGGCTCGCAGATAACGAATGGGATCCTTTACGTCGGGATCGTCCACCAAACGCAAAATGTTGTCGTAGGTGACTCTTGCCTTTTGCTCGGCCGCCAGATCCTCGTTCAGATCGGCGATCAGATCTCCCTTGACACCGATATATTTCATATCGCAAGGGATCCCCGCGGCAGAGACGGGATAAATGCCTGCGGTGTGATCCACAAAATAGGCATCCATTCCCGCGTTTTTTATTTCCTCGGCGCTGAGCCCCTTGGTTAATTGATACAAAATGGCGCCGATCATTTCCAAATGGGCCAATTCCTCCGTACCCACATCGTTCAAGATGCCGATGATTTCGCGGTGGCCTGCGGTATAGCGCTGGTGAAGATAGCGCATGGCGGCGGCCAATTCTCCGTCGGCACCGCCCAGCTGGCTGATGATGATCTTGGCGTAGCGGGCGTTGGGGTTTTTGATCTTAACCGGATATTGAAGCTTTCTGTCATAAATCCACATAACTCAGTTTGCCTCCTTTTCCCAAGGCCAAGGTGATTTGACCCAATTCCAGCAGCTGCAATCCCGATTGCCGTATAAGGTCAGCGGGCCGTAGTGCTCTTCATATTGGCTTTTCAATTCCGCGGCTCGGTCACGGTGACAGCGATAATAGGCCAAGGCATCGGCGCAGGCGGGGTGGCCGTTCAGGTACAGAGCGGCCTCGTACACGGCAAAATCCTCGGCTTGTATTTCCTTTAACAATGCGGAGCGCTCCATCATCGGCAATTACCTCCGTGAAAGGGCTTATGCAATTCACTGAAGACGGTGCCGCTGCAAAGCCCCTTTTTGGGATCGTAAAGCTCGCGGAAGCATTGATGAGGTGAATAGACCATGGCAAGGCTTTTTCCGAAAAGGGCGTTTTCCTCGGTCAGCGCCACGGCATCCTCACAGCATCCCCGAGGAGCGGGGACTTTTTGGCAGGAGCAGTCCGTGACGGGGGTAGGGGCATTTTGACAGCCGCACGAGGGGAGGGCCGATCGGTTGGTGCATTTGGGGGCCGCCTCCGCAGGGGCGGTGCTCCCGCAGCCACAGCCCGAAACGGGCAAGGGACTTTGAGGATAGGAGGAGCATTCGGTACTGCGAATGCGGGAGAAGGCGCTCCGACAGGAGCAGCCGCTTGAGAAGGAATCGGAGTCCGCGCCGCATCCACAGCTGCGGGAGCCGTCCGTTCTCGGGCAGGAGGGAGTGCGCCAAGAGTCGTTTTGACAGGTGCATCTTCTCTGCCAAAGGCTTTGATTTCTATATTGATCGTTCACGATAACGTTTCCCCTTATCATTTGGTGATTCCCGCCGAGGCGGGAAGAGCGGATCGCTCAATGACAGTATATGGAATCGCCTCCTTTGGGTTCCGAAAAAAGAATCAGCCCAAAAGCACGTCCAACAGCATCATGACGGCAAAGCCCAGCGCCAGCATGAAGTGTCCGAGGCGACGCCCCTCTCCCACTGTAGCCTCGGGGATCAATTCATCACAGCTGACGTAGACCATTGCGCCCGCGGCAAAGGAGAGCACAAAGGGGAGAAGCGGGCGAACCCACGCAGTCGCCCACAGTGCGGCCAAGGCGGCCATGGGCTCCACCACTCCCGAAAGAACGCCGTGGCCGAAGGCGGCGCCCTTTTTCTTTCCCAAGGCCGCTAAGGGGAGAGAAAGGATGGCGCCCTCGGGCAGATTTTGAATGGCAATGCCCAAGGCCGCAATTCCTGCGGCAGCGTAAGCTTCCTCAGAGGCGCTGTCCCGCGCCGAGGCAAACAGCACCCCAACCGCCAGCCCCTCGGGCAGATTGTGCAGGGTCACCGCAAAGACGAAAAGAGATTTTTTCCCTTTCGTTTTTTCTTGCCGCCGTAGCTTTTCGAGAAAAACGTCGCACAGGAGAAAAAAAGAAACGCCGCACAAAAAGCCGAAAAAGGCCGATCCGAGGCCGTTTTCGGCCTCCAAGGCGGGAAGGAGAAGGGACCAGACCGAAGCGGCCAGCATCACCCCCGCGGCAAAGCCGGAAAGAAGCTTTTGCGTCAGAAGAAGCCGTTTTCGGTTCAGATTCATAAAAAACACCGATAGGGCACCCAGCGTTGTTCCCAAAAAGGGTATGGCGATGCCCAAGACCGTGAGAAAAATCGGATTCATCGTAAGACCTCCGTTTGTTTTGAATTTCCCTTCTCAGTATATTCCGCTCTCTCTTTTTTGCGAAATGCGCGCTTGACCCTCATTTTTTTGCAAAAATAACGGAAAAGCAAGGCAAAAAAGCAAAAAACAGTTGCATCTCACGGAAAATGATGGTATAATATAACAAAATCGGAAACGGTTTTGAATTTGAAAACGGAGGATGATCGCGATGAATAAGACAGAATTGATTTCTGCCGTAGCCGCCGCTGCCGGCGTATCCAAGAAGGATGCTGCCAACGTTTTGCAAGCCGCTGTGGATGCCGTTACGGAAGCCATGGCAAAAGGAGATAAGGTTCAGTGGATCGGTTTCGGTACCTTTGAGGCTCGCGAGCGTGCCGCTCGTCAGGGCAAGGACCCCAGAACCGGAAAGGCCATTGACATTGCCGCTTGCAAGGTTCCCGCATTCAAGGCAGGCGCCGCTTTGAAGGCTGAGATCAACAAGTAAGCATTCCAAAGCAAAAAGAGAGCAGGATCTCCCAATCGGGGGTCTTGCTCTTTTTTTGGGCAAAAAAGGCCGAGACTCGGCGGTCTCGGCCTTGAAACGTGCGGTCGGGGAGAATCAGTAGCTTTTGTATGCCTCGGAGGCAAGGTATTGATCCATCAATTCCTGCAGTCCCTTCATATCGGCGGGGGATTGGAAGATCTCTTTCATATTGGTGACGGCGTTTTGATATTTATAGTATTTGCTTATATAATTTGTGATATTGAAGGCCGATTGCAGGGAGGCGTTGGTGCAGAAGGCGTAGTCCTGCCCCACGGCGCTTTCTCCCGTGATGGCGCAATAGGCCATTTGCGCGGTGATATAGCCCGAGAGCATATTGGGGTGGTAGCCGTCATCCTTACTCTGCTTGATCACGAAGCTGTTGCGGTTATAGGCGGTGGTACTGCCGGGAACCTGCACCTTTCCGTCAATGACGTCCTCCACCAGCGCACCCCATTCCAAAACGGTAACGCCCTTTTCGGAAATTTCCTTGAGCGCCTTCATCCAGCCCACCTGCCACTCATAGAGTCGGCTTTGGGCTAAAAAGAAGATCTTTACGTTGGGGTTGGCCCCGCGGAAAAATTCTGCCGCTCTTTCCACGTTCTCCACAACAAACTGCGAGGTGAAATCCTCCCCCGACCTTTCCTGCAGAAATACGTAATCGTAAACGGGATCCGTCAGATCGCTTTTGTGATCCGCGCCGTTACAGCTTTTACCGGCGGCACAGCTTTGGAACAGATCGGAAAGGCCGTGACTTGCAAAGGTCCAGTTGGTCACGTTGACGTTTGCTCCGTTTGCCTTGCAGATCTGATAAAAATAGCCCTTGTCATTCTGTCTCTGAGATTGCTTCTTGACGGAAACGTCCTTGGTGATGACGCAGTTACCGTAATAGGTATAGGAATTTCCCACGAAAATGACTTTTTTTCCGTCCAAAACGGAGGCGGGATTCGTTTGGCTCTCTTCGGTCTTTTCCTCGGTTTTTCCTTCGGTCTCGGCGCTGTCTTGGGAAGAGAGGGGATTCCCCTCTGTTTTCGTGGGGGGATTGCCGCTCTGACAGCCGCAAAAAAGACTGAGCACCAAGGCAAGGATCAAAAAATGAGAAATGATTTTTTTCATGCTTGCTTCCTCTTTATACTTTTTTACCGCAAAGTACTGCGATCCTCTCTATTATACAAGAAGAAAAGGAATTTTGTAAAGGCTTTTTCTTGCAAAAGGAGAAAAACTGTGCTACACTTATCCGAAAGAAGGCCTTTCGGAACCAAAGGTCCCGTCCTTTTGCGGGAAGGCTTGTTGTCACGGAGGTGGGCATATGAAAAAAGAAGAAAAAAAGAAGCTCTTTTTGTACGTGCTTCCCGCCGCCTCCGAGGGGGCAAGCGAGGAAAAGCTTTGCCGCGCCGCCCTTCATTACGGTAAGCACTTTGCCTTGAAGGACCCCTTTGACGGGAGAGCGCCGAAAGTGGGGCGAAGCGAACGGGGAAAGCCGTATTTTGTTCATCATCCCGAAATCTTTTGCTCGGTCAGCCACAGCGGGGATTTTTGGATCTGCGCCTTGGCGGATTTTCCCGTGGGAGCGGATCTGCAATTTCATACCCACTGCGAGTCGGAAGGCGGCAAGGACGGCGCCGCTCGGCTCATTCGGATCGCAAAGCGCTGGTTTTCTCCCGAGGAGTGCCGCTTTGCGGAAAAGGATCCCTGCCCTCGCTTTTTCATTCTTTGGACAGCCAAAGAGAGCTATGTGAAAATGACGGGTACGGGGATCGCCGAGGGCTTTTCCCGCTTGAACGTTTTGCCCGAGGAGGAGATCTTTCTTTCTGTCGGGGACGGGCGCGGCATTTTTTGGCGAGCCGTGGAAAGTGAATTCTATTGGGCTCCCTTCGGGGAGTCATACAGCCTTGGGCTTTGCGCCAAGAAGCCCTTTGACGTGGAATGGATCCTTTGGAAAAAATAAAAATTTTGGAGGTATCAATGGGAAAATATCGCAGTTTGACACAAAAGCATCGGGAGAGAATTCTTTCGGCACTGGATTATTTTTGGAAAAACCCCGAAACGGGCTATCGGGAATGGAAGACCAACGCCTATCTGACAAAGGCCTTTGAATCCTTGGGGTATTCTCTGACCCAAGCGGGAGACATTCCCGGCTTTGTTTGCGAGATGGATACGGGAATACCGGGACCCACGGTGGCGGTTTTCGGCGAAATGGACGCGCTGATCGTTCCCACCCACCCCGAGGCGGATCCCGAAACGGGTGCGGTGCACGCTTGCGGGCACCACGTCCAGATCGCCGCGCTTTTGGGTCTGGCCGCGGTTTTGAAGGAGCCCGAGGCCTTGGAGGGGCTTTGCGGTAAGATTCGCCTTTGCGCCGTTCCCGCCGAGGAATTGGTGGAATTGGAATTCCGCACCGAATTGAGAAAAAAAGGGGTGATCCGCTATTTCGGCGGCAAACCCGAATTTATGTACAGAGGCCTTTTGGACGGGGTGGATATGGCGCTGATGATCCATTCTGCCTCCGGAGAAGGGAAGACGGCCTTTATGAACGGCGGCTCCAACGGATGCATCGTGAAAAACATTGAATTCCGAGGGGTCTCCAGCCACGCGGGCGGCTCTCCCCATTTGGGGGTCAATGCGCTGTATGCGGCAAACCTTGCTTTGAATGCCGCCAATGCTCTGCGGGAAACCTTCCGCGATCACGAGCATATCCGCTTCCATCCCATTATCACCTCGGGGGGCGATTCGGTGAACGCCATTCCCGATTCGGTGAAGCTGGAAAGCTACGTGCGCGGCGCCACCATGGAGGAGATCGTTCGGGTCAACCGCAAGATCAACCGTGCCGTTGCGGCCTCGGCGGCGGCCTTGGGTGCCCAGGTTCATCTGACCGATTCCCCCGGCTATTGGCCCCGATCCTATCCCGAGGAGGCCTTCGCGCTGACCTTGAAGGCGGGAGAGGCGGTTTTTGGCTCGGCCAAGGTGTCGCCGTCGGAATGGGGAACGGGCTGCTCCGATATGGGAGACGTTGCTTCGGTGATGCCCGCCCTCCATCCTTACGTGGGCGGCTGTCGGGGCACGGGGCACGGAAGTGATTACGTGGTGGCCGATCCCGATCGGGCGGCTGTGGGCGGAACGGAGTTTTTGATGACCTACCTTGCCCTGCTTTTGGAGAACGGCGGAGCGGAGGCTGAGAAGATGGTGAAGAACTATCGCCCCGTTTTTGCCTCCATGCAGGAGTATTTCGATTATACCGAAACGATCACCTTGGATCGGGAGGCGGTGGAATATCGGGAGGACGGAAGCGTTCTTCTGCGCTTCGAAGCAAAATAAAGAAAACCAAACGAAAAAAACGCGGAAATGCGAGACTTCTCATAACGAAGTTTGATTTCCCCTTGTAGGGACAGTCGAGGACGCCTGTCCCTACAAATTGTAATCTTCCTTATGAGAAGGAGCGGAAATTTCTGCGTTTTTTTCATTTTCAAAAAGAAAATCGCAGAGGGGAAACCCCTCTGCGATGGGAAAACGTTCCTTGTGGGCGCTGAGGATCAGTTGTCCATGGCGTCCTTGCGGGAAAGATTGATTCTGCCCTTTTCGTCGATCTCGATGAGCTTCACCTTCATCTTATCGCCGACCTTGCAAACGTCCTCCACCTTTTCCACTCTCTTCTTGTCCAGCTTGGAAATGTGAACGAGGCCTTCCTTGCCGGGAGCGAATTCAACGAAAGCACCGAAGGTCATCAGTCTGGTGACGGTGCAGTTGTCGAACACCATACCCACCTCGGGCTCAAACACGATGGCTTCCACGATGGCCTTGGCGGCATAAGCGGAATCACGGTTAACAGCGGAGATGAATACGCTTCCGTCATCCTCAATGTCGATCTTGGCACCGGTATCGGCGCAGATCTTTTGAATGACCTTTCCGCCGGAGCCGATCACCTCACGGATCTTATCGGGGTGGATCTTCATGGAGATCATTTTGGGAGCATACTCGGAAACGTCGGCTCTGGGAGCGGCGATGGCTTTGAGCATAATCTCATCCAAAATGTAAAGTCTTGCCTTGTGGGTGGTTTCCAATGCCTGCTTGATGATCTCGGGGGTCAAGCCGTCGATCTTCAGGTCCATCTGAATGGCGGTGATGCCCTTGTGGGTACCGGCCACCTTGAAGTCCATATCGCCGAAGAAGTCCTCAAGACCCTGAATGTCGATCATGGTATCCCACTTGTCGCCCTCGGTGATGAGGCCGCAGGAAATACCGGCAACGGGAGCCTTAATGGGCACGCCCGCATCCATCAGAGCCAGGGTGCTTCCGCAAATGGAGCCCTGAGAGGTGGAACCGTTGGAGGAAACGATCTCCGAAACCAAACGGATGGTGTAGGGGAATTCCTCCAAAGAGGGGAGAACGGGCTCCAGCGCTCTTTCGGCAAGAGCACCGTGGCCGATCTCTCTTCTTCCGGGGCTGCGGGAAGCCTTGGCTTCGCCCACGGAATAGCCGGGCATATTATAATGGTGCATATAACGCTTGGTCTCTTCGGGATCCACACCGTCCAAAAGCTGCTGATCGGAAACGGAGCCCAGGGTAGCCAGGGTCAAAACCTGAGTCTGTCCTCTGGTGAAAAGACCGGAGCCGTGCACTCTGGGAATCAGGCCGACCTCGGAGGCCAAGGGTCTGATCTCGTCCATTTTTCTGCCGTCCACGCGCTTCTTATCGTCAAGGAGCCAGCGACGAACCACGAACTTCTGAAGCTTGTAGAGGCACTCGTTCAGCTGCATACGCTGATCGGGATAGATCTCGTCAAACTTCTCGTACATCTTGTTGTAGATGACCTGCATTCTCTCGTCGCGAACGGTCTTGTCATCGGTATCGAGAGCGAATTTTACGTCCTCAATGGCAAAATCGCGGACGGCCTCGAACATATCGTGGTCAACCTCGCAGGAGGGATAGCTGAACTTGGGCTTGCCGATCTCGGCAACGATTTGGTTGATGAAGGCAACCAAGCCTTGAATTTCCTCAAAGGCGGTCATAATGGCGCCGAACATATCCTCGTCGGATACCTCTTTTGCGCCTGCCTCGATCATCACGACCTTCTTTTCGCTGGCGGCAACGGTCAATTCCAGGGTGCTCTTTTCTCTCTCTGCCATGGTGGGGTTGATGACGGGCTTTCCGTCAACCAAGCCGACGAAGGCACCGCCGATGGGGCCGTTCCAGGGAATATCGGAAATGGAAAGAGCGATGGAAGCACCGATCATAGCGGCGATCTCGGGGGAGTTGTCCTGATCCACGGAAAGGGTCAAAAGGGAAATGCACACGTCATTTCTCAGATCCTTGGGGAACAGAGGACGGATGGGACGGTCAATCACACGAGAGGTCAGAACGGCCTTGGTGGTGGGACGGCCCTCTCTTCTGTTAAAGCTGCCGGGAATGCGGCCGACGGCGTACAGTCTCTCCTCGTAGTCCACGGAGAGGGGGAGAAAATCGATCCCGTCTCTGGGAGCGGCGGAGGCCGTAGCGTTGGCGAGAATGCAGGTATCCCCGTAGCGAACCAGACAAGAGCCGTTTGCAAGCTGGCTGATCTTTCCGGTTTCGATGATCAGGGGTCTGCCGGCATACTCATATTTGAATATTCTGTGATTTTCAAACATATCGACGCCCAAATTACTTTCTCAGGCCGAGCTTTTCGATGATGGCTCTGTAGCGGTTGATGTCCTTCTTCTGCAGGTAGTTCAGAAGGTTTCTTCTGTGGCCGACCATCTTCAGCATACCTCTGCGGGAGTGGTGGTCCTTCTTGTTGAGCTTGAGATGCTCGGTCAGGGTGTTGATTCTTGAGGTCAGAATGGCGATCTGAACCTCGGGAGATCCGGTGTCACCCTCGTGGGTTGCGTAAGTGGTAATGATTTGCTGCTTTTCTTCTTTCAGCATGGTTTTCACCTCCAAAAATTCTGATCCCATAACCCGGCAAGGGCGGGTGAAATAAGAGACGGAGCCGTCTGAATTCGTTTTCCCTTTACTGCGTTACGGATTCTATGATGTTTCGCCGTGCTACCACAAGCACAGCGAGAATTATTTTAGCACGGATCATAAAAAAACGCAAGGACTTTTTTGCTGAAAAGCGCTGTTTTTCCTATTATGATAGAGAAAATTTACGATTTGCTCATTTTTTTCGGCGTCTCAGGGAACGAAAACGCATTTCTTTTTTGATTCTGTGCCGCTCCCTCCAGCAAAAAAAGCCGTAAAGAAGGCGCATCAGAAGACAAAGAAGCAAAAGCCAAAGGATCAGATCCTTTCCGTTGGTGTTCCAATGAAAGGCAACGCTTTTGGTATCACAGCCGTTTTGGCCGGGCGTTTGCAGGCGGTATCCCATTCGGAAAAAGGGGCGGATCCGAATCCGCTCGGGGTGGAGCCACCCTTGGACGAGACAGTTTTTCATGGAAAATTCCTTTCTTTTTTTGTTTTTTTCTATATTCTTTCCCGAAAGAGAAAAAATACCGCACCATTGGTTTCCGAATTCGACATTTCCTTCCTTTCGGCGGTGCTACAATGGCTTCACGACCAAAAAAAGCGAAGGAATGAAAAAAATGGAAAAAGAAATGAAAATCGAAAAAAAGAAAAGAGAAGAGGGGAGGCTTCTTTACGGGATCAAGCGGATGCCGCGGCTTCTTTTCCGACGGGCGGCGTCCTTGATCACGGCCGTATCCGAGGCCTTTGCCGAGACGGTTTGGGCGGAGGAGAAGGGGGAGGAAAAACGCTTCCTGCGAGGGGCGGTCTTCGTGGGCGCTTTTCCCGCGGTGCTTTTGTTTTTTGCCGTTACAAGCTTGGCCTGCTTCCCGATGGGGGCCCGTCCCGTGGGCTTTGCTCTTTTGGGGGCCTTGGGAGGAAGGGGGCATTTGCGCATTCCCTTCGTAGGGGAAAAATCCGCCTCTGCGTTGGAAACGGCCCTTTTGGGCTGTGCCCTTTGCGGAATTTTGTGCTCCACGGCCTTTTTGGGAGGGGAGGGATTTTTTTACCTCTTCGGGTACGTGCTTTTGTTTTCCGTCCGCGCTTGGATCACGGGAGGAAAAATGGATGATTCTCTTTTGACGCGCGTCACCCTTTCCGCGCTGTTTTCCTGCGGGGTGGGGTTATTTATCGCCTTTGTCATCGGACTTTCCGCCAAAAGCGTGATCGCCGGTGCCAGCATGGGCATTCTCACCCCCTTGATGACCTATCTTTTGTGCGGATTTTACGTGTTTTCCTCGGTGACGGCGGAAAACAGCCTGGCCGAGAGCCGAAGGCGGGTGTATCTGGAGGCCACGGAATTTGCGCTGTTTTATCTGTTTTTGTTTTCGTTGCGGGAGGTGAGGGTCCTGTTTCTCTCACTGCCCGTTCTGCTGACGGTTCCCGCCATGTTTTTCGTGGCACGGCACCGCGGCGCGCTGTACGGTGCCGCCGTGGGATTGATCGGGGGAATGGCCTGCCCCGCTCCCTTTTCCGCACCGGCTCTGGCGGTGGGCGGCTTTTTTGCGGGGCTGTTTTTCGAATATTCCCTCCCCGTTGGGGTGATGGTCTCCTTTGCGGCAGCCTCGGGCTACAGTCTGTATGCCGAGGGGCTTTCCTCCTTTGCTTCTCTGACGGAAAACTACATCTGGGCCGCCGTTTTCGGCTATCCGATTCTGTACCTTCTGCCGTCTGCGGGCATTCATCGGGTGAAGGGAGCCCCGCGGGAGATTCTGCATCGGGAGACCATTCGCAGAACCAAGCATAAGCTTCGGCGGATGAGCGAGGCCTTTTCCTCTCTTTCGGAGGTGTTTTATACCGTCAGCGACACCATGAAAAAGCCTCAGCTTTCGGAAAGCAGCCGCCTGATCTCCGATTGCTGCAGCGAGATCTGCTCCCGCTGTGTGCGCTCGGGGGTATGCTGGGGAGAAAAGCGGGATTATTCCGCAGCCGCCACGGTGACGGTGGCCTCAAGGCTCCTGGAGGAGGGACGGATCTCCGAGGAGGATTTTCCCCGCGCCTTTGCCGAAAAATGCATTTCGCTTCCGAATCTTGCCCGCCGCATCAACGATCGCTTCTCTCAGATGTGCGGCGATTATTACAAAAACAACAAAACCAGCCTCCTGGCGGGGGAATACAGCGCCGTGGCCCGTCTGATCCGAAGCACCGCAGGGGAATTGGATCGGGAATTGGAATACAATCCCGCCCTGGAGGGAAGGGCAAGGCGCGTCTTAAAGCAGCTGGGGCTGTCCCATCGGCGGGTGGCGATCTTCGGGGATCGGGAATTGCGGATCGACGTGTACGGGGTGATGCTGGAAAAGGTCACCATGGCCTCGGAGCGGATCCGTCGGACCTTCGAGGAGGAATTTGCCTGCCGCTTTGAGGATCCCGAGTTTCTGATGTTTGAGGAAAGCGTGGTCTTGCGGATGAAGCGGAAACGGATTCTGGCGCTGGAATGTGGCAAATCCGGCTGTACCAAGAAGGGGGAGGTGATCTGCGGGGATTCCTGCCTGTTCTTCGAGACGGAGCGAGAATATTTTTATACCCTGATCTGCGACGGTATGGGCAGCGGTCGGGAGGCCGCCTTCACCAGCCGTCTCTCCTCCATTTTCATCGAAAAGCTGATGCATTGCGCTTCGCCGAAAAACGTGACGCTGGATATGCTCAACACCTTCTTGATGGCCAAGACCGACGAGACCTTCACCACCGTGGATCTTTTGGAGATCGACCTCTATACCGCTCACGCCAATTTCATCAAGGCGGGCGCCGCCCCCTCCTACGTTTTGCGCCGCGGGGCCTTGCATAAGATTGAATCCCGCACACCGCCTGCAGGGGTGCTCAGCCGTATGTGTGCCGAGCAGACCGCCTTTGATCTGCGGGAGGGGGATTTTCTGATCCTGATGAGCGACGGCGCAGAGGAGGGGGAGACCCGTGACGGATGGCTGTTCTCCCTTCTGAGCGGAGAGGAATTCTCCAATGCCGCCGATCTCTGCGAGCGGGTGTTCCGCACCGCACGGGAAAAAGCGGACTTTCGGGATGATCTGAGCATTGCTGTGATTCGAATTATGAATAACAAATGAAATTTTCTCAATGAAAAATTGACAAAACCATTGACAAATGAGCAATTTTCCTTCATAATAAGGACGAAATCAAATCGTAGGAGGGAAACATGCTTCGTCTGAAACGGATTGCGGCCGTGATCGGCCTTATGGCGGCATTGCTTTTGGTTTTGTCTTCCTGCGGAAATTCTGCCTCCCAAAAGGCTCTCATCGGTCGGTGGGAAACCGAGATCTCGGATCCCACGCTGGGAAAGATCCTGATGGTCTACCGCTTCTCCGAGGAGGGGGAGATCTTCCTGGAGCAAACCGAGGGAGATGTCATTTCCTTTTCCATTCCCTTTGGGGAATATGAGGTGAAAAAGAATCAAATTACCATCACCAGCGACGGTGCCTCCTCGTTTTATACCTTTTCGGTAAGTGAAACGGAATTGATCTTCCGTCAGGAGGGAGAAGAGGCCCTGCGCTTTCGCAGAATTTCTTCTTGAAAAACAAGGAAAATGCCCGAGAACAAAGCCCTTTTTCGCATTTTTGCAGAAAAAGGGCTTTGTTTTGTTTTTCAGCGGCATCACAATATATTGTTTGTGCTTTTTCGTAAAGACACAATATATTGTGTTTTCTTCTTGACGAAACGGCTTTTGTATGATATACTGTCGGGGCAGTAAAGAAAGAAGGATCAAAATGAACGTTCAAGGATATCAAAAGCTGAGTCTTTTGGATTTCCCCGGCAAGGTGGCCTGCACCGTGTTTACGGGAGGGTGCAATCTTCGCTGTCCCTTTTGCCACAACGCCTCTCTGGTCCGAGCCCCGCGGGAGAATCCCGATCAGACGGAGGAGCTTTTTTCCTATCTGGAATCCAGGCGAGGCATTTTGGAGGGGGTCTGCGTGACGGGAGGGGAACCCACCCTTCAGCCGGATCTTCCCGAATTTATCGGAAGGCTCAAAAAAATGGGCTATTCGGTAAAATTGGATACCAACGGATCCAATCCCTCGGCGCTTCGAGCTCTTTTGGAGCGGAATCTTTTGGATTACGTGGCGATGGATATCAAATCCGCCCCTTCCTCTTACGAAAGGGCTGTCGGGAAAAAAACGGATTTTGCTCCCTTTGAAGAGAGCATCCGCCTGCTTCGGGAATCGAAGATTTCCTATGAATTCCGAACCACCGCGGTGAAGGGCATTCACCGCAGAGAGGATTTTGAGGAGATCGGCCGTTTTCTGGCAGGGGAAAAGCGGTATTTTCTTCAGAGCTTTCGGGATTCCGGAAACGTTCTGGAATCGGGCTACGGCGCCTTCGATGATGCCGAAACGGCAGAATGGCTTGCCATTATCAGAAAAACGATCCCCTCGGCGAGGCTGAGAGGACAGGAAGAATAAGGAGAGGTATATGTATCAGGTAAAAAAGAGAGACGGTAAGATCGTCGGATTTGAAATTTCCAAGATCTCTTCCGCCATTAAGCTTGCCTTTGAGGCATGCGAGCGTAATTTTAACGACAATATCATCGATTTTCTGGCCCTGAAGGTAACCAGCGATTTCGAGCCCAAGGTGGAGGGCGACCTTGTCGCCGTGGAGGACATTCAGGACAGCGTGGAGACGGTTCTGGTTCAGGCAGGCTATGCCGACGTGGCCAAGGCCTACATTCTCTACCGCCGTCAGAGAGAAAAGCTCCGTAATATGAAATCCACCCTGGTGGACTATACCGATATCGTCAATCAGTACGTGAAAAATATTGACTGGCGCGTGAAGGAGAATTCCACCGTTACCTATTCCGTGGGAGGTCTCATTCTCAACAATTCCGGCGCCATCACGGCAAACTATTGGCTCAGCGAGATCTACGACGATGAGATCTCCAATGCTCATAAGAACGCCGATATCCATCTGCACGATCTGTCCATGCTCACGGGCTACTGCGCAGGCTGGTCCCTGAAGCAGCTGATCGAGGAGGGCCTCGGCGGGGTTCCCGGAAAGATCACCTCGGCTCCCGCAAAGCATTTGGCGACCCTTTGCAATCAGATGGTCAACTTCCTCGGCATTATGCAGAACGAGTGGGCGGGTGCGCAGGCATTTTCCTCCTTCGACACCTACCTTGCTCCCTTTGTAAAGGCCGATAACCTCAGCTACGATGCCGTAAAGAAGTGTATCGAATCCTTTATCTACGGCGTCAATACCCCCAGCCGTTGGGGTACGCAGGCACCCTTCTCCAACATCACGCTGGACTGGACCTGCCCTCACGATCTGGAGGATGAATATGCCATCATCGGCGGAAAGAGAGTGGATTTCAAGTACGGCGATTGCAAAAAGGAAATGGATATGGTCAACCGCGCCTTCATCGAGATTATGATCGAGGGCGATGCCAACGGCAGAGGCTTCCAGTATCCCATTCCCACCTATTCCATCACCCGCGATTTCGATTGGTCCGAAACCGAGAACAATAAGCTTCTCTTTGAAATGACCTCCAAATACGGTACTCCCTATTTCTCCAACTACGTCAACAGTGATATGGAGCCCTCGGACGTGCGCAGTATGTGCTGCCGCTTGCGTTTGGATCTGAGAGAATTGAGAAAGAAATCCGGAGGCTATTTCGGAAGCGGCGAAAGCACGGGCTCCGTGGGCGTTGTGACCATCAATATGCCCCGCATTGCCTACCTTGCCGAAAACAAGGAGGATTTCTACAAGAGACTGGACCATATGATGGATATTGCCGCCCGTTCTCTGAAGATCAAGCGTACCATCATCACAAAGCTTCTGGAGGAGGGACTTTATCCCTATACCAAGAGATATCTGGGAACCTTCAACAACCACTTCTCCACCATCGGTCTTGTGGGTATGAACGAGGCCGGCCTCAACGCCAAGTGGATCGGAAAGGATCTGACCTCTGCCGAGACCCAGCAGTTCACCAAGGAGGTGCTGGATCATATTCGTGAGCGTCTCTCCGATTATCAGGAGAAATACGGCGACCTCTACAATCTGGAGGCAACCCCCGCCGAGTCCACTGCCTTCCGTCTTGCCAAGCACGACAGAAAGAGATTCCCCGATATTAAGTGTGCCTCCGACGGAGAGACCCCCTATTACACCAACTCCTCCCACCTGCCCGTGGGCTATACCGACGATATCTTCTCTGCTTTGGACGTGCAGGACGATCTCCAGACCCGCTACACCTCCGGAACGGTGTTCCACGCCTTTATCGGAGAAAAGCTCCCCGATTGGAAAGCCGCTGCCTCCATCATCCGCAAGATCGCCGAGAATTACCGTCTGCCCTACTACACCCTGTCTCCCACCTATTCGGTATGCAAGGAGCACGGGTATCTGGTGGGCGAGCAGTTCCACTGCCCCAAGTGCGGCAAGGAGACCGAGGTCTACAGCCGTATCACCGGCTATTACCGTCCCGTGAAGAACTGGAACGACGGAAAGAGCCAGGAGTACAAGGAAAGAAAGACCTACGACATTCTCAATTCCAAATTGACTCATTCGGGTCCCAAGGAGGCGTGCGCCTTGGAGGCCGAGAAGGAGAATTCCTTCCTGGCAGACGGAATCTATCTGTTCGCTTCCTCCACCTGTCCCAACTGCAAGATCGCCGCACAGCTTCTGGAAAAGGCGGGCGTTTCCTACAGCAAGGTGCTGGCTCAGGAAAACGTTGCGCTGACCGAGGGCCTCGGCATCAAGCAGGCACCCACGCTGGTGGCCGTCAAGGAAGGAAAGACTGAAAAGTTCGTTTCCGTTCCCGGTGTGAAAGAGTATATCCGATCCGTTCAGTAAACCATTCAGGGCGGGGAGTCCTCCCCGCCCCTTACTTTTTTTGAGGTGAAGCGATGTATGATATTGTGATTGTCGGCGCAGGGCCCGCAGGGCTGACCGCCGCCGTATATGCCAGAAGAGCGGGAAAGAGCGTTTTGCTTCTGGATCAGGGGGCCTTCGGGGGACAGATCACCTTTTCCCCCAAGGTGGAAAATTACCCCGGCTTCGAATCCGTCAGCGGCTCGGAGCTGGCCGACCGAATGGTGGAGCAGGTGCTTTCTCAGGGAGCGGACGTTGAGGTGGAACGTGTCACCGAGATCCGCGCCGAGGGAAGGGAAAGGGTGGTGGTCACCGAGGAGGGGAACGAGTATCTCTGCCGAAGCGTGATTCTGGCCACCGGTGCCCGCCACCGCCATTTGGGCTTGGAAAACGAGGAAAAATTCATCGGCGAGGGCATCAGCTTTTGCGCGGTGTGTGACGGCGCCTTTTACAAAAACAAAACGGTCGTCCTCATCGGCGGCGGAAATTCCGCTCTGCAGGAGGCGATCCTGCTTTCCGAAACCAGCAAAAAGGTGTACGTGATCCAGAATCTGGATTTCCTCACCGGCGAAAAGAGGCTGGAGGAGATCTTGCGGGGACGTCAGAACGTGGAGATCATCACGGGAACGGTGGTATCCGCCATTGCCGACGGGGAGGAGTTTCACGCCGTTACCCTGAAAAAGACCGAAAGCGGAGAGAAATGGGAACTTGAGGCGGACGGAATGTTCGTCGCCATCGGATTGGTTCCCGAAAACGAGGCCTTCCGTGAATGGGCCGATCTGGACAAAAACGGCTACTTTGATTCCGATGAAGGCTGTCTGACCCGTACCGAGGGGATCTTCGTGGCGGGAGATTGCCGCCGCAAGGGTGTTCGTCAGGTTACCACCGCCACCGCGGACGGTGCCACCGCCGCCATTGCCGCTTGCCGCTATCTGGACCGTCTTTGAATCAAAAAGCAGAAAGAGAAAAGCTTCTTCTCTCTCTGCTTTTTTCGCCTTACCGTATCTGAAACAGAAATCGAACGCACAAGATGCGTGGATCGAAGGAAAAGGCAAGCCTCCCTTCGGGGGACTTGCGAGGGGTACTTTTATGAAAATTCTGATTTGTCAATTCGGAAACGAAACCAACAGCTTTTCTCTCGGCAAAACCACCTGGGAAACGCTGGTATCCCACGGCTGGATCGAAAAGGAAACGGTTTTGAATCTTTTCGAGGGAACCGCCTCTTACGTCGGCGGTGCCATCCGTGCCATGCGGGAGGAGGGCGTGGAGCCCCTTCCCATCGACCTTGCCACCAAGGGCGGAAATTTCGGAGCGGGCCCCACTATGTCCATGGAATGTGCGCGCTATGCCATGGATCATATCACCGAGCAGGTCAAGGAGCATCTTTCCGAGATTGACGGGGTCTTTTTTGCCGTGCACGGAGCGGGGAGAACGGAGACCGAGGAGGATCTGGAGTCCTATTGCTTTCGAAGAATGCGAAGCGTGATCGGGGATCTTCCCATGATGTCCTCATTGGATGCCCACGCTAATTTGAGCCATGATATGGTGGCCCTTTCCGATGGGCTCTTCGGCATCAAGACCGTTCCCCACGTGGATTGTGAGGAAGCGGGGTACCGCGCGGCATCGGTTTTGATCCAAACCATTCGGGGAGAGCTTAAGCCCCAAATGGCCCTGTGCCGTCTTCCTCTCTTGATCCCCGCCACAACGGGCTTTACCCTTTCCGGTGTGGGAAAGGAGATCTTGGAGCATAACCGACTGTATCGGGAAGAGCACGGCCTTTTGGACGTGACCTTCTTCTTCGGCTTTTCCGCGACGGACGCCCACTGCTCCTCTTGCTCCGTTTTGGTGGTGGCGGACGGATATGACCCCATCGCCGAGGCAGAGGAGCTCGCTGAATTTGTGTGGGAAAGAAAAAGCGGCTTTGAGGGAGAATCCCTCTCCTGCGCCGAGGCGCTCTCTCGGGCGGAGGCACAGATCAAGGAGGGATATGCAGTGGTCAACGAGGCCTCCGACAATCCCGGCGGCGGAGCGCCGGGGGATGCAACGCATCTTTTGAGGGAAATGCTGCGGCGCAATCAAAAGGGCTACGTAATGGGACCCCTTTACGACCCCGAGGCGGCGGGATATATTCACGAGAATTGCCGCGTGGGAGACCGAATCTCCATTGCGGTGGGAGGGAAGACCGATCCCCGCGGCGGAGAGCCGATCGAATTGGAGGATGCGCTGGTGGTCAATCTTTCCGACGGAAAGCTGATCTCGGCGGCACCCATCAACCGTGGGGTGGCTATGGATTACGGAAAAAGCGTTCGGCTTCGCCAAGGCAACGTGGAATTGATCCTGGTCAGTGACCGCTTCCAGACCTATGACGATCGCCCGTTTTTGATGACCGGCTGCGATCTTTCTCAGGCAAGGGTTTTGGGATTAAAGTCCATGAACCATTTCAAGGGATATTTTCAGCATACGGCCGATGCCATCGTTACGGCCGATCCGCCCGGTGTCTGCCCCATCGATTTAAAGCAGTACGACTATCAGAATCTCTGCCGCCCCATTCTTCCCTTGGATGACGAGGCCGAGATCCCTTCCTTCAAGAATTGGGGAAAAAAGGAAGGAAAGTGACAGCGTTTGCCAAGGGAGCTGTCCGCGAAGCGGTGAAAAGAAGGCTGAGAGGAAGGCGTTTTCCTCTCTCTTCTTTTTTTGTTTGTAAAATATCTGTGTTGCCCCTTGTATTTTTTTCAAAACAAGAGTACAATAAGGGTGCTTTCCCGAAGAAAAACGGGAACGCTTACGTAAGGAGAAAGCTATGAATCAAAGACCGCATTTTCAGGGTCCCCGCGGCCAAGGCGGCCGTCCGATCCAAACCAAAAGGAGAAAAAGAAAAATCAAGATGGGCAGAATCGCCGTGATCTCGATTGTGGCGATCGTTCTGCTCCTTGTGGTCGGTTACGCCGTTATCAACGCCATTGTGGATCATTATTTGGGAAAAATCAACATTGTCACCTCCCCCGAAACGGGTCTGGTGTTTGAGACCGGTCGCATTGTGGATACCGAGGAGCCCTTTACCGTTCCGCCACCCCCTCCCGAAAGCGGTGATGTCGGAACCGTGATTCCCGGAACGGAGCCTTCCACCGAGCCCTCCACCGGAGAATTGCAGCCCCCGCCTCCCGAAACCTTTGATACCCCGCCGGAATATCCCGTTTCCGCCTCCGATCTGCCCTTGATCTGCGATACCAAGGAGGTTACCAATATCCTTCTGATCGCCACCGACGCCCGTTGGGACGAGGCAGGCCGAAGCGATACCATGATTCTGCTTTCCATCAACGCCCGCACCAAGAAGATCGTGCTGTGCTCCTTTATGCGGGATATCTGGGCATTGTTCCCCACCCACATTCAAAGTCCCGTGGCAGGGGAATACGATAAATTGACCCACGCCCACGCCTACGGCGGACCCGAATTGACCATGGCGGTGTTCAAGGAGACCTTCAACATTGATATTCAGTATTACGTGAAGGTGAAATTCACCTCCTTTGTGGACGTGGTGGACGCCTTGGGCGGCTTGCAGCTGAATTTGACCAAGGAAGAGGCGGAATACGTCAATCAGGTTTGCTGGGATCCCGAAATTTCCGCGCTGTTCCCCAGCTATGATCGCTCTCCCCTGGAGGAGAGAGACGGCGTTCAAACTCTGAACGGACCGCAGGCGCTGTGCCACGTGCGAAACCGTACCATCGGCTGGGATTGGGCCAGAACCCAGCGTCAGCACACGGCCATCGCCCAAATGATCAATCAGGCCAAGGGGCTTTCCTTTACCAAATTGGATCAATTGGCAAGTACTGTGCTTCCTCTGATCACCACCAATATGCCGAAATCCATGCTGAAGGATATGATCGGAAAGGCCTTCAACTACTTGAAGTTTGACGTGGAAAGCACCCGCTTCCCACAGAATTACGACTTTACGGAAAGCTATGAGGGAACCTATCACATCCTCCCCGATATGGAAAAGAACTGTGCCGCTCTCTATAAGAGGATCTACGGCGCCGAGCCGCCGAAGAATTCGGCACAATAAAACAAAAGCAAGGAAGTACGAATGGGCACGCGCGATAACGAAGGATTCACATAAGTGATTCGAGCGTGCCCATCATGAATTGCCCTAAATGGCATGAATTGGCTTGCGCCGTGAATGGAACTTCGTTCATGAATTGCCTTCGGCATGATAAAGAGTCCATTCATTACGATCCGGAGAAAATTGTCTGAAAAAGCGCAAAAGCACTTATGACAAACGATTGATTCGTTATCATAAGTGCTTTTTGTTAATCTTTCCTTGTCGGGCATAGAGCCAAATCAAAAGGGCATCGGTGAAAATGAGCCCCAAGAAAGAAAGAACGGGTGTGGGAGAGGGGGGTAAATAAAGGGGATAGCGGGGCAAAAGGGACGTGATGGGATCGCTGTGTACAAAGGGCAACAGCACCAGAAGGGGAGAAGCGCGGAGCTTTAAGCGAGCCCAAAGGGAGAGGGCTTGATAAAACAGATAGAAAAGGGGACAAAAAAGGAGGGAAAGCCCTCTTTTTTTGCGGCTTTGCGCCCAAAAAAGGAAGAGAATCACAAAGGGGATCATCGCCGAAAAGCGGAGAAGAATTCGAAGGAAGAGGGGAAGGGCAAAGGAAACCGAAGCCGCGTGCCTTCCGATCCAAAGAGTCGTTTTCCCAAGGGAGCTCGGGGCAAACAGCGGGACGGAAAGGGCCATTCCCAGAGAAAGAAGGATCGGGTACAGCAAAAGAAGCAAAGCGCCGAAGCTCAGAAAGGAAACGAAAGACATCTTCTCTCCCTTCCGAGGTGCGGCTCGGAGCAGAGGCGGGAGAAACAGAATCAGCGCCGCAAAGGAGAACAGCTCCTCGAAAAACACAAGGCTTTCCTCGGCGGCGGGAGAAAAGGCAGAGCCGCTTTCCGTAAGAAGCGCCGTTTGATGCTCCAAAAGGGCCTCGAAGAGGAGGCGATCCTTTTCCTTTAAGGCCTTGCCCCGCAAAGCGGGATTGAAAAGGTCCTCGCCCTTTTCAAGGCTTTCCCGCAAAAGAAGGATCCGTTCGATCAAAAGACTTTCCTCGGGGGAAAGGATCCCGTCCGAGGTGGCCTGAAAGCGAAGGGACATCCGCTGGATTTCCGCCGCCGATTCCTCGGCGGGGACACCCTCTTTTTCATAAAAAAGGCGGTATTCCTCCAAAAGACCCGCCTGATCCCGTTCGGAAAAGATCCTTTCCAGAGCGGCCATTTTTTCCTCCAATTCCGTGCGGCGGGAAGCGCTCTCGGGGAAGGGACGGGAATATAAAATTTCCCATTCCCGGCGGATGCGGGCGTATAGGGAGGCACCCTCCCGATCAAAATCGCCGCTCCAAACGGAAAGCGAAAAATCCAGCGCCGTTTCGTAAAAGAGGATCTTTTGTCTGGCGGCACCGAAATCGCCGTCCTCGGGGAGAGAATCGTATTCCTCCTTTGCCTGCGCCAGTGCCTCCTTCAGCGCCTCCCGCGAATCCTCAAAGGAGAGCGGAGGGGGCATCTTTGCCTCTTCGGGGAGAAAAAGAGCCCAGCAAAGACCGATCAGAAACAAAAGGGCAAGGGATGCGGAAAGCAAAAATTTCCCCGATCTTCGGAACAAAAGGATCCAATCTTCTAAGAGGCCGCCCATCAGGAAAGCTCCAAGGTCAATTCCACGGGGCAATGGTCACTGCCTAAGACCTCGGAGAGAATGCGGTGCTCCCGAATTTTTTCATCCAGATCGCGGCTGGTTACAAAATAATCGATGCGCCACCCCACGTTCCGCTCTCTGGCGCGCATACGGTAGCTCCACCAGGAATAGGCATCCGTCCTGTCGGGGTAAAGAAAGCGGAAGGTATCGGTAAAGCCCGCCTCCAGCAAAAGAGAAAATTTTTCCCGTTCCTCATCGGAAAAGCCGGGATTTCCCACGTTGGCCTTGGGGTTTTTCAGATCGATCTCGCGATGGGCCACGTTCAGATCTCCGCAAAGGATCACGCTCTTTTTTTGTGAGAGATGCGAAAGATAGGCCCGCAGATCGTCTTCATATTCCATACGGTAAGGAAGCCGACGCAATTCCTGCTGTGCATTGGGGGTGTAGGAATTTACAAAGAAGAAGGAATCAAATTCCAGGGTGATCAGCCTTCCCTCATCGGAATATTTTCCGTCGATCCCGTAGAAGGCATTCAGGGGCTCTTTTTTGGAAAAGACCACGGTGCCGGAATACCCCTTCTTTTGGGCACTGCTCCAGAATTGCAAATGGTCGGGGGTGAAAAATTCCCCTTGCTCCCGCTGCATCTTGCTCTCCTGCACCGCAAAAAGATCCGCATCGCTCTCAAAAAAGAAATCCGAAAACCCCTTTTGCAAGCAGGCCCGCAGACCGTTGACGTTCCAAGAAATCAGTTTCATCGCTTCCTCCGAAAAAAACAGTTTTTTTCATTATATCGGAGCGGCGAAAAAAAGTCAATGCAAGAAAAGGCGATGCCGCCGCAAAAAGCGACAGAGTTTTTGCGTATTTTGCGCTAAGATGGAAAAAAACGGGAAAGGAAAGGATTATGAACATACTGACTGCCGAAAAAAACGGAGAACTGATCGTTCGTGTCACGGGGGATATCGACCACCACAGCGCCCTCGGCCTGCGGGAGGAGATCGATGAAAAAATGGAAGAAATCCGCCCCTCAAGGCTGCTTTTGGATCTGGGAGGAACGGATTTTATGGATTCCTCGGGGCTGGGGTTGATCTTGGGAAGATTGAGAAAGGCGGGGGAAATGAAAATCCCCATGACGCTTCTGAATCCCTCCGAGGCCATTTTAAAGCTACTTCATCTGGCGGGGCTGGAAAAAACATTGGATATCAGATATTTGTAAGGAGAAAAGA
This sequence comes from Clostridia bacterium, assembly GCA_017507325.1. Taxonomy (GTDB): domain Bacteria; phylum Bacillota; class Clostridia; order Oscillospirales; family SIG627; genus RGIG5579. The sequence goes on along the minus strand of JAFWBD010000060.1, from coordinate 25,478 downwards.
ATATGAAGGAAATACTCAATTCCACCCGCGTCCGCTTTTTGGCGTTGGGGGAAAACGAAGGCTTTGCCCGAATCGTTACCGCGGGCTTTTTGATGAATTTAGGGGTCACCCCTTCGCTTCTGGCGGATATCAAAACCATGGTCAGCGAGGCGGTTACCAATTCCATCGTCCACGGCTACCGCGGTATGGACGGGAGAAAAAACTACTTGTTTTTGGAGCTTCGCTTCTATTCCGACCGTATGCTGGTGATCACCGTTGCCGATCGGGGCAGAGGCATTGAAAACGTGGAAAAGGCCATGGAGCCCTTTTATACCACGGATCGGGAGGGGGAGCGGAGCGGAATGGGTCTTCCCATTATGCAGGCCTTTTCCGATTCTATGAAGCTGGTTTCCAAGCCCGGCTTTACCAAGGTCACCATGAGAAAAAAATTGCCATGACCGAATACGTCCACGATACCGAGACCCTTCTTTTGGCGGGAAAGGGGGATCCCGATGCCATGGAGCGGGTCATTTGCTCCAATTTGGGGTTGGTGAAGAGCATTGCCTTCCGTTTTGCGGGAAGAGGTGTGGAAACGGAGGATCTGATCCAGATCGGCACCGTTGGGATGATGAAGGCGGTGCGCGGCTTCGATCCCGAAAAAAACTGCCGTTTCACCACCTACGCGGTGCCTCTGATCTTCGGGGAGATCCGCCGCTTTCTTCGGGATGACGGATGGATCAAAACGGGACGGGAGATCAAGGCCTCGGCCGCCGCGATCTTCCGCTTTTCCGAGGAATACGAAAAAAAGAACGGAACGGCTCCCACCATGGAGGAGATCTGCCGTCAAACGGGAATCTCCGAGGAAAAGGCCGCCATTGCCATGGCGGCCTCCAAGCCCGCCCTCTCCCTTTCCTTTCAGGACGAGGAAACGGGCTTTTCCCCGAAAACGTGGTGGGAGAGGACAACATTGAGGAGGCCGTTGGCAAAATTGCGCTGCGGGAGGTGATCGATTCCTTGAAAGCGGAAGAGAAAAAGCTGATCTGTCTGCGGTATTTTAAGGGACTGACCCAAGCGCAAACGGCGCGGATCCTGGGGATCTCCCAAGTGAAGGTCTCGCGGGAGGAAAAGAGGATTCTCCAAAAAATGAGGAAAGATTTTTTGCCGTAATTTGCTCTCTTCTCTTGACAAAATGATACAAAGTGGTATAATAAGTAGGATTTTAAGAAAACTTGCGAAGGGAGACAGCCTATGTTGCGGTATTTTCTCAACGGTAACGGTCGATTTTATGGTTTTGATGCCGCGGACCCGCTGTACTCCGATAGCAGAAAAAAGTAATTTTTTCTCAGAGAGTTCAGGTGTCCGCAATTTGTCGTTCTCATTTTTGAGAAGCGAGGGTTGCGGATTTTTGTTTTTTTGAGAACAGGAGGATAATATGATTTCACAGGAAATGCTTCGCTTGGGACGTCAAAGCTCGGTGATCCGTGCCATTTCGGAATACGGAGCCAAAAGAAAAAAGGAGATCGGTGCGGAAAACGTGTTTGATTTTTCTCTGGGGAATCCCAGCATTCCCGCGCCGGCGGCCGTGCGGGATACCATCGTGGAGCTGTGCGAGACCTTGGATCCCTGCAAATTGCACGGCTATACCTCCTCTGCGGGAAATATGGAGGTCCGCGAGGTGATCGCCGAATCGGTGCGAACTCGCTTCCACGCTCCCTGCGAGGCAGGATTGATCTATATGACCTGCGGTGCCGCCGCCTCGTTGACGGTGGCGCTTCACGCGCTCATCAATCCGGGTGAAGAGGTGGTGGTGCCATCTCCCTTCTTCCCCGAATACCGCGTGTTTGCCGAAAAGGCGGGGGCTACCTTGGTGGACGTTCCCTGCCATCAGCCCTCCTTTGCGCTGAATCTTGAGGCGATGGAGAAGGCCATCTCCCCCAAAACCAAGGTGGTGCTTTTGAATTCCCCCAACAACCCCACGGGTGCGGTCTATTCCGAAGAGAGCCTTTCCGCTTTGGCGGATCTGCTGAGAAAAAAGGAAAAGGAATTCGGAACCGAGATCTATCTTCTCACCGATGAGCCCTACCGCGAATTGTATTACGGCGAGGGCACAGTTCCGTGGATCCCCAATTTGTATGAGCGCTGTCTGGTGGGCTATTCCTACAGCAAATCCCTTTCTCTGCCGGGCGAGCGTATCGGATACCTTTTGGTCTCTCCCCGCTGTCCCAACGCGCAGGACGTGTTTGCCGCCGTTTGCGGTGCGGGCAGAAGCCTGGGCTTCGTGTGCGCTCCCTCCCTGTGGCAGCTGGTGGTGGGAAAGCTGAACGGGCTGACCAGTGACGTGGAGGAATACCGCAAGAACAAGGATCTTCTTTCCTCCGCTCTTTCCGAAATCGGATACGTGATCACGCCGCCCGAGGGGGCCTTCTATCTGTTTGTGAAATCTCCCGAGGAGGATGCGTATGCCTTCGCCGAGAGAGCCAAAAAGTATGAATTGCTTTTGGTTCCCGCCGATTCCTTCGGGGTGAAGGGCTTTGTACGCCTGGCGTATTGCGTCAGTCGGGAGACCATTGAAAAAAGCATTCCCGCCTTCCGTGCCTTGATGGAGGAATACAAAAAATGAATCGCAGCGTTCTGGAGGAGGCAAGAGATGCCATCGATCGCATTGACGGGCAAATGGCCGCGCTGTTTGAGGAAAGAATGGAGGCGGTGAAACGGGTCGCCCTGTATAAAAAAGAAACGGGAATGCCCATTTTCGATCCCGCCCGTGAGGAAAGAATCATTGAAGCGGGATCTCGCCGCATTGAAAACGAGGTGCTGAGAGGGCATTTCGTCAATTTTCTCCGCTCCAATATGGAAATTTCCAAGGCCTTTCAGTCCTCTCTTCTGGAGGGGATGCGCGTGGCCTATTCGGGGGTTTCGGGGGCTTTTGCCGAGATCGCGGCCAAAAAGATCTTCCCCGATGCCAACCCCATCGGCTATGCCGATTTTGCCGCCGCCTATCGGGCGGTGGAGGACGGTCTGTGTGACGTGGCGGTGCTCCCTCTGGAAAACAGCACCAACGGGGACGTGGGTACCGTGATGGATCTTGCCTTTTTCGGCTCACTCTATATCAACGGGATTTACGACGTGGAGATCGTTCAGAACCTTTTGGCGAAAAAGGGCGTAAGTTTCGGTCAGATCAAGACCGTTATCAGCCATCCGCAGGCCTTGGGCCAATGTGCCCGCTTTTTGAAACAGGAGGGGCTTGAGGCCCGTGAGGCGGTGAATACCGCCACCGCGGCCAAGGCTGTGGCGGAATCCGAGGATGAAAGCCTTGCCGCCATCGGAAGCGAGGCGGCGGCGAAGGAATACGGGCTGGAAATTTTGCGCAGCCACATTCAGGAAAAGGGCGGCAATACCACCCGCTTTGCGGTGTTCTCCCGCATCCGCAAGGAAAAGGCTGAGGGAGATCAGAAATTTGTGATGCTCTTTACCGTGAAAAACGAGGCGGGCGCTTTGGCCAAGGCGATCTCGGCCATCGGTACCTACGGCTTCAACCTCCGTGCCATTAAAAGCCGTCCCACCAAGCATCTTTCGTGGGAGTACTATTTCTTCTGCGAGGGGGAGGGCAATATTTTCTCTGACGAGGGGGAGCGGATGCTGTCTCGGCTTCGGGAGAATTGCAACGATTTAAAGGTGATCGGTTCCTTTGAAAAAGAAATCATTTTGGAGTAAATATGGATATTTTTGTTGAAACGCAATTCGGAGGCTATCCCATCCGCTTAGAGCGGGGAGGGCTTTCCCGTGCCGCCTCGTTTCTGTCTCTTTCCCGTCGCTGTATGGTGGTGACGGATGAAAACATTCCGAAGGAATACGTGGATACCCTTTTGGCGCAGTGCGGGGAGGGGCATTTGTTTGTGATTCATCCGGGAGAGGATTCCAAATCTCTGGCATCCTTTGAGGCCATTCTTGAAAGAATGCTGAAAAAGGGCTTTACCCGTTCCGATTGCGTGGTGGCCCTGGGCGGCGGCGTCGTGGGGGATTTGGCGGGCTTTGCGGCCTCCGCGTATTTGCGGGGCGTGGATTTTTATAACGTTCCCACCACGGTGCTCTCTCAGGTGGATTCCTCCATCGGCGGCAAGGTTGCGGTGAATTTTTGCGGCCTGAAGAATATGGTGGGTGCTTTTTATCCCCCCAAGGCCGTATTGATCGATCCCGAGACACTGAAAAGTCTCCCCGCTCGGCAGATCGCTGCGGGCCTTGCGGAATCGGTGAAAATGGCCATGACCTTCGACGAGGAGTTTTTTTCTCTGATGGAGAAAATTGACCCGATGGAAAAGATCGATCTTGTGATCGAAAAGAGCCTTCTTGCCAAGAAAAAAGTGGTGGAGGAGGATGAGCGGGAGGGCGGCCTTCGCAAGGTTTTGAATTTCGGCCACACCCTGGCTCACGCCATTGAAAGTGAAGGCTTTCGGCAGGGACTTGAGATCTATCACGGAGAAAGCGTTGCTTTGGGAATGATCCCGATGTGCTCCGAGGCCGCAAAAGAAAGACTGCTTCCCGTTTTGAAGCGGATCGGCCTTCCCACCCGAATCCCTTTTGCCTCCGAGAGCTTATTGGAGGCCATGGTGCACGATAAAAAAATGAGCGGTGACAGCATCACCCTGATCCGTGTGGATCGGGTGGGCTCCTACCGAATGGAAAAAATTCCCTTTTCTCGCTTTGCCGAGGAAGTGAAAGGCTGGAAAGAATGAAAAATACAATGGGCAGTGCCCTGACCCTGACGCTGTTTGGGGAAAGCCACGGGGCAGAGATCGGTGCGGTTTTGGACGGGCTGGCACCGGGAATTGAGGTTTCGGAGGAAAAAATTTCCGAATGGCTGTCCCTGCGCCGCCCGCAGGGAGCGGTTTCCACCGCCCGTCGGGAGCCCGATCCCTTCCGCATTGTCAGCGGTGTTCATCGGGGAAAAACCACGGGAACGCCTCTGTGCCTTCTGATCCCCAACGTGGGACAGCGCTCCTCGGATTATGAGAGCGAGGATTTTCTTCTTCGCCCCGGTCACGCGGATTTTACCGCTCAGATGAAATATCACGGTTATCAGGATAAGCGCGGCGGCGGTCATTTTTCGGGCAGGATCACCGCTCCCATCGTGGCGGCAGGCGCCATTGTGGGGGAGGCTTTGAAGAAAAAAGGGATTTTCATCGGAACCCATATGCTTTCTTGCGCCGATGTGCGGGACCGCGAATTTGATTCTTTGCGGGAGGATATTGCCGCACTTTCGAAAAAGGCCTTTCCCGTTCTCTCGGAGGAGAGGGCCAAGGAAATGGAAGAAAAGATTCTGGAGGCCAAAGGCAGAGGAGACAGCGTCGGCGGTATTTTGGAAAGCGCCGTGATCGGCTTGCCCGCGGGTGTGGGGGAGCCTTGGTTTGATTCTCTGGAAAGCCTTCTTTCTCACGGTCTGTTTTCCATTCCCGCCGTAAAGGGAGTGGAATTCGGCGCGGGCTTTGAGATGGCCTCTCTGACGGGGCTTTGTGCCAACGACGCCTTTGTGCTGGATAAAAACGGGAACGTTTGCACCGAAACCAACCGAAACGGCGGCATCAACGGGGGAATTTCCAACGGAATGCCCCTTGTGATCCGTATGGCGGTCAAGCCCACGCCCACCGTCAGCGCCCCTCAGAAAACCGTGGAGTGGAATACGAGAACCGAGAGCGTGCTCTCCTCGGGAGGGCGCCACGATCCCTGCATCGTGCACCGTGCCCGTATTGTGGCGGACAGCATCATTGCGCTGGTTCTGGCAGATGCGCTGACCGTTCGCTTTGGCACCGATTATCTGGCTTAAAGGAGAAGGCATGAAATACGGCTGTATCGGTGAAAAGCTGGGACACAGCTTTTCTGCCGTGATTCACGAAAAGATCGGACTTTATGAATATGAATTGCACCCCGTGGCCAAAAAGGATCTCCACTCATTTTTGACCCAGCGGGATTTTGTCGGCATCAACGTCACCATTCCCTATAAAAAGGACGTGATCCCGTACTGTAAAAAGATTTCGGCGGAGGCCGCCCTTTGCGGTGCGGTGAATACCGTGGTGAATCGGGACGGGGAGCTGTACGGCTACAATACGGATTTTCTCGGAATGAAGGATCTTCTTTCCTTCGGCGGGATCCCGCTCGCGGGAAAAAAGGTTTTGATTCTGGGAAGCGGCGGAACCGCGGGCACCGCCTTCCATCTCTGTCGCCATTTGGAGGCGGAGCGGGTGGAAATGGTCAGCCGCGAGAAAAAAGAGGGCTGTATCACCTATGAGGAGGCCCGAGCCCGAAAAGACGTGCAGGTGATCATCAATACCACCCCCTGCGGAATGTACCCCCATATGGGACAGAGCGCGCTTTCCCTTGAGGGCTTCGATTCCCTCCTCGGCGTGGCGGATGCGGTCTACAACCCCTTGCGCAGTGATCTGGTGCTTTCCGCACGGGAGCGGGGGATTCCCGCCGTCGGAGGACTGTATATGCTGGTTTCCCAGGCGGTGTACGCCGCGGGGATCTTTACGGGGAAGGCTCTTAAGAAGGATCTTGTGCGTTCGATTTACGATTCGATCCTGCGGGCCAAGGAGAATCTCGTTCTCATCGGAATGCCCGGCTGCGGAAAGAGCACCATCGGAAAAGCCCTGGCCGAAAGGCTGGGAAAGCGCTTTGTGGATTGCGATGAGGAAATTGAAAAGGCAGAGGGAAAGTCCATCCCCGAGATCTTTCGGGAGGTGGGAGAGCAGGGCTTTCGGGATGCGGAAAGCCGCGTGATCCGAAGAGCATCCGAGGAGCAGGGCGCCGTGATCGCCACGGGCGGCGGCGCCGTATTGAGGGAGGAAAACGTTCGCTTGCTCCGCGGCAACGGAACGCTTCTCTTTTTGGATGCCCCCCTTTCGGAGCTGATGGCAACCTCCTCCCGCCCGCTTTCCTCCACGCCGGAGGATCTTAGACGCCGCTATGAGGAGCGATACGGGATCTACTGCGCTGTTTGCGATCGCAAGATCCCCGTCACCCGATCCCTAAAGGAAAATCTTGCTGCCGTTGAAAAGGAGCTTGTATGAAAATTTTGGTACTGAACGGGCCGAATCTGAATTTTTTGGGCATTCGGGAGCCCGAGCATTACGGAACGGGGACCTACGAGTCCCTTTGTGAAACGATCCGCCGCCACGCCGAAACGTGCGGAATTGAGGTGGAGATCTTCCAGTCCAACCACGAGGGGGCCTTGGTGGATGCCATTCAGGGAGCCTACGGAAGGGTGGACGGCATCGTGATCAATCCCGCCGCCTATACCCACACCAGTGTGGCCATTCTGGATGCGGTCAAGGCCGTGAGCATCCCCACGGTGGAGGTGCACATTTCCAAGGTGTCGGAGCGGGAGCCCTTTCGTCGGATCAGCTATATTCGCTCGGCTTGCTTTGATGTTATCACGGGAAAGGGCTTTGATGGGTATTTGGAGGCAATGGATCGGATTCGGGAGCATCTTTTGGAGAAAGGCAAAAAGGCATGAGAGTGGTGATCAAGCCTTCCGTGGCCAAGGGCACTCTAAAGGCACCGCCCTCCAAAAGTATGGCGCACCGTGCGCTGATCGCCGCCGCCTTGGCCAAGGGCGAAAGCCGCCTTTTTCCCATTGCCCGCTCCGAGGATATGCTGGCTACCATGGATTGTCTGCGGGAATTGGGTGCGGATTTTACAGTGGAGAACGATGCGGTTACGGTTCGCTCCTCGGGAAATTTGCACCATCGCGGCGGGGTATTGAACTGCCGTGAAAGCGGGAGCACCCTGCGTTTTTTGCTTCCGCTGTGCCTTTTGACGGGAGAGAGGATCACCCTTTGCGGCTCCCCCCGCTTGATGGAGCGGCCTCTTTCGGTGTACGAAAGGCTTTGTGAGGAAAACGGCTTTTTGTTTGAGAGGGGAGAGGGGAGCATTACCGTTCAGGGAAGGCTTCGTGCGGGAGAATATCGGGTGGCGGGAAATATTTCCAGCCAATTCATCACGGGGCTTTTGTTTGCCCTGTCTACCCTTCCCGAGGAAAGCCTTCTGATTCCGGAGGGAAAAAGAGAAAGCGCCTCCTACGTGGATATGACCTTGCGGGCGATGGCCTTCTTCGGTGCCGAGGTTACCGAGGAAGCATTCGGCTATCGCATTCATCCTGCCAAGGGATACTGCGCCCGTGAATACGAGGTGGAGGGGGATTATTCCAACGCCGCCTTTTCGGAGGCCTTCAATTTGCTCGGCGGCGAGGTTCGGGTGGAGGGTCTTCGGGAGGATTCCGTTCAGGGCGATCGGGTGTATCGAAAATTTTTCCCGCTCTTGAAGGAAGGCTCTCCCACGCTGGATCTTTCGGATTGTCCCGATCTGGCACCGATCCTTTTTGCGCTGGCCTCTGTTTTCCACGGTGCGGTGTTTACGGGGACCGCAAGACTTCGTATGAAGGAGAGCGACCGCGGAGAGGCCATGGCCGAGGAATTGGCCAAATGCGGCGGAAAATTGGACGTGGAGGAAAACCGAATCGTTGTGCATCCGTCCAAGCTTTGCCGCCCCCGAGTTTCGATCCGATCTCATAACGACCATCGCATCGTGATGGCCATGAGCACCGTCCTTTCTCTGGTGGGCGGTAAGATCGAGGGAGCGGAAGCGGTGAAAAAAAGCTATCCCGATTATTTTGAAACAATACGTGATTTGGGAATTTTGGTGGAAAAGGATGAAGCTGAATAAAAATGCAGAAACCACGGTTTTGATCGTGGGGCTGGGGCTTTTGGGCGGAAGCTATGCCAGGGCCTTGAAGAAAAAAGGATATACGGTATACGCCATCGAGAAAAAGAATTCCTCCGTGGAGTATGCACTGCGGGAGGGGATCATCGATCGGGGAAGCACCCGTGTGGAGGAGAGCTTTCTCCGTGAAGCGGATTTGACGGTGTTTGCGCTGTACCCCCACGTGTTTCTGGATTGGATCCGTGAAAACGGAGCCTTGTTTCCCAAGGGCGCGATCCTGACGGACGTGACCGGTGTCAAAAAAAGCGTGGTGGGGCAGATCCAGCAAATGCTCCCCGAGGGTGTGGAGTATATTGCCGCACACCCGATGGCAGGCCGAGAGGTGGGAGGCGTGGAAAACAGCGATGACAAAATTTTCCACGGTGCCAACTTTATCGTGGTTCCCACGGAGAAAAACACCCACGAGGGTGTGGAGACCTGCAAGGAATTGGGAAGGGAATTGGGCTTTGCCCGTATCAGCGTTCTCAGTCCCGAAAAGCACGATGAAATGATTGCCTTTCTCTCGCAATTGACCCACTGCATCGCCGTGAGTCTGATGTGTGCGGGGGACGATCGGGGCCTTGTGGATTATACGGGCGATTCCTTTCGGGATCTGACCCGCATTGCCCGCATTCAGGAGGATCTTTGGAGCGAGCTCTTCCTTCTGAATAAAGAAGCTTTGGTGGAGCAAATGGAAAAATTCGAAAAGACCTTTTCCGCTCTCTCCCGTGCCATTCGGGAGGAGGACGTGGATACCATGAAGGAAATGATGCGGCTTTCCACGGCGCGCAGAGCTCTGTTTGATCGAAAAGGAGAAAGCAAATGAGATTTATACGAAAATTACCCATCCCCATGGAAATCAAAAAGCAGTTTCCCTTAAAGGCGGAATGGGTGGAAACGCGAAACCGCAAGCTGACGGAATTGCGTGATATTTTTGAAGGAAAAAGCGGAAAATTCGTTTTGATCATCGGTCCCTGCTCCGCGGACAACCGCGATGCGGTGATGCGCTATCTGGAAAAGCTTTGCCGTGCGCAGGAGGAAACGCAGGACAGACTTTTGATCATTCCCCGCATTTATACCAATAAGCCCCGCACCACGGGCGAGGGCTACAAGGGAATGCTGCATCAGCCCGATCCCGCTGCCCGTCCCGATATGCTCAAGGGCATCATCGCCATTCGGGAGCTGCACCGCTCGGCCCTTTCCGATTACGGATTTACCTGTGCCGATGAAATGCTCTATCCCGAAAACCACCGTTATTTGTCCGATCTTCTGGCCTATATTGCCGTAGGTGCCCGCTCGGTGGAGAATCAGCAGCACCGTTTGACCGCCAGCGGAATGGACGTTCCCGTGGGAATGAAAAACCCCACCGGAGGCGATATGCACGTTCTGATGAATTCCATTCACGCCGCTCAGGGCGCACATACCTTTTTGTACCGAGGCTGGGAGGTCCACAGCGACGGGAACCCCTACGCCCACGCCATTCTGAGAGGCTACGTGGATTTCACGGGAAAATGCGTTTCCAATTACCACTACGAGAATCTGGTGGAATTGGGAGAAATGTATGCCCAAAGCAATTTGAAAAATCCCGCTTGCATCGTGGATACCAACCACGCCAATTCCGGTAAGCGCTATCTGGAGCAGATCCGTATTGCCAAGGACGTGATCTACAGCCGCAACCACAACGATTCCGTTCGCTCCATCACCAAGGGGCTGATGATCGAGAGCTATCTGGAGGACGGAGCGCAGAAGGTGGGAGAAAATACCTTCGGACGCTCCATTACGGATCCCTGCCTGGGTTGGGAGAAGTCCTACCGCCTGATTCTGGATATTGCCGATTCTCTCCGATAAAACGAAAAAAGGACGAAGAATTTTTGTTCTTCGTCCTTTCCCTATGGGAAGGATTTTTCTCCTTTTGCGTCCTTTTGCGGATTTCTTCCGAAGCTTATGCCGAAGCTTTTTTGCCCTCATCCTCCTTCTTTGCCAAAAAGAAGGTGAAAAGATAGAGCAGGATTGCAAGAACGGAGAAGAGGAGCGCCACCGCAAAGGAAGGACGGTAGGAGCCCAGCAGATCGAAAATGAGATTGGAAACGTAGCTTCCCGCAAAGCTTGAAACGCTGATGAGCGCCAAAAATACGCCCGTATACTGAGGCTGTGCACGGTACCCGAAGAGAGACAGGGCAATCAGCGGAGGCATAATGGTTACCATCGGCAGGGCGGCGGTGTAAAGGGTAATGGCAACGACCGCCAAGGGGAATGAGGAGATCAGAATCAACATCAGGAGAGAAAGACTGCTGAGGATTTGGCATAGCACTGCCACACGGCGGCTCCCCAAAAGATCCGATAAAAAGCCCGCGCCCAATTTGGTTGCGGTCAGAAACAGAAGCATAAAGCTTTGGATGAAGCCGGCGGAAGAGGCGGAGAATTGGCAGCCTTCCCGAAAATGCGGAACCACGACGGTAAATACCATATAAAGACCGAAGCCCGAAAAAAAGGTGGCGAGCGCCATTCCGTAAAAGGAGGGGGTCTTCAGAAGCTGAGAAAAGGGGAGCCCTTCCTTCACCTTTTCCAGACTTTTTCTTCTCTTGCCGATCACCTCTTCTCCGTCACCCAAGGGAGCCAGACCCATTTCGCTTGGATGGTTTCTGACCACAAGGGGAACCAGAATGGCACAAATAAGAAGAAGTGCGCTCACGGCGATCAAGGAGGCCTTCCAGGAGAAGGCTTCGATCAAGGCCGTTTGAACGATGCAGAGAACACTGCCGCCCAGACCCGAGGCCGAGGTGACGAGTCCCAAAACGGTTCCGCGGTAACGGCAGAACCAATTGCTCACCAAGCGGGAAGCCCCTGCCGTAGCGCAGAAGGTGGAGCAAAGGCCCAGCAGCACGCCCGAAAGAAAGGGGAAGATCAAAGAGGATGCGGCGGACATCACAAAATAAGACAGCGAGCATCCGATCAGGCCGAAGCAAACGCATTTTCGATAGCCGAATTTCGCAAGCAAAAAACCGGAAAACAGTGTGGTGAACATTTCACAAATGCTTTTTGAGCTCCATGCCAGCGTAAAATCAGAACGGGAAATGTTCAAATGTTCTGTAATGGGAATGATGTGCAGACCGGTTAAATTATTCGCGGCGCCTCCGTGAAAAAATACCATAACGAAAGCGACGGCCGCTACGATCCAATGATAGGAAAGATGAAAGCCGTGAGCCTCGGTGCGATGTTTCATAACCAAATACCTCGATTGTAAATCAGAATAACTCTATTATAAAGAAACCGTTTATCTTTGTAAGAAGAAAGCGAAAATTTAACAGTTTTTTCACCGTTTTTGCGATAGGATCAGAAAAAAGAAAGGAGCCTGTATGACGTTCGATTTCCACACCCATACCTTCCCCCAAAAAATTGCCGCCGCGGCTTTGGAAAAGCTTTCCGCGGCCAGCCACTCTCCCGCTTTTTGCGACGGTACCGCAGAGGGCCTGCGCCGCTCCATGAAAGAGGGAAAAATCGATTTTTCCGTGGTGCTTCCCGTGGCTACCAACCCCGAAAAGGTGGTCAAAATGAACACGGTCTCCATAGAGGAGAACGGAAGGGACGGACTTTTGTATTTTGGCTGTATGCACCCCGATTTTCCCGATTTCAAGAAGGAATTGCGCCGCCTTGCCGCCGAGGGACTGCGGGGGATTAAGATCCATCCCGTTTATCAGGGCTGTGATATTGACGATATCCGTTTTCTCCGCATTCTGTCTGCGGCGGGGGAGGAGGATCTTGCGGTGGTAATGCACGCGGGAGACGACATCGGCTTTCCCGGGGCGGTGCGCGCCGCCCCCGAGCAGATCGCCCGTGCCCGAAAGCAGCTTGGAAAAATGAAACTGATCTTGGCGCATATGGGCGGCTGGAAGAATTGGGATCGGGTCCAAGAGTGCCTTGCGGACAGCGACGTGATGCTGGATACCTCCTTTTCCTTGGGGCGGATCCCGCAAAAGCAGGAGCCCTATTATTCCCCCGAGGAGGAAAGGCTTCTGTCCGCCGAGATCTTCTGTGATCTGGTTCGCGCCTTCGGCTCGGAGCGGATTCTGTTCGGAACCGACAGTCCTTGGACCGATCAGAAGATGAGCGTTGAGGCCTTTTTGGCTTTGCCCTTGACCCAAAAGGAAAAGGACGACGTTCTGTGTAACAATGCAAGGAGGATCCTTTGCTTTTCGTAAAGGAAAGCGCCCTTTACTCCTCAAAGGGATGACAGCTTCCGCAGGGGCTGTAGCCTTGATGGAGAAGTGCCGAGGCGTCTCCGTGATGCTCCTTTTTGTTCTGAGGTGCAATTTGCGAGACCGAAGCGCATTCGGGCAGATGGATCCGCTTCGAGGAGGTATTCAGGATATAGATTTTTTCATCGTCGGAGGAGGATTTTTCCTCCTCTGTTTTTATTTCCTCCGAGGAAAGACGGCTCTCTCCGTTCCGATAATCAATGGAAACCTGAGGCTGAACGTTGAAGCAGTAAACGCAAAAGCGAATGCCCTCTCCCTTGTCCTCTACGGATAGAGCCTCCATCAGAACGCCTCTGGCCACCGCCTCCGTTCCCACGAACACGGGGGTTACGCGGTACATCACGTGGTTTCCCGTTTCCTCCACGTAATCCGCCACCATATTTTCGAAGGGAAGCATCCCCTCCACGTTCAGATAGCGGGTGCCGGTGATCAGATTGGAAACGTTGGCGTTTTCTCCCGTCAACTGAAAGCCGATGAGGTGACAGCGATTGTAGAGATATTTCCCGTCCACACAGTCGTATTTGACCGTTTGCCAGCCCGAGGGCTTTATCTGACCGATGCTGCCCCGCTCCTCGGTGGGCATCAGATTCTGTCCGATACAAGCGAGGGCAACGCCGCATCTCCCCAAAGAATCCAAGGGGGCGTATTGCTCAAAGCTCTCTCGCGAGAGCTCCGATTGTTCGAAAAACGGTTGATTCCCGTTGACCTTCACAAAAGGCGAGCCTTGGTATTCGGGAAGGGGAGTAAGGGAGGAAACGCTCGGCGCGGTCACGGTGGGGCTCGGCTCGTAAAGAAGGGAGCAGGAGGAGAGCAGAAGGGCCAGAAGCACGATCAGTGCCATCAGACGATGTTTTTTCATAAAGCGACCTCATAAATTTCTTCGGTGATTTTTTTGTGGGAGGAGCCGACGAATTCTTCCCGGGAAACCAAACGGTAGTCCTTCAAAAGCTCCGCGGGAAAATAGCGGTCGGCGGGATATCGGCGGTTCCAATGATATAGAATGATGCGATCGGGCTTTTCTTCGGGGAAGGGGCCGTCCTCCCAAAAATAGAGATCCTCGGGAGCAAAAACGAAATCCTCCGTTACCGAAATGCCCTTTTCCTCCCCGAAAAGCCTCGCGGAGTAGGGGCTTGTGCGCAGAGAATGCCCCTCGATGCGGGAAAGCAAGCGCTGACAAAGCACGCGGTCTCTGCTTTGCCGCTTGGAATCGAAGCTGATCCCGCCCCGATCGTCGATACATGCAATTAACGTCATAGCGGTTCCTTTCTGTGAAACTAAAAAAAGATGGAAAAAAGGAAAAAGCGGAGAGATCCCGTGGTTCTCCGCTTTTTTTCATTATTTTATCAGGGCCTTGAGGGTGGGGTTTGTGCCGTTGTAGATCACTTTCTCCAAGCCACTCTCCGCCAGAGCGTCCTCTGCGGCATCGCCGAGGGTGTCGGGAAGGGTCAGATTCTTGACCTTTTTGGAATCGAAGGCATTGGAAAGATAGCGTACCGTATCGGGCAGGGTAACGCTTTGCGCCGTTCCGTTGTACTGCAACAGAACGCCTTTTCCCACAATGACCCACTCGGCGCTCTGACTGCGGAGCCAAGCGGTGCTGCGGAAGGCGTTGACCCCGATTTTTTGAACCCCCTCGGGGATGGAGAAGGTGAGAGAATCGATTCCCGTATTCCAGAAGGCGTAGGGGCCGATCTCCTCCAGACTTTCGGGGAAAGAGAGCTTTTCTAAGGATGCCAGATCGGCAAAGGCCTCCTCTTCGATGATGCGAACTCCCTCGGGGATCACCAGCTCCTTCAGCGCGCGGCAGCTGTAAAAGGCACCGACGGGAATTCTCTCCAGACCGCTTCCGAGGGTAAGCTTTTCTAAATTATCGCAGTTGTCGAAGGCCTCCTTTCCCAAATAGGTCAGGGTATCGGGCAACACGATCTCCTGAACGGTGGAGCGCTGAAAGGCATAGTCTCCGAGCCGCTCAAGCTTGGCGGGAAGGATGACACCCAAAAGAGTGGAATTGCGAAAGCAACCGTCGGCAATGGCCACAACGGTATACTCCTCGCAATTATCGGGCAACTGAAGAAAGGAGCCGTCGATCAATTTATCCACATCGTATTCCATGATCTCGCAGGTCTTGTCACTGAAAAAGTTAAAGGCGATCCCGTTGATGACTTCGGATTTGACAAGGGTGCGCTCCTCGGTGGTTTCCAATTCGATCCATGGCTCGGGCGATTCGTTGACACAGGCCGCGCAGGTAAAAATCAGCAGAATGCCGAAAAGGGAAAGCAAAATTTTTTTCATAAAACGCATAAAAACCTTTCTCTTGACTGATTCTGCTTCTATCATACCGCAAAACGGCAAAGAAGTAAAGAGAAAATTTTTGAAAAAAGCTTTAAGAGTACTGAGAACGGTACAATTCGGCGTAGAAGCCGTTTTGCTCCAAAAGGGAGCGATGGGTGCCCGTTTCCACCACGTCGCCGTCCCGAACCACCAGGATCATATCCGCATTCTGAATGGTGGAGAGGCGGTGGGCAATGACAAAGCAGGTCCTGCCCTTCATCAGATTGAGCATGGCCTTTTCGATCTTTAATTCCGTTCGGGTATCCACGTTGCTGGTGGCCTCGTCCAGAATCAGCATTTTGGCGTGGGAGAGCATACTGCGGGCAATGGTGAGAAGCTGCTTTTGCCCCTTGGAAACGTTCAGACCGCCATCCTCCATTTTGGTATCGTACCCTTGAGGAAGGGAGAGAATGAAATCGTGAATGCCGGCCTCCTTGGCGGCCTTTTCAATCTCCTCCCGCGTGGCGCTTTCCGCACCGTAGGCAATGTTTTCCGCCACGGTGCCGCCCATCAGCCAGGTCTCCTGCAAAACCATGGTCCAGGCACGGCGCAGATCTCTTCGGCGAATCTTCTGAATGGGGATTCCGTCCAAAAGAATGTTTCCCGATTGATAATCGTAAAAGCGCATCAGAAGATTGACGATGGTGGTTTTACCGCCGCCCGTGGGACCGACGATGGCTACGGTGGTGCCGGCGGGGATCTTCAGAGAAAGATCGTGAATGATGACCTTGGAGGCATCGTAGGAGAAACGAACGTGATTGAATTCCACCTCGCCCCGAACCTCCTTCAGCTCCACGGCATCGCTCTCATCCTCCTTTTCGGGGGCCTCATCCATCAGAAGGAAGATGCGCTCCGCCGCACTGCGCAGGCTTTGCAGATCTGCCAGAATGTTGGAAAATTCATTGATGGGGCCGGAAAAGCGTTTTCCATATAAGATAAAGGAAGAAATGTCGCCCAAGGAAAGGGAGGCCAAAATGGAATAGCAGGCTCCCGCAATGCTGATGACGGACATGGAGAGGTTGTTGATGAAGTTGATGGCGGGACCCATAATGGCCGCTTGGTAATCCGCCTCGTAATAGGCCTCGCAGGCTTGATCGTTCCGCTCGTCGTAGCGGCGGCAGAAATCGTCCTCCTTGCCGTAGGCCCGAATGGTCTTAACCCCCGAGAGAACCTCCTCGGTGAAGCCGTTGAGCTTGCCCAATTCGGCACTGCGGCGGCGGAACAGCGGGCGAACCTTCTTGGCGCGGAGAACCGTGACAAAGATGGAAACGGGTACCGTGATCAAAAAGACCAAAAGCATTTGCCAGGAAATGCTCAGCATCATAACAAAGGACCCCGTTACGGTGATCAGAGAGGTGAAGATCTGCAAAAGATCACTGGTCAAAGAGGTATTGATGGTATCGATGTCGTAGGAAAGACGGCTGATGATGTCTCCTGCCTGAAGCTTATCGAAATACCCCACGGGCAGACTCAAGAGCTTATTGTACACCTCCTCGCGGAGCTGAACCGTGATCTTTTGGGAAAAGCGCGTCATCACCACGGAGAGAACGTAGGATAGGACGGCAGAAACCACGTAAAGAACGGCCATATAGGCACAGCAACGGAATACGGTATCAAAATCCACCGAGGCGGTTCGGGTCTCGATATCAAAGTTGATGGCATCCAGCGCATTTCCTGCAAGCTCCGGCCCTTTGAGCGCCAAAAGATTGGAAAGGAGGGCTAAGGCGAAGGCGGTGAGCGCAAAAAGACGGTTGGCAAGAAGATATTTTCCCAAGCGCAGGAAAACGTTGGGGCCGTGATACTTAAAATCATTGGGCACGTATCGATCCGATTTCATACCGCCACCTCCCCCATTTGCGATTGCGCGATTTCCCGATAGACCGAGCAGGTCTCGGCAAGATAGGCGTCGCTTCCCTTGCCGATCAGCTTGCCCTTTTCCAAAACCAGGATCAGATCGGCGTGACGGATGGAGCTGATCCGCTGTGCCACGATGACCGAGGTGGAATTTTTGTGGTTTTTGCGAATGGCCTCACGGAGCGCGGCATCCGTTTTGTAGTCCAAGGCGGAGGAGGAATCGTCCAAAACGAGGATCTCGGGCTCACCCGCCAAGGCGCGTGCCAAAAGGACTCTTTGACGCTGACCGCCCGAAAGATTGGCGCCCTTGGTGGTCAGGGTGTGATCCATCCCTTCTTGCAAACGGCCGATGAATTCCGATGCCTGGGCGCTTTCGGCGGCACGCTGCATCTGCTCCTCCGAGAGCTCTCGGCAGAAATCAACGTTGTCCCGCAGGGGAGAGGCCATCAGAAAATCGTTTTGAAATACCACGCCGAAGCGGCGGTTCAATTCCTTCTTCGGGTAGCTGCGAAGATCTCTTCCCTCCAGAAGAATCATTCCCTTGTCGGGATCGTAAAAGCGGAGCAAAAGCTGGATCAGCGTGGTCTTTCCGCAGCCCGTTCCGCCGATGATCCCCAGGGTTTGTCCTTTTTGCAGGGTAAAGGAAACGTTCTGCAGGGTGGGCGTTTTCTTGTTGTAGGAAAAGGAAACGTCGCGGAATTCCAGATAGGGCGCTTCGGCCTCGGGCTCTCCGGCACTGAAAATTTTCAGATCCTCCCGCTCCAAAAAGACCTCGTTGATACGGTCCGCGCTGGCAATTCCGCGGGAGCAGACTGAGAAAATACGGGTCAGGGTCAGAGCCGAGTTGAGAATGATGGTAAAATAGGTCATAAAGGAGAGAATCTGACCGGGAGAGGTGTAGCCGTAAAACACGCGATAGGCACCCAAAAGGATCACGGCCGCCGTTCCCAGATTCAGACACATACTGATCACGGGATTGGAAACGGCGATCACGTAATGCGCGGTCTTTTCGCTTCGGCTCAGATCACGGTTGATTTTCTCAAAGGTCTCCTTTTCGTAATCCACCTTGGAGAGCGCCTTGATGACGCGGATCCCCGTGAAGGTATCGCGGATCTTTTCCACCATTTTATCCACCTTTTTCTGCTTTGTTTTAAAAAGACGGATACCGTGGCGGGAAACAAAGGTCACCACCAGCACCATAATGGGGAGCATCACCAAAAAGGAGAGGGAAAGCACGGGCTCCACCGAGAGCGTGATGATGATACCGCCCAAAAACAGGATCGGTGCCCGCAGGCCCGCCCGAAAGACGGTGTTGAGCATTCCGTGGACAGAATAGGTATCACTGGACATACGGCTGACCAGAGAGGGAACAGTGAAAACATCCGTTTGCCTGGCGGAGAGGGAAAGGATCTTGCGAAAGCAATCACTGCGAAGCCTTGCGATCACGCTTTTGGCAAAAAAGGCCGTGCGGCGGTTGGCGGCGGCGTTGGTAACCAGCGCCACTACGGCGCACAGGATCATCAAGGATCCAAAGTAGAAGATGGGCGCAAGATTCTCGGGGGTGCATCGGGGGGCCACCCAGTCTAAAATGTAACCCAAAAGATAGGGAATGACAAGATCCATCACCGTTCCGAGGGTTTTAATCAGCAGGGTGAAAAACAGATACAGGCCGTAGGGCTTGCAGTATTCCAGAATTCTTTTCATCGGTTTCGGATCGCCTCCTTTGCACGGTCACAGATCCTTTGACACAGCTCGGAAAGAAGGGCCTGCTCCTCGGGATCCAGATCACGGGAGATGAGAGCAAAGAATTCGCTGCTGATCTTTCCGATCTCGGGCAGAAGGGCGGTGGCTTTTTCTGTGGGGAAGATCCGAAGGTTTCGCTTGTCGTTTTGACAGCGCTCTCGGGTCACAAAGCCCCGCTCCTCCAAGGTGGCGATCTGACGGGCCACGCTGGATTTGTTGAACACCAATTTTTCCGCGATCTCCTCCTGGGTGATTCCGGGGTGGCGGCAAACGGTGGTGAGATACAAGCTTTGGTATCCCACCAGACCGAACTTTTCCAGCCTTTGATCCCGATAAATGGAATAGGCACGGGAGGTTTGACCGATATAACGGGTGAGAGACACGATGACCTCCTTAAAAAGGTTGCAAAAGCAACCGTTGTTTCTGCAACAATTCTACTACGCACGGCAGAGAAAGTCAAGGCATTTCAAAAAATATTTCGAATTTTGTGGAATAAGTTGACAAATTGTGAACGATGAGGTACAATGAAGGCACCTTTTTAAAATTTTGAAGGGAGATTGCAATGTTAAGACCGAAGAAACTTCTTGCCTGTCTTCTCATTTTTACCGTGCTGACGGTATTGCTGGGCTTCTCCGTTTCCGCTATGGAAAACGAGGCCGGGCAAGGGGAAGACCATTCCTTTACCGTAGGTGACGTGACCTACAACTTCACGGAGGATTTTACCGTTTCCGGAGAAACGGAAATGACTCCCGCCGATTCCGCTCAGGAGTATATTGACAATTATGAAGACAATATGCAGAACGACCCGAATTTCGAAGAGAATTCCAAGGCCGCTCTGGAGCTTCTGAGAGAGGATACCCCCGCTTACGCCAGCTTCTGGTCCCTGCTTCCCGCCATCATCGCCATCGGCCTTGCCTTGATCACCAAGGAGGTATATTCCTCTCTGTTCGTGGGCATTCTGGCAGGCGGTCTGATCTGGTCGGGCTTTGATTTCGAGGGTACCGTGACCCACGTGTTCAGCGATGGCTTCGTTGCCAGCGCCGCCGATTCCTACAATATGGGCATTCTCATTTTCCTTGTGATGCTGGGCGCCTTGGTTTCCATGATGAATAAGGCCGGCGGCTCCGCAGCCTTCGGAAAATGGGCAGCCACCCGCATTAAGGGGAAGGTGGGCGCGCAGATTGCCACCATTCTTCTGGGCTGTATGATCTTTATTGACGACTATTTCAACTGTCTCACCGTGGGCTCCGTGATGCGCCCCGTTTGCGACAAGCAGAAGATCAGCCGTGCCAAACTCGCTTATCTGATCGATGCGACTGCCGCACCCGTCTGCATCATCGCCCCCATTTCCTCTTGGGCGGCCGCCGTTGCGGGCTTTGCCCAGGGCGAGGGTCCCATGAGCGGTATTTCTCTCTTCATTCAGGCCATTCCCTTTAACTTCTATGCCATTCTCACCATCGTGATGATGCTTACTTTGGCATTCGGAAAATTCGAATACGGCCCCATGGCTCTCCACGAAAAGAACGCCGCCGCAGGGGATCTGTTCACCCGTGGTGCCGAGGAATTTGAAAACAGCACGGATTCCGCCGAGTCGGCCAACCCCCGCGGAAGAGTGTACGATCTGGTGGTTCCCGTTCTGTTCCTCATTGCCGCTTGCGTGGTGGGTATGATCTATTCCGGCGGATTCTTCGATGCCTCTGCCGAGGGCTACAAGAGCTTTATCGTGGCCTTCTCCAATTCCGATGCCTCGGTGGGCTTGGTGTACGGCTCCTTTATCACCGTGATCTTCGCCGTGATCTATTTCCTCTGCAGAAGAGTGCTTTCCTTCAAGTCCATTATGGAATCCGTTCCCGAGGGCTTCAAGGCGATGGTTCCCGCCATTATGATCCTGGTTTGCGCTTGGACCCTGAAGGCTATGACCGATTCCTTGGGCGCCAAGATCTTCATTTCTCAGCTGGTGAAGGGCTCTGCCGCAGGCTTCCAGGCATTCCTGCCTGCCATCATCTTCCTGATCGCAGTGGGTCTCTCCTTTGCCACCGGTACCTCCTGGGGCACCTTCGGCATTCTGATCCCCATTGTGCTTTCCGTCTTCGGCGGTGTGGATAACACCATGACCGTGGTGGCCATTTCCGCTTGTATGGCAGGTGCCGTTTGCGGCGACCATTGCAGCCCCATCTCCGATACCACCATTATGGCATCGGCCGGCAGCCAATCCAACCACTTGAACCACGTTTCCACCCAGCTTCCTTATGCCATGACCGTTGCGGGCGTTTCCTTTGTGGCGTATATTCTGGCGGGCTTTGTTCCCAATGCCTGGATTGTGCTCCCCGTTTCCATCCTTCTGATGGTGGGAACCCTTCTGGTGATTCGCCGTTTTGCAGGCAAAAAAGCATAAGAAAAGCGTACCGTAAAAAAGGCACTGCTTTGCGGTGCCTTTTTTCGCCCTCGGATCGTTTCGAAGGCGAGAAAGGAGATCCCATGAAAGTAAAAGTAAAAAAGCTTCGTCCCGAGGCCATTCTCCCCGGCTACGCCTCTCCCTGCAGTGCGGGGGCCGATCTGTACGTAGCGGGGCAGTCCGTTACCCTTCAGCCGGGGGAGACCGCTCTGATCCCCACGGGTATTTCCCTGGAGATCCCCGAGGGCTACGGCGGATTTTTGTATGCCCGCAGCGGCCTTGCCACCAAAAAGGGTCTTGCTCCCGCCAATAAGGTGGGGGTGATCGATTCGGATTACCGAGGCGAGGTGATGGTGGCTCTTCTGAATCATTCGGCAGAGCCTCGCACCGTGGAGCCGGGGGAAAGGATCGCTCAGCTGGTGATCGCACCGTATTTGAAGGCCGAGTTTGAGGAAAGCGATGAGCTTTGTCAAACCGAGCGGGGTACGGGGGGCTTCGGTAGCACGGGAAAATGAAAGCGTACTTTTTAATTTCAGAGAAATATCACATTTTTTTGTGCATATTTAATAAAAAACGGAGAAAAAATTTGAAAAATTCACATTGAGTTGAGCATTTTTGACAAAAAGAAAAGAGGAGCGCATAAAAAGGTTTACAAATGCAAAACTTTGTGTTAAAATGAAATTGACCATCGTGGGGGTTTGTTTTGTGTGATTTCGGAAGACGGGAGCTCCGTTTTCCCTGCGGCGCCGGATGGATCTTTTGCATCTTTCTCACAAGCGGCGCGTATCATAAAAGGAAAGCACCTATAATGGGCAAAAATTAGAAAAAGGAGAATTCCAATGAAAGCAAAAAGAATTTCTGCGCTGATTTTGGCTGCGTTGATGCTCTCTTCGTGCTTCCTGTTCGGCTGCCAGGGCGATCAAAACAAAACCACGGCTCCTGCAGTTAATTTTACGCCCGAAGAAACCAACGACACCAGCAAGATCTACGACGCCCCCATCAAAGACCTCGGCGGTCACGAGTTCCATTTCATCGTGAGAGACGGCTCCGCCTTTTCTCTGCAGACTCAGGAGATCTATGCCGAGGCGGTCAACGGCGACAAGCTCAACGACGCAGTGTTCAACCGCAACGCCCAGCTCGCCGAAAAGTATAATTGCACCATTAAGGAAACCAAGAACACCAAGCCCCACACCGCAGTAAAGGATCCCATTTTGGCAGGCGACTATATTTGTGACTATATTTACGGTGCCGCCAGAGACCTTCGCTCCCTCGTTACCGCCAACCTGATCGTGGATCTGACCAACCTTGAGAACATCAACTTCCAAAAGGCTTGGTATAACCAGGAGACCATGAGAAATATCAACATCGGAGGCAAGATCTTCTACGTGCAGGGCGATGCCATCATCGGTGATGAGAAGCCCGCTTGGATTATGATCTTCAACAAGGCCTACGTTGCTGCTGTGGATCCCGAATTGAATTTGTACGACGTGGTGAGAAACGGCGATTGGACCCTCGAGACCTTCTACAATCTCTTTGTTCAGGCCACCGAGGATTTAAACGGTGACGGTGTTCTCACCGTCAACACCGACCGCTTCGGTTACATTGCCGAGCGCGCCACCAACTGGATGTTTGTCAACTCCTGCAATATGACCCTTTCCGAGATCGATGCTCAGGGCAACTACTCCCTGCTGGATTCTCCCAAGCAGGAGCTCATTGACGTTTGGACCGCTCTCAGACCCGTTATTACCGCTCCCGAGCGTATGGTTGCATCCGGTCACTTCGGTAACGGCGAAGGCACCTTCTACGCTTGCCAGATGAGTGCATTGGCAAGTGCAGGCTCCTGGCCCTTTGAGTACGGCGTGCTTCCCATGCCCAAGCTCAATAAGGATCAGGCCAACTATTGCACTGGCGTTATGGCCAGCCAGTTCAACGCCATCGTGGTTCCCAACACCGTGAACAGCGCCGATAACGATTGGGCAAAGAACGGCTTCGAATCCGGTGCCGAGCAGTGCGCTTACTTCCTGGAGGCCTTCTCCTACTATTCTATGAGCACCTTGGCTCCCGCCTTCTTCGATCAGGTGGTGCTTACCCAGGGCGTTATCGACGTGGAATCCCGTGAAATGGTAATCATGGCCGTGGAGCACGTGGTATACGATTTGGTTTGCAGCTTCTCCTTCGGTGACATCAACATCTTCTCCGAGGTTGGTTCCAATAACCTGAACAACATCCCCGGAACCGATGAGGCTTACGACACCCTCGTTTCCCTCTACGAATCCCGCGTGGGCGCCGCCAGAACCGCCTTCCAGGCGTACCTGGACGGTATTGCCGCCGCAGGGCAATAACAGCTTTTTGATCATCTGAACGAAATACCCGATTTCTCCAGAAAGAAATCGGGAATTTCCATAAAAAGTTGTTGTCAATGAATCAATTTTAAACCGTGAAGGGAGATGCTATGTGATGAATTTCAAACGAATTTTTTCGTTGCTTCTTGCCGTGATGATGCTCAGCAGCTGCTTTTTGTTCGGCTGTGACGGCACGGCAAAAGATACTCAGCAAGGCACCGTAGGAGGATTCGATCCCGGCGATACCGCCGATACCTCAAAGATTTACGATGCACCGATTCGCGATTTGGGAGGGCACGAGTTTCTTTTTTCTGTAAAGAAAACCAGTTCCATTCAAACGGCTTCTCACGAGTTTTATGCAGAGGACCTCAACGGCGAAAAGATCAACGACGCTGTTTTCACCCGCAACTCGCAGCTGATGGAAAAATACAACTGTGTAATCAAAGAAAACCAAATGAAGGATCCTGCCGCTAACCTGAAGGATCCTCTTTTGGCGGGAGATTACGTTTGCGACTATATTTACGATGCGACCCGTAACTTCCCCAACTTGGCAGTGTCCAATCTTTTGGTGGATCTGTCCGTGCTGGAGAACATCAATCTGAAAAAGGCTTGGTACGATCAGTCTACCATGCCCAAGATCAATATGGGCGGTAAATCCTTCTACGTGCAGGGAGACGGAATCATCGGAGATGATAAATCTGCCTGGATCGTGTATTTCAATAAGGAATTGGTTTCCGCCTTTGATTCCGATCTGAATCTTTATCAGAAGGTCAGAGAAGGGGAATGGACGCTGGAATTGATGTATCAGATTATGGAGGGCACCAAGAACGATTTGAACGGTGACGGCGCTTTTACCATCGGCTCCGATCGCTTTGGCCTGATTGCCGAGCGTGCCACCAACTGGATGTTCGTGAACGCTTGCAACGTAACCGTTTCCGTGATCGCCGATGATGGCAGCTATACCTTGCCGGATTCTCCCAAACCGGAATTGATCGATGCTTGGACGGCCCTCAAGCCTGTGCTCACCTCTCCCTACCGTGAGGTTTCTTCCAAAATTGCGAACTACAAGAACGCTATGGGTACCTTCTATGCCGGAAATGCAGGTATTCTCTTCGAAATGGGTGACGTTACCTTTGATTACGGTGTGCTTCCCATGCCAAAGCTCAATAAAGATCAAGCAAATTATTGCACCGGCGTTATGGCCAGCCAGTTCAACTCCATTGTGATTCCCAGCACCGTCAACAGCGCCAATAACGATTGGGCAAAGAACGGCTTTTCCTCCGGTGCCGAGCAGGCGGCCTACTTCTTGGAGGCATACTTCTACTACTCTATGAACGTTCTGACCCCTGCTTTTTACGACCAGGTGGTGCTTAAGCAGTCGATTGTCGATGAGGATTCCCGTGAAATGATTATAATTGCACTGGAACACAAGGTGTTCGACTTCATTTGTACCATGAATTTCGGTGGTATGAATCTGTTTGCAACCGTCGGCTCCGAAAACAAAAATAATATTGTTGGAACCGATGCACTCTATGACACATTGGTCTCCGAATACGAATCCCGCGTGGGTGCCGCCAGAACTGAATTCCAGGCGTATCTGGACGGTGTTGCCGCCTCGGGGCAGTAAGGCAGGTTTTTCTTCACCAAAACAGCAATGCCCGATCTCTCGAAAGAGAGGTCGGGTTTTTTGTATAGTAAAACCACGCGTTAGACGCGTGGTTCGGTAAGAATTAGATAGTTGATAATGACATAGCAACTCCTTTGCTGTAAAATAGAAGTGCGGCTGCCAACTGCACAAATAAAAACAGCAAAGGAGGTCACATA
>JAFWBD010000059.1 GCA_017507325.1 Clostridia bacterium | reverse complement strand
GTTGTCAATAAAGAGAAGCACGTCTTGTCCTTCTCGGTCGCGGAAGTATTCCGCTATGGTCAGCCCCGAAAGCGCCACGCGCATACGGGCCCCCGGGGGCTCGTTCATCTGTCCGTAGATCAGAGCGGTATTCTGCAATACCCCCGATTGCTTCATTTCGTTGAACAGATCGTTTCCTTCGCGGGTACGCTCTCCCACACCGGAGAATACGGAAATACCGCCGTGCTCCTTGGCAATGTTGTGGATCAATTCCATAATCAATACGGTCTTTCCCACACCCGCACCGCCGAACAAGCCGATCTTGCCGCCCTTGGAATAGGGACAGATCAGATCAATGACCTTGATGCCCGTCTCAAAGATCTCGGCAGAGGTTGCCAGATCCTCATAGGCGGGGGCGCTGCGGTGAATGCTCCACTTGTCGGTATTTTCGGGAGCGGCACCGTTATCCACGGGGTCTCCCAATACGTTAAAAATTCGACCCAAGGTCTCTTTTCCCACGGGAACGCGAATGGGAGAACCGGTATCGGTAACGGGACTTCCTCTTTGCAGTCCGTCGGTGGAGGACATGGCGATGCATCGCGCGGTATTATCGCCGATGTGCTGGGCCACTTCCACCGTTAATACCCGATCTTGAACGGGCACGGTCAAAGCGTTGAGGATTTCGGGAAGCTCGCCTTCCCGAAACTTTACGTCCACAACAGGTCCCATGACCTGATTGACAATTCCTATGGCATCCTTCATGCAATTCACCTCCGATCATCGCCGGCACCGGCAATGATCTCTGTAATTTCTTGAGTAATGGAGCTTTGTCTGGCGCGGTTGTATTCCAAGCTCAGATCATCCAGCATTTGCTTTGCGTTCTTTTCCGCGGAATCCATGGCAATCTTCCTGGAGGCCACCTCGCAGGCAAAGCTTTCCTTGGCACAAGCGCAGATCACTCCCGCCACGTACTCACAAACCGTTCGGTTTAAAATGGTCAAGGGATCCGGCTCAAAAACGGGGGAGGAGAGACTCTCGCCTTTCTTTTCAAGGGGCAAAATCCATTTGACCTCGGCTTCTTGAGACATAATGGAATGATAGCGGGTGTATAAAATTCCCAAGGCATCGTAGAGACCGTCGCGAAAATCGTCGCAAAGCCTTTGTGCCAAAAGAGAAGCCTGATCGAAGGAAAAATGCTCGGAAGAATCGGGTTCCGCACCGAATTGCTCGCAGGCACGCTTACCGATGGGGAAAAACTCGGCGCCGGGAAAACTGCGTGCCAAGCGAAATACGTTGGCATTGTACCCACCTGCCAATCCGCGATCACCGGCAATGACCACAAGCCGTACCCGATCGGGACTGCGCTTTGTCAAATAAGGGCTGAGCTGTGCCTCGGTGCAGGAGGAAAGAAGAGAAACGGCATCCTCCACCGTTTTGATGTATTCCCGCCCTTTGGCCATAGCATCGTTTGCCTTTCGGATCTTGGAGGAAGCAACAAGTCCCATGGCTTTGGTCAGCTGCATAGTGGAATTGACGCTTTTGATCCGAATTCTGAGGCTTTTTGTGTTGCCGGACATTACAGCTTCACCTCGGACAAGATACGGCGCAGCAATGCCACGTCCTCTTCCTCGTAAAAGCCGTTTTCAATGCGGCTGAGCCATTGGCCGTATTCATTCTCCAATTTGAAAAATAAATTCTTTTCGAAGGACTTAACGTCCTTGACTGCGATCGAATCCAAATATCCGTTGATAACGGCAAAGATGATCGCCACCTGGCATCCCACTCGAACGGGGGCGTTGCGCCCTTGCTTGAGGACCTCGACGATACGCTCACCCAAGGCAAGGCGGGATTTGGTATCGGCGTCCAGATCGCTTCCGAACTGGGCAAAGGCCTGCAGCTCTCGGTATTGAGAGTATAAAAGCTTCAATTCACCCGAAACCTTTTTCATTCCTTTCAGCTGCGCCGATCCTCCGACACGGCTGACGGAAATTCCGGGGTTGATGGCGGGCATGATTCCCGAGTGATAAAGCTCGGTTTCCAGAAAGATCTGGCCATCGGTAATGGAAATTACGTTGGTGGGGATGTATGCGGAAACGTCGCCTGCTTGGGTCTCCACAATGGGGAGTGCGGTGATGGAGCCGCCGCCGTAGGCATCGTCCACGCAAGCGGCACGCTCTAAGAGTCTGGAGTGCAGATAAAAAACGTCACCGGGATAGGCTTCTCTTCCCGGAGGACGGCGGATCAGAAGAGAAAGAGCGCGGTAAGCCACAGCGTGCTTGCTCAGATCATCGTAAACGATCAAAACGTCCTTTCCTTGCTCACGAAAATACTCCGCCATAGCGCATCCGCAGTAGGGTGCAATGTATTGAAGAGGGGCGCTTTCCGAGGCGGATGCGGAAACGATAACGGTGTATTCCATCGCTCCGTTTCGGCGAAGTTCCTCTGCCAGCTGAGCCACGGAGGAATTTTTCTGGCCGATGGCAACGTAAATACAAATGACGCCGCTGTTTTTCTGATTGATAATGGTATCCAAGGCAATTTCGGTCTTACCCGTTTGTCTGTCACCGATGATCAATTCTCTCTGGCCCCTTCCGATGGGGATCATACTGTCAATGGCCTTGATACCGGTTTGAAGGGGAACGCAAACGCTCTTTCTCTCGATGATACCGGGAGCCTCGCTTTCCACGGGGCGGTAGGCGGAGGATTCAATGGGGCCTTTCCCGTCAATGGCTTCGCCCAAGGCGTTGACCACGCGACCCAAAAACTTTTCTCCTACGGGAACCGAAAGTACCTTGCCCGTTCTTTTCACAAGGCTTCCCTCGTGAATGTTGTTTTTGTTGGATAAAACGGCAACGGAAACCGAATCCTCCTCCAAATTCTGAGCCACCCCGAAGCTGCCGCCTTCGAATTCCAATAATTCGTTGGACATACAGCTGCGAAGACCGTATACACGGGCGATTCCGTCACCCACCAAAATAACCTTTCCGGTTTCGGTCATTTGGGTCTTGACAAGGTAATTCTCAATTTGCGCCTTGATGACGCTGCTGATTTCGCCGGGTTTGTTCACGACCCGATCACCCCCTTGATAGCATTTAAGCGAGCGGCAATACTGCCGTCATAGACGGTGTCGCCGATCTGAATTTTGATACCGCCGATCAATGAGCGGTCCTCTTGATACACCGTTTCCACGTTTTTTCCCGTTTTGCGCGAAAGAGCCGAAGCGATCCGCTCTTTTTGCGCCTCGTCGGGCATGGCCGCATAAAAGACCGTAGCGGTGATCCGATTCTGTAAAAGCCTTGCCAACTCGGAAAAATGCCGATACAATTCGGGAAAGCACGAAACGTGCCCCTTTTCGCACAGCAATTTGCACAGGGAAAGAACGGGCTCGGAAAGAGATTTTCCGAAGGCTTCCTCAAGGTTGGAGAGCCGCTCCTCCATGGAAAGGGCGGGGGAGGAAAGAAGCCCGATATAATCGGGAAAATCCCGAAGGATCCCGTCGATCAGTTCTGTTTCCGCAAGAAATTCGGAAACGCAGTCCCGTTCCCGGGCGATGAGAAACAAGGCCTCGGCATAATCATGACCGATGGGCTTCATGGGGCTCCTCCATTTCTCGGATCAGAGAATCAATCAAATTCGTTTGATCTGACGGCGAAACTTCTCTCTCCAGGATTTTCTCGGAAAGAGCGGCGGAAACGGAAACGATCTCGTCGCGGATCTGCTTTTCTGCCTTTTTCAGCTCCAGTGCGGCGTTTTCTTCTGCCTGACGCACAATGCCGTCAGCCTCGCACTTGGCGTTTTCCAAAATCTCTTTCTCGCGGTAAGAGGCGTTCCGAACCGCATTTTGAATGATAGCATCGGCCTCTTTCTCGGCGAGAGAGAGCTTTTCCCGATACAGCCTTTGGTCGCCCTGCGCCTGCTTTAGTGCCTCCTCTGCCTTTTGATACCGACTGTTCAAGCTGTTCTGTCTTTGCTCCAGCATATTTTTAACGGGGCGATAGAAAAACTTTTTGATCATCAGATACAAAAGCAGAAGATTCAAGAGGGAAGCAACGATGTGCCAAAGATTAACGGAAATAACCTCTAAGCTTTGCATTCTTCTTGTACCGAATTTTTCTTACAGCGCGGAAATGGTATCCACCAGAAGGCCTACCATGGTAATGGGAGCCACGAAAATCAAGAGAATGGCGATGATCAAGGCGTAAAGACCGGTGGTTTCCGCAATGGCACAGCCCATGATCATAGTTGTGGTAACGGATCCCTTACTCTCGGGCTGACGGCCGATGGCTTCGCAGGCTTTTGCTACGGCGTTACCTTCACCGATACCGGGGCCGATACCCGCGATCATGGCGATTCCCGCACCCAAAGCACAACATCCCATAATGATTGCAATTGCAAGTTCCATTTTTATATCCTCCAAATATTAATTAATATCATTGGTTAACGTGTTTTTTCTTTTTTTGATTCTTGATGCTCTGCCTGGCAAAATAGTCCTCCATGGGGAAGGCACCGGAAATGTTCAGCATGGTCAAAATCGCAAAAATAAACGCTTGAAGACATCCGCTGAACACGTCGAAATAAACGGAGAGAACCGCTTGAATGCCAACCCTCAAGATCGGAAAACTGCTGAGAAAGGACGGCAAAAAGCTGAGAATCTTTGCCGAAAGAGCACTCAGGGAAAAGGTCAGAAGAACGGAGATAACGTTTCCCGAAAGAATGTTTCCGTAATGACGGAATGCCATGGAAATGGGCGTTGAAAATTCTCCGATCAGATTGATGGGAGCCAAAATGGGGGTGGGCTCCAAAAAGCCCTTTACATAATAAAGAGGACCGCATTTCAGCTTATAATAAGTAATCAGAAAGAAGACCAGAATGGACCATCCCGCAACGATGTTGATGTCTGAGGTGGGGGGATACAGTCCGAGGAGCGAGGAAAGACTGGAAAAAGCGGAAAGGGCCAGAATGGCAATGATAAAGGGAGAGTAGCCCTTGAAATATTCTCCCATGTTTTCCGATACGAGACCGTCCACCTTTTCTACAATGATTTCGGCCAGATGCTGGCGCTTCAATTCAACGTTTTCCTTCAGTCCGTGAGTCAGATACAGACAAAGAAAGAAAATGCTGATGATGACGATCACGGATACGACCTGAGCCTCGGTGACGGGAAAGTCCTGAATGGGCATGGGAATTGTAAAATAGATGCCGGCACCGCTCACGTTGATGCCCTCCGAGGGGGGAGTGGTCAGTATTTTCAAAACAATCCCCGCAAGCGGAGGAAGGATCATCATAACGATGTAAAAAAGATCGACCAGCCGAAAAATCAAACGGCTTTTTTTCAAAAAAGATCACCTTCCTTCAAGGAAACGAACGAATTATTCCTTCCCCTTATTTGTCAGCGACCAAAAGACAATGGCAAGCCGCGGGAACAAAAAGGGAATGATGACGGAAATCAAGTGAAAGCAGGGGAGAAGATGCGCGATCAGTGCGATGAAGAAAAGTCCGATCATACGCAATTGCTGAGAAAGGCGCACGGTCTTTTTGGCTTCATCGGGCGTCTTTTCCACGGCAAGCTGAACGGTGTAGGCCATCAGAAAAAAATTTCCGACCGCGGCAAACAGCCCCAAGAGATTTCCCCACAAAACGGAAAAGGACCACTTTCCCAAAAGGAGAAAGATCCCCTGCATCACAAGACTGAAAACTACGGAAAAAATACCGATCCGATAAGTTTCCTTTTTTACGACGGCATCGATTTTTTCCATAGCCTCTCCTTTACATCCTTGTAATCCGAAAAAAGTATATCTACTATACCACACTTATTGACAAAAATCAACTGTTTTTTGTCTTTTGTCTCTTCATTGACAAACCGAGCGTTTGATGATAAAATCTAAGGGTATCATATTTTGGAAGGAAAGCGGGAAAATGGAGCCCTACAGCGTTTTGATGAGTGTGTACGGACGGGAAAAGCCCGTTTTTTTAAAGGAAAGCCTGGAGAGTGTGTTTGCGCAATCCGTTTTTCCCGATGACGTGGTTTTGGTGTGCGACGGCCTCCTGACCGAAGAATTGGATCGGGTGATCGCCTTCTTTTCCGAGCGCTATCCCGCCGTGCTTCAGGTGAAGCGCCTGAAGGAGAATCGGGGGCTGGGCATCGCCTTGAATTTCGGCCTCGGCTTTTGCCGCCATTCTCTGGTGGCCCGTATGGATTCGGACGATATTGCCCCATTGGACCGAATGGAGCATCAGCTTGCGGCCTTTCGGGAAGAAGGGCTTGCCTTGGCGGGCGGGGCCGTATATGAATTTGAGAACGATATTTCCTGCGTAAGATCCGTCAAAAAAATGCCTCTTACTCAAGAGGAAATCCTTAGGTACGCCCAAAGCCGCAACCCCTTCAATCATCCCACGGTGATGTTTCGGAAGGAAGTGATTTTGGCGGTGGGCGGCTACCGCCATATGCCTCTCCACGAGGACTACGACCTTTGGGTGCGGGTGATTTCAAGCGGTGCTAAGGTGAAGAATCTTGAGAAGAATCTCTGCTTTATGAGGGTCTCGGACGGAATGTACGAGCGTCGCGGCGGTATGAATTATTTCAAAAAGGCCTTCTTTTTTCGCAGAGAATTGTATCGCTCGGGCTTTACCGGGCCGATCCGCTTTCTGTACAGCACGGCGGGACTTTTTTTGGTTTGTTTGGTCCCTCCCGGCGTGCGCAAGAGCATTTACCGAATTTTGCTGAGAAAAAAATGATCTCCGCTTTTGGCGGAATAGGTGAGTATTTATGATCAATGCCATTGTCACACTCTATTATCCCGATGAAAGGGTGATGGAGAACGTCAAGAAAATTGCCGCTCAGGCCGACCGTGTCTTTCTGTGCGACAATTCTCCCACCCCGTCCCCGGCTTTTTCCGAGGGGGTCGGGGAAAATACGGAATACCTGTTTTTCGGGGAAAATCTGGGTCTTTCCCGCGCCTTTAACCGTGTTCTTTGCCGAAGCGGGGAATGGAAGCCCGATCATTTGGTGTTTTTCTTTGATCAGGATTCCACGGTGGAGCCCGATCATCTTGCTGTTATGGCAGAGGAATACCTCTTTCTGCACCGTGCGGGGTATCCCGTCGGAGCCTTGGGACCTGTCTTCTTCAACGAAAGCCGCGGGGAGGTGGAGGAGCCGAGACAGCGTCAGGATCTGAGCAAAACCGCTTACCGAACCTCCTCTCTGATCACGTCCTCGATGCTTTGCTCCTATGGAGATCTGGAAAAGATCGGCTTTTGGAACGAGAGGGTGTTTTTGGATCTGGCCGATTGGGATCTTTCCTGGCGTTTGATGCAAAAGGGAAAGATCTGCTGTATGACCCGCCGCGTCACGCTTCGCCACAAAATCGGAAACGGCGAGGTGAAATTCGGCCCCCTTCGCATCCGCCGAGGCTCGGCTTTTCGGGAATATTATCAGACCCGTGATTGTCTGTATCTTTTGTTCCGTTCTTACGTGCCCGCAAAATTTCGCATCCGTTTTCTTTTGATGCTCACGGTGCGACCGATTCTTCATTTGATCTTTTTGGATCATCGCAAGGATCGCCTCTGTTATATTATGCGGGGCTTTTTGGATTTCTTCCGTTCCCGCGGCGGTGAATTTCAAAGAAAAAAGAAATGTGAATGAGAATGTCTGAGGAAAGCGTATGAAAGTTTCCGTTGCCCTTTGTACCTATAACGGGGCGCCATATATTGAAAAACAGCTGGAAAGCATATTGAATCAAACCCGCCTGCCCGACGAAATCGTTCTCTCCGATGACGGCTCCGGGGACGATACCGTTCTTCGCGCACGGAAGCTGCTTTCGGCAGGGGAAATTCCCTTTCGGATTCTGGAAAACCCCGTTTCCTTGGGGGTTGCCGAAAATTTCCGCAGTGCGGTTTCCTACTGCTGCGGTGATTATATTTTTACCTGCGATCAGGACGATCTTTGGTTTCCCGATAAGGTGGAAGCCTTTTTGAATGCTTTTGAAAAAACGGGGGCAGCCCTTTTGTTTTCCGACGGTATTTTGATCGACGGAGAGGGAAATGATCTGAAAAGCCGACTTTGGGAGGTGTACCGCATTGATCCCGAATCCATCGAAAAAAAAGGAATTTTCGAGGAAATTCTCCGACGTCCCATTGTGACGGGCGCCGCTATGGCCTTTTCCCGCTCACTCGCTCAGCGCTGGGATCGGGTTCCCGCACCGTTTTTGCACGATGAATGGCTTTCCGTTCTGGCCGCTGCGGCCGATGAGGCGTGTTTTCTTTCCCGCCCGACCTTTTTTTACCGTCAGCACCGAAATAACGTGGTGGGGGCAGGAAAACGCAGTTTTTTCGGCCGTCTGAAAAATTGGCTGGGGGATGCCGCGGGCTTGAAGGAATTTCACGCAAAGCGTTTTCTGCGTGCCAAGGAAATTCTTGCGGCAGCCGAGAAAAGCGGCTATGAAGAAAAAGCGGCGGCCTGCGTTTCTTTTTGGAAAACTGTGACCGAATTGGATGAACAAAAAGGACTTCGTTCCGTTTTTCGCGCCCTTCGGCTGTACAGACTCGGTGGATATGGCAGCTTTTATGCGGGTCTGCATTCCTTTTTGCGTCATGGTGCGGTGCTTCTTTTCGGCAAGAACCGTTGAATTTTGAATGAGAGAGGAACTATGGCAAAAAAAAGCATACGCCTCAATTATTTTTACAATACGCTCTATCAGGTGTTCACCCTGCTGACGCCGCTGATCACCGCCCCCTATCTCTCCCGTGTCTTGGGAGCTGCGGGAATCGGTACCGTCAGCTATGCGGAATCCGTGGTGTCATATTTTACCATCTTTGTCAGCCTCGGAACCTCCACCTACGGTCAACGAGAGGTGGCCTATGCCCAGGAGGATATGGCTCGCCGAAGCAAGATCTTTTGGGAAATCAAAATTCTCAACGCCGTAACGGGACTTTTGATCTTGGCATTCTATCTGCCCTTTGCTCTTTTGCAGGACAATTGGGGAATCTATCTGATTTTGACGGCCAATCTCCTTTCGGTGATCTTCGACGTTTCCTGGTTTTATCAGGGACTTGAAAATTTCGGTGCCGTGGCCTTGCGAAACATTCTGTACAAATCGGTCAGCGTGGTTTTCGTTTTCGTTTTTGTGAAGGACGCAGGGGATCTCATTCTTTACGTGGCAGGGAATTCCGTGGTGTATTTTGCGGCTACCTTGGCCATGTGGGGCCGAATCTTACGCCACCTTTCCCGTCCGAATTTCAAGGAGCTTCGCCCCTTCCGTCATCTGCCGACCTTGATCTCGCTTTTTATTCCCACTCTCGCGGTCCAGATCTATACCGTGCTGGATAAAACCATGATCGGCCTGATGACCTCCTCCCCCGAGGAAAACGGCTATTACGAGCAGGCCACCAAACTGTCCAGAATGGTTTTGACGCTGATCACCTCCCTGGGCACGGTCATGACCCCGCGGATCGGCTATCTCTTCGAAAAAGGAGACTGCTTCGGGATTCGCCGTTATTTGGCCAGAAGCTTTCGCTTCGTTTGGCTCCTGGGGATTCCTCTTGCCCTGGGGCTGTTTTCCATCAGTACGGAATTTGTTCCGTGGTTTTACGGGGAAGGGTATGATGCGGTGATCCCGCTTCTTCGGGTGCTGGCCTTTTTGATCCCCGTTATCGGGATCAGCAACATCTGCTCCGCTCAGTTTTTCATTCCCACCAAAAAGCAAAACCTTCTGACGGTCACCGTGGTATCGGGCGCAGGCTTGAATTTCCTTTTGAATCTGATTCTGATCCCGCAGTATCGCGCCCTCGGTGCCGCCGTAGCCTCCGTTGCGGCCGAACTGTTTGTGGCGGCCTTCCAGCTGTATCTGATGCGTAGGGAATGGTCCCCGTCCTCTTTTTTCAAAAGCGGGATCCGCTATTTTGTCTCGGGACTTTTGATGGCGGGATTTATCCGCCTTTTGGCCCGTTTACCCGTTCCCGACGGCGTTTTTACGTTGCTCGCGATCGTCGTGGGAGCTTTGGCTTACTTTTTGTGCTTACTTTTGATGAGAGATTCTTTTTTGACAGAGAACGTCCGCAAGATCTTCCATATGCTTGTTAAGAGAAACAGAGCCTGAGAATGTCGCAGGTGAGACAGAAACCGGCAAAATTTCCGTGAAAAAAATCTTTCTTTTTTCAAAAAAAGCCCTTGACAAATCGTTTTTGCGGTGATATATTATCAGCATAAAGGCTGTGATGAAGACGGCGTTGAAAGCTTTCTTGCAGAGAGTCGGCGGGCGGTGTAAGCCGATAGTGAGTTTTCAAGTGTTGCCCATCCCTTCTGAGCCGGAGGTCCGAACGCGTTTTGCCAGTAGACATCTCCCGTGATTGCTGCGTCAAGGCATAGGAATTGTTGGATTCCAAGAGTGGCAGTTTTACTGCAATTTGAGTGGTACCGCGAGTAATTTTTTTACCCGTCTCAAAATTTGAGGCGGGTTTTTATTTTTTTAATTTTAAGGAGGTTTCCCAATGTCATCACTCTCGAACGGAAAATTGAATGAGGTCGCCCTCAGAATTCGCGAGATGAGAGAGATTTCCGGACTCTCCCTTTCCAAAATGGCGGAGCTGACCGACGTCAGCGTGGAAGAATACAGCGCCTTTGAGGAGGGTAATCTGGATTTCCCCTTTTCATTTCTTCATAAATGCTCTCTTGCCTTTGGCATTGAGATTACCGATCTTTTGGAAGGAAAGAGCGCTCGCCTTTCCTCCTATACCGTGACGCGCAAGGGAATGGGGCAGGAGACTGCCAAAGAAGAGGGAATCCGCATTCAGAACCTTGCTCACAAATTCCGCAACAAGATTGCCGAGCCCTATTGGGTTCGCTATGAATTCGATCCCTCTCTTCAAAATAAGCCCATTCAGGTGGCAACCCACAGTGGGCAGGAATTCGATCTGGTTATCAGCGGAAAGCTGAAGGTTCAGATCGGAAGCCATACCGAGGTTCTGGAGGAGGGTGACAGCATTTATTACAACAGCTCTACCCCTCACGGTATGATCGCAGTGGGTGGAGAGGATTGCGTTTTCTGTGCCGTGGTTCTTCCGGGCGAGCCCGTGAAGGAGGAAGCGGTTTTGCAAAGCTTGATTACAGCCACCAAGTCCGAGGGGCTGATCTGCGAGAAATTCGTCAAGACCGAAGAGGATGAAAACGGTTGCCTGAAGAAAATCGATTTTACCAACACCGAGAGCTTCAACTTCGGCTTTGACATTGTGGATAAGATCGCCGATGCCTACCCCGAAAAGCTGGCCATGCTTCATCTGGATAAGCATAAGAATGAACGCCGATTCACCTTTGGGGATATCAAGCGCTGTTCCAATCAGTGCGCCAATTATTTTACCTCTCTCGGAATCAAGCGAGGAGATAAGGTGATGCTGGTTCTCAAGCGTCATTATCAGTTTTGGTTTGCTATGGTCGCTCTTCACAAGATCGGTGCAGTGGCGATCCCCGCAACCAATCAGCTTAAGGAGCACGATTTCGTTTATCGCTACGATGCCGCCGAGGTATCCGCCATTGTTTGCACGGCCGACGGAGACGTTTCGGATATTGCCGAAAATGCCGCCAAGCAGTGCCCCGGTGTGAAAACGCTGGTTCTTGTAGGCGGCAAAAAAGAGGGGTGGCACGATTTTGACGGCGAATTTAAGCTTTATTCTCAGGAATACGAGCGTCCCGAAAATGCCTCTGCGGGAGATGAGACCGCGCTGATGTTCTTTACGTCCGGCACCACGGGCAATCCCAAGATGGCGGCGCACAAGCACACCTACGCCCTGGGGCATTTCGTGACCGCCAAATATTGGCATTGCTGCGAGAGAGACGGTCTCCATCTGACCATTTCCGATACCGGCTGGGGCAAGTCTCTTTGGGGCAAGCTTTACGGTCAGTGGCTGTGCGAGGGAGCGGTGTTTGTCTACGACTTCGATCGCTTTGATGAAAACGATATTTTGCCTATGTTCGGGAAGTATCATATCACCACCTTCTGTGCGCCTCCCACCATGCTCCGTATGCTGATCCGCGGGGATCTGGATCGCTACGATCTGTCCTCCATCCATCATATGACCACGGCGGGAGAGGCTCTCAACCCCGAGGTATTCAAAAAGTTTAAAGAAGCAACGGGTCTGGAGATCATGGAAGGCTTCGGGCAGACCGAAACCACGCTTGCCATTGCCAACCTTGCGGGAACGGTGCCGAAGCTCGGCTCTATGGGCAAGGCCTCGCCTCAGTTTGACGTTGACGTGGTGGATGCCGACGGTGTATCCGTGGCACCCGGTGAGGTGGGCGAGATCGTGATCCACACCGACAAGAGCATTCCCTGCGGTCTGTTCAAGGAATATTATCGGGATGCGGAGAAGACCTCCGATGCCTGGTATGACAATATGTATCACACGGGCGACACCGCTTGGCGTGATGAGGACGGCTATTTCTGGTACGTCAGCCGTATCGATGACGTCATCAAATCCTCCGGTTACCGTATCGGGCCCTTCGAGATCGAAAGCGTTATTATGGAGCTTCCTTACGTTGTGGAATGCGGTGTTTCCGCCGTACCCGATGAGGTTCGCGGTCAGGTGGTTAAGGCCAGCATCGTTCTGACAAAGGGAACAGAGCCCACCGAGGAATTGAAAAAGGAGATTCAGAATTACGTCAAGGAGCACACCGCCCCCTACAAATACCCCCGTGTGGTGGTCTTCCGTGACGAGCTTCCCAAAACCATCAGCGGAAAGATTCAGCGCAACAAGCTGTAAAAATACGGCGAAGGTGTAAATCCGCAAAATATCTTGACAAGAAGAATATCCAATGGTATAATTAAATATCAAAGGCGTTGATGGAGAGGATGAAAAATCGTTCTGCCAGAGAAGTGACGGTCGGTGCAAGTCACAGAGATTCGGTTTTTTGTTTGTAGCTCTTGAGCTGAAGGGAAGAAACCGTTTTTTTCGGGAGTAGAACCTT
This sequence comes from Clostridia bacterium, assembly GCA_017507325.1. Lineage (GTDB taxonomy): Bacteria > Bacillota > Clostridia > Oscillospirales > SIG627 > RGIG5579. The sequence continues at coordinate 78,537 of JAFWBD010000059.1, read as the reverse complement.
TCCGTGATTGCTGCGTTAATGCATAAGGATTGTTGGATCCTGAGCGGCAGTGTTACTGCAATTTGAGTGGTACCGCGGGTGTTTTCGCACTCGTCTCAAAGAATGCCTTTGGGACGAGTGCTTTTTTGTCCCGGATATGGAGTGAAAATGGAAAAATTAACCGGACTTGAATACAAAATTCAAGAAATTGCGGCGCGTATTCGCGAGCTGCGGCAAATTGAAAATCTTTCCGCGGAGGAAATGGCGGGGAAAACCGGCGTTTCCGTGGAGGAGTATCTTTCCTGCGAAAACGGAAAGCGCGATTTGAACTTTGCCTTTATTTATCGCTGTGCCTTGGCGCTGAACGTAAACGTTACGGATATCATCGAGGGCCACAGCCCCAAATTGAATTCCTATACCGTGACTCGTCGCGGGGCAGGGCAGGAGATCACCAACGCCCACGGTATGACCTATTACAATCTGGCATACGCCTTTCAAAACCGTATTGCCGAGCCGCTTTACGTCAAATGCCGCTTTGATCCCGAGGCAGAGGCCCGCGGGATCGATTTGACCACTCATGCGGGTCAGGAGTGCGATCTGGTCATTGAGGGACAGCTTCTGGTGCAGGTGGGCGATCATCGGGAGATCCTCGGCCCGGGTGACAGCATCTATTTTGACAGCTCCGCTCCTCACGGAATGATCGCCGTGGGCGGAGAGGATTGTATTTTCTACGCCATCGTGCTCAACCCCACGGGCGAGCCGATTCCCGAGCTGGTGACCCAAAAGGCGGTTTCCTCCAAAAAGAGAATCAAAAAGGACACCGAGGATCGTATTTATCGGAAATTTATTGAGGTTTCCGAGAATGAAAACGGTACCCCTACCTCCATCCGTTTCCAAAATACCGAATCCTTCAACTTCGCCTTCGATCTGGTGGATGCGCTGGCGGAAAAGGATCCCGATAAATTGGCAATGCTTCACATTTCCGAAAATTTGGAGGAGCGCCGCTTTACCTTTAAGGATATCAAGCGCCTTTCCAATCAGTGCGCCAATTATTTCAAATCTCTCGGGATCAAAAAAGGTGACCGTGTGATGCTGATTCTGAAGCGTCATTATCAGTTCTGGTTTGCTATGATCGCGCTGAATAAATTGGGCGCCGTGGCCATTCCCGCTCCCAATCAGCTCCTGGAGCACGATTTGGAATATCGCTTCCGCGCCGCAGGCGTTCGCGCCATTTTGTGTACGGCCGACGGGGACGTAGCCCGTCAGGTAGAGCTGGCGGCGGAAAAGGCACCCGAGCTGGAAATGAAATTGATTGTCAACGGCAGCCGCGAGGGCTGGCGAAGCTTTGATGAGGAATATCCCCTGTACAGCTCTCATTTTGCCCGCACCGAGGATAGCCCCTGCGGAGACGATCTGCTTTTGATGTTCTTTACCTCCGGCACCTCCGGTTATCCGAAGATCGCGGCGCACAACCACAAGTATCCCTTGGGCCATTTTCACACCGCCAAGTATTGGCACGCCGTGGAGCCCGATGGGCTGCATTTTTCCATCTCCGATACGGGCTGGGCCAAATCCATGTGGGGCAAGCTCTACGGGCAATGGCTCTGCGAGGCGGCGGTATTTGTGTATGACTTTGACCGTTTCGATGCCTCCAAGATCCTCCCGATGTTTGCCAAATACCAAATCACCACCTTCTGCGCGCCTCCCACCATGCTGAGAATGATGGTCAAGCAGGATATTTCCAAATACGATCTGTCCTCTGTCCATCATATGACCACGGCGGGTGAGGCACTCAATCCCGAAGTATACCGTCAGTTTGAAAAGGCAACGGGTCTGCAGATCCTGGAGGGCTTCGGACAGACCGAAAGCACCATGATCGTCGGCAATCTGATCGGCGCTCCTCATAAGATCGGATCCATGGGTAAGCCCGCTCCCATTTATCAGGTGGAGCTTTTGGATACCGATGGGAATCCCGTCCCCCGAGGGGATGCGGGTGAGGTGGTCATCAATCTGAAAAACGGTGCCCCCTGCGGCCTTTTCGTCGGTTATTACAACGACGAGGAAAAAACAAACGAAGCCATTCGGGACGGCTATTATCACACGGGCGATCTTGCCTGGTGCGATGAGGATGGCTTCTTCTGGTACGTTGGCCGTGCCGATGACGTGATCAAGTCCTCGGGCTACCGCATCGGACCCTTTGAGATCGAAAGCGTCATTATGGAGCTTCCTTACGTTCTGGAATGCGGTGTTTCCGCCGCTCCCGATGAGGTTCGCGGCCAGATCGTCAAGGCCAGCATCGTTCTGACCCGCGGAACCGAGCCCACCGAGGAATTGAAAAAGGAAATTCAGAACTACGTCAAGGAGCATACCGCTCCCTATAAATACCCAAGACTCGTTGTCTTCCGCGATGAATTGCCCAAAACCGTCAGCGGAAAGATTCAGCGTAATAAGCTTTGATCAATCGACAAATGAAGATAAATGAAAAGGAGATTATGATATGAAATATCCCATTTCCGTCACCAAAAACCCCTGTCCCAAAGAAAAGCCCGCAGACGAATCCAAATTGGGCTTCGGCAAGATCTTTACCGATCATATGTTTATGATGGACCATAACCCCGAGGAGGGGTGGCACAACGGCAGAATCGTGCCCTTCGGTCCCATTGCTCTTCACCCCGCCTCGACCGTTCTGCATTACGGTGTGGAGATTTTTGAGGGAATGAAGGCCTATCGTTCCCGCAGCGGCCAGATCCGTCTGTTCCGTCCTATGGAAAACATCAAGCGTCTGAACAACAGCGCCGAGCGTCTTTGCCTTCCTCAGCTGGATGAAGAAGGGTGCCTTGAGATCCTCAAGACCTTTGTGGAGACCGAGAAGGATTGGGTTCCTCATTCCGACGGAACCAGCCTGTACCTGAGACCCTATATGTTCGGTAACGACCCCCATTTGGGTGTTCATTCCGTTAAGAACACCACGTTTGTGATCATTTGCTCTCCCGTGGGCGCTTATTACGCCGAGGGCATTAACCCCGTTAAGATCGCCATCGAATCCGAAGACGTCCGTGCCGTTCGCGGCGGTACCGGCTATGCCAAGTGCGGCGGCAACTATGCCGCCAGCTTGAGAGCAGGGGAGAGAGCCGAGAAAAACGGCTATACCCAGGTTCTGTGGCTGGACGGTGTGGAAAGAAAATACATCGAGGAAGTCGGCGCGATGAACGTAATGTTCAAAATTGACGGCAAGATCATTACCCCCAAATTGACCGGCTCGGTTCTGCCCGGTATTACCCGCAAGAGCTGTGTGGAATTGCTCCGCGATTGGGGCTACACCGTGGAGGAGAGATTGATTTCCGTGGATGAGCTTTTTGAAGCGGCTGCAAACGGCACGCTGGAGGAGGCTTGGGGAACGGGAACCGCCGCCGTGGTTTCGCCCATCGGTAAGCTCTTCTATAAAGGAAAGGAATATACCGTTTGCGGTAACCGCATCGGTGATTTGACTCAGAAGCTGTATGACAGCTTGACCGGAATTCAGTGGGGCAAGGTTGCGGATGAGAAGAATTGGTGCGTAACCGTTTGCAATGGATAAACGAATTCTGATTTTGGCGGGGCATTACGGAAGCGGTAAAACCAATATTGCCGTGAATTTGGCGATGAATCTGCGCCGCGAGGGGCGAAGGGTCGCCATTGCGGATCTTGATATCGTCAATCCGTATTTCAGAACCAAGGACAGCTTGGCGGAATTGGAGGAAATGGGAATCCCACTGATCTCTTCGGAATACGCCAATACCAACGTGGATCTTCCCGCTCTGCCGGCCGCTATGTATTCCGTGGTGGACGATCGGAATTCCTCCTTTGTGCTGGATATCGGCGGAGACGATCGCGGTGCCCTCGCCTTGGGGAGACTGGCTCCGAGAATTTTAGAGGAAAATTCTTACGAAATGATTCTGGTAGCCAATTTCTGCCGCCCGTTAACGCGGAATCCCGATTCATTGGTTGAGGTTATGCGGGAAATGGAGGCCGCTTGCGGCATTCCTTTTACTGCCGTGGCTCACAATTCCAATTTGGGGGAGGCAACCACCCCTTCGGACGTTTTGTCGGCAGTCGCCAAGGCGGAGGAGTTTTCCCGTCTGGTAGGGCTTCCGATTGTGTTCCATTCGGTTCGGGCTGATTTATATCCCGCTTTGAAGGATGAAATTCCAAATTTGTTTCCGTTAAATTTGCAAAAAAAATATTACTGATAAAAATTCGAAAGGAAGTACTTCTATGGCAAAACTTGTGTTCAAAACCGATTTTTGCAAGGGTTGCGGCTTGTGTGTCGATGCTTGTCCGAAGAAATTGATCCGTCTTTCTCCGGACAAAATCAATATGAAAGGACACCATCCCGCCGAGATTACAGATCAAGAGGCTTGTGTCGGCTGTGCTTTCTGTGCACAGATGTGTCCCGATTGCGTTATTAAGGTTGAGAGGTGAAGAAGATGTCTGAAAAGATTTTAATGAAGGGCAACGAAGCCATTGCGGAGGCCGCCATCGCTGCGGGCTGCCGTCACTATTTCGGCTATCCGATCACGCCCCAAACGGAAGTTGCGGCTTATATGGCCAAGAAAATGCCGAAGATCGGCGGCACGTTTCTTCAGGCAGAGAGTGAAATCGCCGCCATTAATATGGTGTACGGCGTGTCCTCTACGGGAAAACGCGTTATGACCTCCTCCTCCAGCCCCGGAATCTCTCTGAAAGGAGAGGGGCTTTCCTACCTTGCAGGCGCGGATCTGCCCGCTCTTGTGGTCAACGTTCAGCGCGGCGGCCCCGGCCTTGGCGGTATTCAGCCCAGCCAGTCCGACTATTTCCAGGCTACCCGCGGTGCCGGCCACGGCGACTTCCATATGATCGTTCTGGCACCCAATTCGGTTCAGGAAATGGCACAGCTTACGGTGAAGGGCTTTGAATTGGCCGACACCTACCGTATGACCGCTATGATTCTGGCAGACGGTACCTTGGGGCAGATGATGGAGCCCATTTCTCTGGATTTTGACATTGCCCCTGCTCCCGCTAAGCCTTGGGCTACCACCGGCACCAAGATGGAGCGCCCCCACAACATTGTCAACTCTCTGTTCCTCAAGCCCGAGGAATTGGAAAAACACAATTTCCTCCGTTATGACCGTTACCGCACCATCGAGGAAAACGAGGTGATGTACGAGGAGTATATGATGGAGGATGCCGAAATTTGCGTTGCAGCCTTCGGTATTGCTTCCCGTGTCTCCAAAAATGCCATTAACGAAGCGAGAAAGCAGGGAATCAAGGTGGGTATGATTCGTCCCATCACCCTTTGGCCCTTCCCCAAGGCTCCTTTTATGAAGGCTGCCGAGAAGGTAAAGGCGATTCTTTCCGTTGAGCTTTCCATGGGTCAGATGATCGAGGACGTGAAATTGGCTTGTGAGTGCAAGGTTCCCGTAACCCTTTGTAACCGTGTGGGCGGTATGATCCCTTCCCCCGATCAGGTTTTGAAGGCAATTTGTGATTTGCAGAAGTGAGGTGTAAGCATTATGGTAGTTTTTGATAAACCCCATGCATTGGCAGACGTGCCGTTGCATTATTGTCCCGGCTGTACCCACGGTATCGTGCATCGCCTCGTTGCCGAGGTTTTGGACGAGCTGGGGATTGAAGGAAAGGCCATCGGCGTTGCGCCCGTCGGCTGTTCCGTTATGGCCTATGACTATTTCAATTGCGATATGATCGAGGCGGCTCACGGCAGAGCTCCCGCCGTTGCCACGGGCGTTAAGCGCGCCGATCCCGATGAGCACATCGTTTTCACCTATCAGGGTGACGGAGACTTGGCTTCCATCGGTATGGCGGAGACGGTTCACGCCGCCGCCAGAAACGAAAATATCACCATTATTTTCATCAACAACGCCATTTACGGTATGACCGGCGGTCAGATGGCTCCCACCTCGCTTCCCAATCAGGTGACCCAGACCTCTCCCTACGGAAGAGACGTGAAGGCTTGCGGTTTTCCGATCCGCGTTTGCGAATTGCTTTCCGAATTGGACGGCCCGGAGTATCTGGAAAGAGTGACCGTAAACAACGTCAAGAACATTCGCAATGCCAAGAAGGCCATTAAAAAGGCTTTCCAAAACCAGATCGATAAAAAGGGCTTTTCCTTGATCGAGGTTCTTTCCTCCTGCCCCACCAACTGGGGTATGACACCGCAAAAGGCCTTGGAGTGGATCGATGAAAAAATGATTCCTTATTATCCCTTGGGCGTTTATAAGGACAGATCGGCAAAGGAGGAAAAATAATGAGCACGAAGCAAATTTTGCTGTCCGGATTCGGCGGACAGGGCATCCTCTTTGCAGGAAAGATGTTGGCATATAAGGGAATGATGGAGGATAAGAACGTCAGCTGGCTTCCTTCCTACGGTCCCGAAATGCGCGGTGGCACGGCAAGCTGCAGTGTGATCGTCAGCGATGAGGCGGTGGGCTCTCCCATCGTTTCCAATCCCGATGTTCTGGTGGCCATGAATCTGCCCTCTTTGGATCGCTTTGAGGACAGCGTGGTTCCCGGCGGTATGATCTTTTACGATTCCTCCTTGGTGGAGCGCCCTGTGAAGCGCAGCGACGTGGTGGCATATCCCATCCCCGCAACCAAGCTGGCAGGGGAGAACGGATTTTCCACCTTGGCCAATATGATTCTGGTGGGCAAAATCCTGCAGGCCTTGGGTGAATTTGACGAGGAAAAGGTATTGAATACCTTGAATAAGGTCATCCCCCCCAAGAGAGCCGAAATGATCGAGGCCAATATGAAAGCCATGAAGCTGGGAGCAGAGCTGTAAAAAACTTTTGAATCCAAGCTTTTCCGAAGGACTCCATTTGTGATTTTTTGAACAGTTCGCTATACGTCAATCACATTTCCTCCCCGAAAAGTGCTCCTACGCCATTGCCACCGTGAAAAAATGTTAAAACCTATTGACAAATCCCCGTATAACGTGTTATAATAGCGCCGTTCTTTTAAAAATGCTGTGATGGAATTATTCCTTTGTAAGCCATCCCTTCAGAGAGCTGCCGTTTGGTGCGAGGCAGTGGGAAATTACAAGGTGAAGTCTCACTCCGGAGCAGAGTCGCCCAATTCTCAGTAAGTGACTCCGGCTTGCCCCGTTATCAAGGCAGAGGGTTTGTTAGAACTCTTCAAAGTTGGCCGATGATTCGGCAAGCAGGGTGGTACCGCGGATTTTTTCGTCCCTGAGACAATCATTGTCTCAGGGGCTTTTTTAATAATTTTTGTGAGGTGTGTTATGAAACAGATCAAATTTGCCGATTCAACTCTTTGCAACGATTCCGGTGTATACGGCTTTAAGGAAAAGCTTGAAATTGCCCGTCAACTGGAGAAGCTACGCGTTGATATCATTGAATTGCCCGAAATCGTAAACGTAACGGCCGATTCGCTTTTGATCCGCACCGCTTCTTCCTTTGTGAAAAACAGCGTCTTGTCTGTGGGATGCGGAATTGCACCCGACAGCGTTGATAACGCCATCACATCGCTCAGCGCCGCATCGCATCCCCGCGTGCGCTTTGAGGTGCCTCTTTCTCCCGTAGGAATGGAGTATTTGGCCAAGAAAAAGCCCGATAAAATGATCGAATGGATCAAAAGCGGCGTAGTCAAAGCGGCATCCTGCGTGCCCGAGGTGGAATTCTGCGCTGTGGATGCGACCCGAGCCGATCCCGAATATTTAATCTCCGCCATTCGCACCGCCATCGAGGCAGGCGCAACTCATATTTGCGTTTGCGACAGTGCGGCCGAAATGCTTTCGGATGATTTTGCAAGCTTTGTTTCATCTTTGGTGGAGCAGTTCGACGTTCCCTTTGGGGTTCGTTGTTCCAATCAAAACGGCCTGGCCGTTGCCTCCTCCGCCTTGGCGGTGAAGGCGGGTGCCGAAACCATCAAGACCGATCTTTCGGGGGAGGCCGCACCTTTGTCGGTTGCAGCAACTCTCGTGAAAAACTGCGGAGGAAGATATTCTTTCCAAACCAATCTTTCCCTGACCGAATTGACCCGCATTACCAAACAGATTTCCTGGATCACCGACAATGCGCAAAAATCCAAATCGGTGATGACGCTGAACACCGTGGAGGACGGCTCGATCTATCTGGATGCCGAGGATGATGCCGCCGCCGTCAATACCGCGGTAGCCAAGCTGGGGTATGACCTTTCCGAGGAGGATCGGAAAAAGGTTTACGAGGAGTTTTTGCGTGTCGCAGGGAAAAAGAAGGTGGGCAGCAAGGAACTGGATGCCATCGTGGCCAGTGCAGCCCTGCAGGTTCCCGCAACCTACCGCTTGGAAAGCTACGTTGTCAATAACGGCAACATCATCAGTGCCAGTGCGCAGATCTCGCTTTATCAGGGTGAAAATCTTCTGCAAGGGGTCTGCATCGGCGACGGCCCCGTAGATGCCGCCTTCCGTGCCATCGATCAGATTGTCGGTCATCACTATGAGCTGGATGATTTCCAGATCCAGTCCGTTACTGAGGGAAAGGAAGCTATGGGCTCCGCCTTGGTGAAGCTCAGAGCGGGAGGAAAACTGTATTCCGGAAACGGAATCTCCACCGATATCATCGGAGCCAGCATTCGCGCCTATTTGAGTGCCGTGAATAAGATTATCTATGAGGAGGCCTAAGAATGAAGCTTTCTTTTTCCACCAAGGGGTGGCATAACAATTCGTTTGAGGAATTTTGCAATATTGCCGAGGAGCTCCATTTTCAGGGGATTGAGCTCCATAACATCTATAATCGTCTCTTCACCGATAAGGAAGGAGCCTTCCACGATTATACCGCCGCCTCCACTCTGCGGAGGCTGTATGAGAAAAAACTGCGCATTCCTTGTATCGATACCGTTTCGGACGTGGGCGTTGCATCTGAATTTCAAAAGTGTGTGGATGAGATCCGCTCCTGCTTGACCATCGCCGCAAATCTCCATATTCCCTTCATCCGTTTGCGCGCCAATCAGTGTGAGGACGGCGCAGCGGCGGTGGAAAACGTGCGGAAACTGATGGAAAACGTCCTTCCCTTGGCCGAAAAGGAAGGAGTCGCTTTGCTGGTGGAGACCACGGGTCCCTTTGCCGATACCAAGGTTCTGCGCGATCTTCTGGACTTTTTTGCCAGCGATTATCTGGCCGCCCTTTGGCAGATGTCCGCTCAATATTTTACCGGTGGCCAATCTCCGGATGACGTCATCAAGAATCTCGGTGCCTATATCCGCCACGTTCAGTTCAATGACGCCAGAAAAACCGAAAACGGCATTGAATATTGCTTGGCAGGGGAGGGCTGTCTTCCCATTCGAGAGATGATGAGAGCGCTTTCCTCCGTCAATTACGACGGCTTCGTTTCCTTGGTGTGGAATCCCGAATGGTGCCCCGAATTGGATGATATGGAGATCATCTTCTCTCAATTCGTGGGATTTATGCGGCAGTTCGGAGATACCTCCCGTAACGAAAGAGCTTTGTATTATAACCGCGCTCATAGCGGCAAATTCGTTTGGAAGAAGGATCTGCTGATCGATGCTACCTTCTCCGACGTTTTGGACCGTATGGTAGAGGAATTTCCCGATCAGTACGCATTTAAATACACCACGCTGGATTATACCCGTACCTACAGCGAATTTCGCGATGACGTGGATACCTTTGCCCGTTCGCTGATTGCCATGGGCGTTAAAGCGGGAACTCACGTGGCCGTTTGGGCCTCTAACGTTCCCCAGTGGTTTATTGCCTTTTGGGCCACCGTTAAGATCGGTGCCGTTTTGGTTACGGTCAATACCGCCTATAAGATCCACGAGGTGGAATATCTGTTGCGTCAATCCGATACCCATACCTTGGTAATGACCGAGGGAGCCAAGGATACGCATTACGGCAAAATCATTGCCGAGCTTTGTCCCGAGCTTGCCGAATTGAAAAAGGAGAAGACCCTTCACGCCAGAAGACTGCCGTTTTTGAGAAACGTTATTACCGTGGGCTTCCGTCAGAAGGGCTGTTATACCTGGAGCGAGGCTTTGGAGTATGCACAGCGCATTCCCGCAGAGGAGGTGCGCCGTATGGCCGCCGCCGTCAATAAGGATGACGTTTGCAATATGCAGTACACCTCGGGAACCACGGGCTTCCCCAAGGGCGTTATGCTGACCCACTACAACGTGGTCAACAACGGAAAATACATCGGTGACCATATGGATCTTTCCACTGCCGACCGTATGATGATCCAGGTTCCTATGTTCCATTGCTTCGGTATGGTGCTTTCCATGACCGCTGCTATGACTCACGGTGCCACTATGTACCCGCTTCCTTATTTTTCACCTAAGCCTGCGCTGTCTTGTATTCACAATGAGCATATCACCACCTTTAACGGGGTTCCGACGATGTTCATTGCCATGATGCAGCACCCCGACTTTGAAAAGACCGATTTTTCCCATATTCGTACCGGTATTATGGCAGGTGCCAACTGCCCCGCCGATCTGATGAAAAAGGCAACGGTTGTGATGAACATGAAGGAGATCGTATCCGTATACGGTCAGACCGAGGCCAGCCCCGGCTGTACCATGAGCAGCTACTACGATTCTCTTGAGGTTAGCACGGAAACCGTCGGAAGTGCCTTTGCCAACGTGGAATGCAAGATCGTGGATCCCGAAACCGGAAAGGACTGTCCCGACGGTGTCAACGGCGAATTTGTTGCCAGAGGCTATAATCTGATGAAGGGGTATTATAAAATGCCCGATGCCACCGCCTCCACCATTGACAGCGAGGGATGGCTTCATACGGGAGATCTTGCCTGCAGAACGCCCGAGGGCAATTATTTGATCACGGGCCGCTTGAAGGATATGATCATCCGCGGCGGTGAAAATATTTACCCCAAGGAAATTGAGGAATTTATCTATACCAACCCCAAGGTCAGAGACGTTCAGGTCATCGGCGTTCCCGATCGGCAGTACGGAGAAGAGATTATGGCTTGCATCATCCTGAAGGACGGCGAACATATGACAGAAGCTGAACTGAAGGAATTTGTATCCGCCAGCATGGCGCGCCATAAGGTTCCGCGCTATGTGGATTTTGTGGATGCTTTCCCCATGAACGCGGCAGGAAAGATCTTAAAATACAAAATGCGCGAGGAAGCGGTTCAAAAGCTCGGCATTGCGGTGAAGTAATTTCGTTCGGTGCGGATCCTCTCAAGGGGATCCGCATTTTTTGGGAAATTTACAGATTGTTCAAGGATCCCTATTGACTTTATTGCTTTAGCGTGTTAAAATGTCAAAACTACGAATAAGGGAGATTGCTATGAATCATTGGCAAAACAAGGCCACCGATCGCTTGGTGGAAGTTTTATCCGCTCTTTCCGATAAAAATGACTGCTATGCCTTTTTGGAGGATCTTTGCACCATACGGGAGATTATGGATATGTCTCAGCGACTGGAGGTTGCAATCCTTTTGAAAAAGGGAACCAATTATCAGGAAATCAATCGAATCTGCGGTGCCAGCACCGCCACCATCAGCCGTGTGAACAAGTGCCTCTCTTACGGGAACGGCGGCTATCGGGCGGCCATCGACCTTTTGGAGGATACGGAACAGCAATGAGTATTTCAAGCATTGATTTGAGAAAAGAAGAGGAAGCCGTTTACCGTCTTCGGGATTTATATCAGAAGCACGGCTATTCTCAGTTTAAAATGAGTAAATTCGAGGAATATGATCTGTACGTTCGAAATAAGGATTTCCTCATTTCCGACAGCATCATCACCTTTACCGATACCAATGGAAAGCTTCTTGCCCTGAAGCCGGACGTGACCCTGTCCATTGTGAAGCACGCCGCTGTCGGTGAAGGCGGAGTGGAAAAGGTCTATTACGATGAGAACGTTTACCGCGTTTCCTCGGGAACCCATTCCTTTCGGGAAATTATGCAGGTGGGAATTGAATGCATCGGAGACGTGGATTCCTATTGCCTTTCCGAGGTTTTGATCCTGGCCGCCAAAAGCTTGCGCCTGCTTTCTCCCGACAGCGTTTTGGACCTCTCCGATTTCGGCCTGGTCTTCGACTTGGTAAACGGTCTGGAGGCTACCTCCGATCAAAAAAAGGAGATACTGAAGACCATCGGTGAAAAGAATCCTCACGATACGATGCGCATCTGCCGCAAGGTCGGAGTCAGCGAGGAGGACGGTGCCATTCTTGCTGAGCTTGCGGGGCTCTACGGGGAGGCAAAGCTTGTTTTGCCCCGTGTTCATAGCCTTTTGGAAAAGAAGGGGCTTTCTTCTTCGCTTGCGCTTTTGGAGGGCGTTTTGGATTCTCTGTCCCGTGCGGGCTTTTCGGATATGGTTCGGATCGATTTTTCCGTTGTCAATCACATCGATTATTACAACGGAATCGTTTTCAAGGGCTTTGTCCGCGGGGTTCCCACCGCCGTTCTTTCGGGCGGACAGTATGACCGCCTGATGAAAAAAATGGGCAGTGCCTCCAAGGCCGTTGGCTTTGCGGTCTATTTGGACCTTCTGGAGGATATGTTCTTTGAAAAGAAAAATTTTGATCTGGATGCCGTTTTACTCTACAGCAAGGACGTATCCTCCGAGTCGGTGGAACGGGCGGTTCAGGATTTTGTTTTGCAGAATAAGAGCGTTACGGCTCAAAAGCAGATCCCGAAGAGGATTCGCTATCGGTCTCTTTACCGTGTGACGGAAAGTGGGGTGGAGCTTCTTGAAACAAATGCTTAACGTTGCCCTCCCGAAGGGAAGATTGGGAGAACGGGTTTATGCCATGTTTGATCGTGCAGGCTTTTCCTGCCCTCAGCTTTTGGAAAATACCCGTAAATTGATTTTTGAAAATGAAGAATGCGCCGTTCGTTATTTTTGGGTGAAGCCCTCGGACGTTGCCATCTACGTGGAGCGAGGCGCGGCGGATATCGGTGTTGCGGGAAAGGATATCCTTTTGGAATACACCCCCGATGTATATGAGCTTTTGGATCTCAAAACGGGGAGGTGTAAAATGGCGGTTGCCGCTCCCGTCGGCTTTCGCGACGATCCCCGCAGAACGCTGCGCGTTGCCACCAAGTTTACCAATATTGCGCGGGATTATTATTTGAAAATGGGGCGGGAGATCGATATCGTCCATTTGAACGGCTCCATTGAAATCGCGCCCATCCTCGGCTTGACCGATGTGATCGTGGACATTGTGGAGACCGGAAAGACCTTGAAGGAAAACAACCTTGAGGTAACGCAGGATATCGTTCCCATCAGCGCCCGTCTCATTGCCAATAAATCGGGTTATAAGTTTAAGAATTCCGAAATTATGCGCCTTGTGGCGGGTCTTTCGGAGCAGCTTTCAAAGGGGGAAGCAGAATGATTCGTATTTTAAAATACGGAGAGGTACAAAACGAAGAAATCTTTTCCAGAGTACAGCCCAAGGTGGACGTGCAATCCATCGTTCGGGAGATTATTGAAAACGTAAAGGAAAACAAGGACCGTGCCCTGCTGGAATACACCCGTCGCTTTGACGGGGCAGAGCTTTCCTCTCTTGCTGTCAGCAAGGAGGAAATAGGGGAGGCGCTTTTGCAGGTGGAGGACTCCTTTTGGAGGTTTTAAAGCTTGCCGCAGAGAACATTCGTCTGTTCCATTCCAAGCAGCTGCGTCAGGGCTTCATTCTCAATGAATCCGAGGGTGTGGTTATGGGACAGAAGATCATTCCCTTGGACCGTGCGGGGATCTACGTTCCGGGCGGTACCGCCACCTATCCCTCCACGGTTCTGATGAATGCCATCCCCGCAAAGCTTGCGGGCTGTCGCGAGGTCGTGATGGTTTCTCCTCCGAATCGAGAGGGAAAGATCTCTCCCGCCATTTTGGCCGCCGCCTCCGTAGCGGGGGTGGATCGTATTTTCAAGGTGGGCGGTGCGCAGGCTGTGGCCGCCTTGGCCTACGGAACCGAAAGCATTCCCCAGGTGGATAAGATTGTCGGTCCGGGAAATGCCTTTGTAGCAGAGGCCAAAAAGCAGGTCTTCGGTCAGGTATCCATCGATATGATCGCAGGCCCCAGCGAAATTCTGGTTCTTGCCGATGAGAGCGCCGATCCCCGATACGTGGCGGCCGATCTTCTTTCTCAGGCAGAGCACGACAAATTGGCCGGCGCCGTTTTGGTAACGGATAGCCTTGATCTGGCCGAGAAGGTTCAAGAAGAGATCGAGCGTCAGCTCGTGCTTTTGGAGCGCGCGGAAATTGCCCGTGCTTCCATTGATGACAACGGAAAGATCATCGTGGCTCCCGATCTGCGTGCAGGGATCGATATTGCCAATGAGATCGCGCCGGAGCATTTGGAGCTCTGTGTGGATAATCCCTTCGATTATTTGGATTCCATTCGCCATGCGGGCTCAGTCTTTATGGGAAAATATTGCCCCGAGGCCTTGGGAGACTATTTGGCGGGCCCCAACCACACCCTTCCCACCGGCGGAACCGCAAAGTTTTCCAGTCCCTTGTCGGTGGATGATTTTATCAAGAAGACCCAGTATACCTATTTTACGAAAAATGCCTTGGAAAAGGTTGCCGACAGCGTTGCCCTTTTTGCCCAAAAGGAGGGCTTGACCGCCCACGCCAGAAGTGCCGTGATCCGCGGCGAGGAGAAAGCATGAGTCGATTTTTAAACGAGCGGTATTCCTCTCTTCAAACCTATACCCCCGGGGAACAGCCCAAAGAGAGACAGTACATTAAGCTCAACACCAACGAATCCCCCTTCCCACCGTCTCCCGTAGCTTTGGAGGCCGCACGAAAGGCTGCCGCCTCTCTTCAGCTGTATCCCGATCCCGAGTGTAAGGCGTTGACAGCGGCCTTGGCACAGAGTACGGCGTGGAGCCCTGTCAGGTCCTTTGCACCAACGGCTCGGATGACGTTTTGAATTTTGCCTTTATGGCCTTTTGCGATGAAAAGACCCCCGCCGCTTTCCCCGATATTACCTACGGCTTTTATTCGGTTTTTGCCGAAGCCTGCGGTATTTCGTATCGCGAGATCCCCCTTCGGGAGGATTTTTCGGTGAAGGCAGAGGATTATTTCGGCCTTTCCCATACGATCTTCATTGCCAATCCCAACGCCCCCACGGGGCTTACGCTTTCACCTTTCGAGGTGGAAGAAATTTTGATCCACAATCCCGATCACGTGGTGGTAATCGATGAAGCCTACGTGGATTTCGGAGCGGATAGCTGTGTTCCCTTGGTTGCGCGTTACGACAACCTTTTGGTGACGCAAACCTTTTCCAAATCCCGTTCCATGGCCGGGGCTCGTTTGGGCTTTGCCATCGGCTGTCCCGATTTGATTCGGGATCTGAACGTGGTCAAATATACCATCAATCCCTATTGCATCAATTCCATGACCATGGCCGCGGGCATCGGAACGCTCGCAGACGGGGAGTATACCCGCCGCAACGTCCGAACGGTGATGGAAAACCGTGAGTTTACCAAAAAAGAATTGGAGAAGATGGGCTTTTTCGTTACCGATTCCTCGGCCAATTTTCTCTTTGCCCGTCACGCTTCCGTCAGCGGAGGAGAATTGTATCGCCGCTTGAAGGAGGAGGGCAATCTGGTCCGTCATTTCTCTCGGGAGAGGATCTCGGATTATTGCAGAATTACAATCGGCTCTAAAGAAGAAATGGAGGCCTTCTGCGCCTCGGTGAAAAAGATTTTGGAGGTGGTCGGATGAGAGAAATTGAAATCAAGCGGAAAACCGCGGAAACCGATATCGATTTGTATTTGAATCTGGACGGGGAAGGAAAATCCTCCGTTCGGTCGGGGTGCGGCTTTTTGGATCATATGCTGACCCTTTTTGCCTCCCACGGGGGATTCGATCTGAGGCTTGAATGCGTGGGAGATACCGTGGTGGACGATCATCACAGCGTGGAGGATATCGGCATTTGTCTCGGTATGGCCTTTGAAAAAGCCTTGGCCGATAAGCGCGGGATCGTGCGCTACGGCTCCATGATCCTTCCTATGGATGAAGCTCTGATTCTGTCTGCCGTGGATCTTTCGGGACGGAGCTGTCTGAATTTCGATCTCGGCATCCGTGCCAAAAAGATCGGCAGCTTTGACACGGAATTGATCGAGGAATTTTTCGTTTCCTTCGTAAGAAATTGCCCGATGGCTTTGCATATCCGCTCTCTTGCGGGGAGAAATTCTCATCACCTGGCAGAGGGAGCTTTCAAATCGGTTGCCAGATCCTTGAAGGCGGCCGTTGCCATCGATGAAAAGAACCGCGACCGTATTCCTTCGACAAAAGGGGTGCTTTGATGGTCGCTATCGTTGATTACGGAGTGGGAAATCTTTTTTCCCTTTCCGGCTCCTTTGCCTTTATCGGTCAAAAGGTTTGTATCACCTCCGATCCCGAGACCCTGCGCCGTGCGGATCACATCGTTCTTCCGGGGGTGGGTGCCTTTTCCGATGCCATTGCCAAGCTGGAGGAAAGCGGTCTGATTCCCGTTTTGAAGGAAGAGGTCAAAAAAGGAAAGCCCTTTTTGGGGATTTGCCTCGGAATGCAGCTTTTGTTTGATGAAAGTCATGAGTACGGCGTGCATAAGGGGCTGGGTCTTGTTCCGGGAAAGGTGCTTCCCATTGCCGATGTGATCCCGAAGGATTACAAAATTCCCCATATCGGCTGGAATGCACTGAGTTTTCCCAAACCCTCCTATATTTTCCGCTATCTGAAAGAGGGCGATTTTGTATATTTCGTTCATTCCTTTTACGGGGCGGAGTGTGAGGCTTCGGTGACCGCTACCACAGAGTACGGGGCTTCTTTGACAGCGGCCGTGCAAAACGGGAACGTTTACGGCTGTCAATTCCATCCCGAAAAAAGCGGTGAGGTGGGACTGAAAATCTTAAAAGCGTTTTGTGAATTGGAGGGAAGCACGTGCTGATTTTTCCGGCAATTGATTTGTTTGAACAAAAAGCGGTTCGCCTTTTGAAGGGCGATTATCAAAATATGACCGTTTACAGCAACTCTCCTTTGACAGTTGCTCGTGATTTTGCCCTTTGCGGTGCCGAATGGATCCATATGGTGGATCTGGAGGGAGCCAAATTCGGCTCCACGCCCAATTTCGAGGTCGTGCGGTCGGTTTGCGAAAATACCGATCTGAAATTGGAGATCGGCGGCGGCATTCGGGATATCAAAACCGTCTCGGCGTATTTGTCGTGCGGCGTCCGACGGGTGATTCTGGGGACTGCCGCCGTCACCGATCCGCATTTTTTGGAGGAAGCGGTTGAGCGCTACGGAGACAAAATAGCAGTGGGTGTGGATCTGAAGGACGGCCTTGTGGCCATTAAGGGCTGGACCGAGGTTTCGGATCAGAGCGCCTTCTCCTTTTGTGAGAGAATGCAGAAGATCGGTGTTTCCACGCTGATCTGTACCGATATCTCCAAGGACGGAGCCATGAAGGGAACCAACGTTGGGCTGTACCGAGAAATGAGCGAGCGGTTTTCGCTTCGTATCATTGCTTCGGGCGGTGTTTCTACCATGGAGGACGTCAAACGGCTGAGAGAATTGGATCTGTACGGTGCTATTATCGGAAAAGCCTATTACACCGGGGCCATTGACCTGAAAGAAGCCATCGAGGTGTCCAAATGATAACAAAACGAATCATCCCTTGCCTTGACGTGAAGGACGGAAGAGTTGTCAAGGGAAAAAATTTCTTGGGTCTGCAGGACGTTTCCTCACCCGTCTCTCTTGCGGCCTATTACAGCAGCCACGGGGCGGATGAGTTGGTTTTCTACGACATCACCGCGTCTTCGGAAAAAAGATCCTTGTTTACCGATATTTTAAAGGAGGTTGCCTCCCAAATCTTCATTCCGTTAACCGTCGGCGGCGGGATCCGCAGCCTTGCGGATTTTGACCGTGTGTTAAAATGCGGTGCCGATAAGGTCAGCGTCAATTCCGGCGCCATTGCAAACCCCGATCTGATCCCGCAGGCGGCCAAGCGCTACGGCGATCAATGCGTGGTGCTTTCGGTGGATATCAAGCGCGTGGACGGCGTATTTCGCGTGTTTGCCAAGGGTGGCCGAGAAAACACGGGAATGGAGGCCATTGAATGGATCCGTCGCGGCGTGGAAAACGGTGCAGGGGAGATCGTGGTCAATTCCATCGATACCGACGGCGTGAAAAACGGATTTGATCTGGAAATGCTGGAAAAGGTCTGCGATGCGGTTTCCGTTCCCGTTATCGCCTCCGGCGGTGCGGGAAGCGCGGCGCATTTTGTGGAGCTGTTCCAAGCACTGCCCAAGGTCGATGCCGGTCTTGCCGCCTCTATTTTCCATTTCGGTGAGGTGGAAATTTCCGATCTGAAGAAAATTTGCAAACAAAACAACATCTCGGTCAGAGAATAGGAGAAGTAAAATGGTCGATATCAATCAACTGAAATTTGACGAAAAGGGCTTGATCCCCGCAATCGTGGTGGATGCCGTATCCAAAAAGGTGCTTACCTTGGCGTATATGAATAAGGAGAGCCTTCAAATTACCATGGAGAAAAAGCTCACTTGCTTTTTCAGTCGCTCCCGTCAGGAATTGTGGCTGAAGGGGGAAACCAGCGGAAACCATCAACACGTTGTTTCCATAACCGCCGATTGTGACGGTGATGCCTTGGTGGTGATGGTGGAGAAGGATGGCCCCGCCTGCCACCTGGGAACCGAAAGCTGCTTTGAGAATACACTGTGGGAAAACGAAGAATTGAGCGAATTTTCCTTGGAAGGGCTGATGAAGCTCATCGAGGGCAGAAAAACGGAGAAAAAGGAGGGCTCCTATACCACCTATCTTTTTGAAAAGGGGACCGATAAGATTCTCAAAAAGGTAGGCGAAGAGAGCACCGAGGTCATCATTGCCGCGAAAGCGGACGATAAAAAGGAAACCGTTTACGAGATCGCCGATCTCGCCTACCACGTGATGGTTCTGATGATTCAAATGGGAATCTCCTTGGAGGATATTCACAGAGAATTGGCTTCCCGCCACGTTATCGATAAAAAAGTAAAGCAGGAAAAAATGACCGGTAACTAAAAAATGTATATTATACAAAAATTCACCCGAGATTATTCAATCGGGTGAATTTTTTTGTAAATTGTTTATGAATTGAGGGAAAGACTTTCTTTGATAATATTGACAAAAAAGAGGATCGGAGGTATACTATTATACCGTAATACGATTGGATGTATATTATTCATTGATTTGATTGATTGATTGATTGTATGACCGTTTGAGGAGACAGAAGCATATGACAAAGATGTGGGCGGGCCGTACCGACGGCAAGACCGATAAGCTTGCGGATGATTTTAATTCATCCATTCATTTTGACTGCCGAATGTTCCGTGAGGATATTCGCGGCAGTATGGCGCATGCCGCGATGCTTGCCAAACAAGGCATCATCACCGCCGAGGAGGCAGAAAAGATCACAGAGGGCTTGGGGATCATTTTGGAGGAATTGGAAAGCGGTGCGCTCGCCTTTGATCCCGACAGCGAAGACATTCATATGTTTGTTGAGCAGATTCTGACCCAAAAGATCGGCGATGCGGGAAAGAAGCTTCATACCGCCCGCAGCCGAAACGATCAGGTGGCCTTGGATCTGAGAATGTATTTGAAAAACGAGATCGATGGGATTTCCTCTCAGATCGTGAATTTGCTGGAGATCCTCTGCAACAAAGCGGAGGAATATCAGAAGACCATTATGCCCGGGTATACCCACCTGCAAAGAGCTCAGCCCATCACCTTCGGCCATCATTTGATGGCATACGGGATGATGCTCCTTCGCGATCTGGATCGCTTGCAGGGCTGTCGGAGAAGAACCAACGTTTCTCCCATCGGCTCCTGCGCTCTTGCCGGGACCACCTATGATACCGACCGCCGCTACGAGGCAAAGCTTTTGGGATTTGACTCTCCCTGTTTGAACTCGCTGGACGGTGTTTCCGACCGCGATTTTGCGCTGGAGCTCCTTTCCGATCTTTCGATTCTGATGATGCATCTGTCCCGCTTCTGCGAGGAGATCATTTTGTGGTGCAGCTGGGAATTCCGCTTTGTGGAGCTGTCTGACAGTTATACCACGGGCTCCTCTATTATGCCCCAGAAGAAAAATCCCGATATGGCGGAATTGATCCGTGGTAAAACGGGTCGTGTTTACGGAGATCTGATGGCTCTTTTGACCACCCTCAAGGGGCTTCCTCTGGCCTATAACAAGGATATGCAGGAGGACAAGGAAAGCGTTTTCGACGCTTGCGATACCGTTAAAATGTGTTTGGACGTTTTCAGCGGAATGCTCAGCGGACTCAAAGCCAACCCGAAGGCAATGCTGAAGGCGGCTCAAGGGGGATTCATCAACGCAACGGATCTGGCTGATTATTTGGTAGGGCGCGGGTTGCCCTTCCGATCTGCCTACAAAATTTCGGGGCAAATCGTTGCTTACTGTATTGAAAACGGGAAGGTTCTGGAGAATCTGACCTTGGAGGAATATCAAAGCCACTCGGAGCTCTTCGATGAAGAGGTTTACCGCTTTATTGATCTTGAGCGCTGTGTGGAAAAGAGGATCAGCGAGGGCGGAACCTCCTTCGAATCCGTTGCGGAGCAGATCCGCGTTGTCAGAGGCAGCTTAATGGGAGGAATTGAAAAATGACGAAGGTTTTTATTGACGGAAGCGCCGGTACCACGGGTCTGAGAATCCATCAGAGATTGGCAGGGCGTGCTGATTTGGAATTGATCACTCTTTCCGAGGAAAATCGAAAGGATCCCGCCGCCAGAAAGGATGCGCTGAACCGTGCCGACGTAGCTTTCCTTTGCTTGCCCGATGCAGCAGCGGTGGAAGCGGTGAGTATGATGGAAAATCCCGATACCGTGGTGATCGACACCTCTACCGCTCACAGAACAGCCGACGGCTGGGCCTACGGCTTTGCGGAGCTTTCCGGACAGAGGGAAAAGATCCGTACATCCAAAAGAATTGCAAATCCCGGCTGTCACGCCAGCGGCTTTGTGGCCTTGGCCGAGCCCTTGATTCGAGAGGGACTTTTGCTCCCCGATGCACCTCTTTCCGCCTATTCTCTGACCGGCTATTCGGGTGGCGGTAAAAATATGATCGCTCAGTACGAGGCCGACCGTGAAAATCCCTTGCTTTGTGCCCCCCGTGCCTATGCGTTGGGGCAGGAGCATAAGCATTTAAAAGAGATCGTGCACGTTTGCGGGCTTTCAAGGGCTCCGCTTTTCAGCCCCATCGTTTGTAATTTTTACAGCGGAATGGAAACCTGCATTATGCTCTCACGAGATGCCTTGACCTGCAAGATCGGCGATCTTTCCGATTTGTATCGGAGCATTTACGGCGAGGGGCTGGTTCGCTTTGCCGAAAAGGCCGATGAGGAGGGCTTCCTTTCGGCGGCCGCCTTCTCGGGGCGTGACGATATGCAGATTACGGTGACGGGAAATGAGGAACGGATTATGCTGGTTTCCCGTTTTGACAATCTTGGTAAGGGTGCCAGCGGTGCCGCCATTCAAAATATGAACATTGTGCTCGGTTGTGATGAAAAAACAGGACTGATCGCATAACGGAGGTTAAAAAATGAAAACTGTTTCGGGCGGCGTTTGTGCCGCAAAAGGATTCAAGGCCGCAGGCATTCATTGCGGCATTCGTAAAAATCGAACCAAGAAGGATCTTTCCTTGATCTATAGCGAGGCACCTTGCTGTGCGGCGGCTGTTTATACGCAAAATCTGGTCAAGGGGGCACCGCTTCTTGTCACGAAGGATCACATTGCCCGCGGCCCCGTTCGCGCCGTGATCTGCAACAGCGGCAATGCCAATACCTGCAACGCGAACGGTGTTGAGGTTGCCGAAGCAATGTGTGCTCTTGCGGCACAGAGGCTGAATGTTTTGCCCCAAGAGGTATTGGTGGCCTCCACGGGCGTGATCGGTCAGCCCTTGAATTTGGATCCCATTCGCGAGGGGATCGCTCCTCTGGTCGGCGCGCTTTCGACCGACGGAAGCGATGATGCTGCTGAGGGCATTATGACAACGGATCTGAAGAAAAAGCAGATTGCCGTGGAATTCGAGATCGGCGGAAAGATCTGCCACATCGGCGGAATTGCCAAGGGAAGCGGTATGATCCATCCCAATATGGCCACGATGCTGGTGTTTATCACCACCGATGCCGCCATTACGGGAGAAATGTTGCAAAAGGCACTCTCCACCGATATCCAAAACACCTTCAATATGATCAGCGTGGACGGAGATACCTCCACCAACGATACGGTGACGGTTCTGGCAAACGGCTTGGCCGAAAATCCCGTCATCTCCGAGGAGGGGGAGGATTTCAACGCCTTTATGAAGGCCTTGAATACGGTCAATGTGTATCTGTGCCGCGCCATTGCCGCAGACGGTGAGGGCGCCACCAAGCTTTTGGAGTGCTCCGTTACGGGTGCCAAGGATGAGAAGGCCGCCAAAATCGTGGCCAAGAGCGTGATTTGCTCCAGCCTTTTCAAGGCAGCTATGTTCGGGGCCGATGCCAATTGGGGAAGAGTGCTGTGTGCCATTGGCTACAGCGGTGCCGAGGTGGATATATCCCGCGTTTCGGTTTCTTTTGAGAGCTGCCAAGGCTCGGTCTGCGTGTGCCAAAACGGCGCAGGCGTTCCGTTTTCCGAGGAGGAAGCGAAAAAGATCCTTTTGGAAAATGAGATCACCATTGCCGTTGGGCTGGGTGACGGTGAGGCTGCCGCTTCTGCCTGGGGCTGTGATCTGACATACGATTACGTGAAAATTAACGGTGACTACCGTACTTGAGGAGTATTGAATGGAACAGTTTATTTCAAATGCACAGCGTGCCGAGGTTTTGGTGGAGGCGCTGCCCCACATCAAGCGCTATAACGGGAAGATCGTTGTGGTAAAATACGGCGGCAACGCTATGATCGATGAAAACCTGAAAATGCAGGTGATGGAGGACGTCGCTCTTCTTTGGCTGATCGGTGTGAAGATCGTTCTGGTTCACGGTGGCGGACCCGAGATCAGCGAAATGATGGAAAAATTGGGAAAGAAGGCCGTTTTTGAGGATGGTCTTCGTGTAACCGATAAGGAAACCGTTGATATTGTGCAAATGGTTTTGGCGGGCAAGGTGAATAAAACGCTGGTCAATCTGATCGAATCCAAGGGCGGCAGAGCCATGGGAATCTCCGGTATGGACGGAAGACTCATCGAGGCCAAGATTAAGGATGAGCGCTTGGGCTACGTCGGAAAGATCACCAAGGTGAATACCCGCCCCATCACCGACCTTTTGGAAAAGAACTATATCCCCGTGATCTCCACCATCGGCTGTGACAGAGAGGGGAATTCCTATAACATCAACGGCGATACGGCCGCCGCTCATATTGCGGGCGCCTTGGGTGCGGAGCGTTTGATTATGATGACCGATATTGCGGGCATCTTAAAGGACAGAGAGGATCCTTCCTCCCTGATCCACTACGTCAGCATCAAGGAAGCGCAGACCTTGAAGGAGCAGGGAATTGTCTCCGGCGGAATGATCCCCAAGGTGGAGTGCTGTATCGAGGCCATCCGCGAGGGTGTGAAAAACGTCGTTATTATGGATGGAAGAGTGCCTCATTCCATTTTGATGGAGCTTTTGACCGATGAAGGCGCAGGAACCATGGTTACAGGAGAGTAAAATGAACCAAATTGTACAAAATGATAAAAAATACGTTGCGGGAACCTATGCCCGTTTCCCCTTAACCATCGTGAGGGGAAAGGGATCTGAGGTTTTTGATGAAAACGGAAAGCGTTACATCGATCTCGGTTCGGGAATCGGCGTTACCTCCTTCGGCATCTCCGATGACACTTGGGTAAAGGCCGTAACCGATCAGCTGAACCGTGTTCAGCATATGTCAAACCTCTATTACACGGAGCCCTGCACCCGTCTTGCCAAATTGCTTTGCGAAAAAAGCGGGATGAAAAAGGTCTTCTTCTCCAATTCGGGCGCTGAGGCCAACGAATGCGTCATCAAGGTTGCCAGACAGTACGGCGTGGAGAAAAAGGGCGCAGGGTACCATCAGATTGTAACCTTGAACGGAAGCTTTCACGGCAGAACCGTTACCACCCTTGCGGCCACGGGTCAGGACGTTTTCCATCAAAAGTTTCTTCCTCTGACCGAAGGATTTTTGCATACCCCCGCAGGGGATTTTCCCGCCCTGAAAAAGCTGTGCGAGGAAAACCGCGTGTGTGCCGTGATGCTGGAATGCGTTCAGGGAGAGGGCGGTGTGATCAAGCTGGACGAGGATTTTGTCCGCAAAACCGCAGAATTTGCCCGTGAAAACGATATCCTTCTTATTGTGGATGAGGTGCAGACGGGAAACGGCCGGTGCGGCGCGTTTTATTCCTATCAGCGCTTCGGGATTCAGCCCGATCTTGTCAGTACCGCCAAGGGCATTGGCGGAGGTCTCCCCTTGGGAGCCGCGCTGCTAGGTGAAAAGGTGGAAAACGTTCTGGGCTTCGGCGACCACGGCTCTACCTTCGGCGGCAATCCCGTTTGCTGTGCCGGGGCTGTGAGTATTCTGGAACGGATGGATGATGCCTTCCTTGCCGAGGTCAATGAGAAAAGTGATTTGATCTTCCGTACCCTGCAGAATGCCAAGGGGATCCGTTCCGTTTCGGGTCTCGGATTGATGGTCGGAATTGAAACGGAAAAGAACGCCAAGGACGTGGTGGCCGCTTGTATGGAGCGTGGCGTTCTTTGCTTGACAGCCAAAACCAAGGTTCGTTTGTTGCCCGCATTGAATATCCCTACCGAGGTATTGAAAGAGGCCTTGTCCGTTATCGTCTCGGTTTGCGCCGAATAAAAGGAGTAATCATCATGAAAGAATTGAATTTAAAGGGTAAGAGCTTTTTAAAGCTCTTGGATTTCTCCCCC
Organism: Clostridia bacterium; assembly: GCA_017507325.1. GTDB lineage: Bacteria > Bacillota > Clostridia > Oscillospirales > SIG627 > RGIG5579. The sequence goes on along the minus strand of JAFWBD010000059.1, from coordinate 53,680 downwards.
GAAGAGATCGAAGGTCTTTTGGATCTTGCGGCCGAATTGAAGGAAAAAAAGAAAAACGGTGTCCCTCACAAGGCTTGCGAGGGAAAAAACATTGCCCTTGTGTTTGAAAAATCCAGCACCCGCACCCGTTGTGCCTTTGAGGTGGCGGGCTTTGATCTGGGAATGCACCCCGTTTATCTGGATCCTACGGGATCTCAGCTGGGCAAAAAGGAAAGCATTGCCGATACGGCTCGGGTCCTCGGCAGAATGTTTGACGGAATCGAATACCGCGGCTTTGGGCAGGAAATCGTGGAGGAATTGGCTCATTTTGCCGGTGTTCCCGTTTGGAACGGCTTGACCAATGAATTCCATCCCACCCAGATCCTGGCGGATTTTCTCACCATTCGGGAGAATTTCGGCTCTCTGAACGGAAAGAAACTGGTATATATGGGTGATGCCCGTTATAATATGGGCAATTCTCTTATGATCGGATGCGCCAAAATGGGAATGCATTTTGTAGCCTGTGCTCCGAAAAAGTATTTTCCCAATTCAGATCTGAGAGAAACCGCACAGCGCATCGCCGCCAAAACGGGTGCTGTTCTGGAATTCATCGAGGACCCGAAGGAAGCTGTCCGCGGGGCCCACGTGATCTATACCGACGTGTGGGTTTCCATGGGTGAGCCCGACGGCGTGTGGGAGGAAAGGATCCGTGAATTGACCCCCTACCGCGTCACCTCCGAGATTATGAAATGTGCCGGTGAGCAGTGCCGCTTTATGCATTGTCTGCCCGCCTTCCACGATCTGAAAACCACCGTAGGAAAGCAAATTTTCGATAAATTCGGAATCGACTGTATGGAAGTGACCGATGAGGTCTTCGAAAGTCCCGCCTCCATTGTGTTTGATGAAGCGGAAAACCGTATGCATACCATCAAGGCCGTGATGATGGCAACCCTCGCATAACGATGAAATTATAAGGAGAAAACAGAATGGCTAAAAGAAATATTGGAACCTCCTGCGTTCAAGGAGGATATCGCCCGGGAAACGGCGAACCCAGACAGATCCCGATCATCCAAAGCACCACCTTTAAATATGATACCGGCGAGGCGATGGGAAAGCTTTTTGATTTGGAGGCCAGCGGCTATTTCTATTCCCGCCTTCAAAATCCCACTGCCGATACCGTTGCCGCCAAGATCTGCGAATTGGAGGGCGGCACCGCCGCTATGCTGACCTCTTCGGGTCAGGCCGCCAATTTCTTGGCAATCTTTAACCTCTGCGGAGCAGGAGACCACTTCATTTCCTGCGCCTCCATTTACGGCGGAACCTTCAATCTCTTTTCCGTTACCATGAAGCGTATGGGAATCGATGTGACCTTTGTCTCTCCCGATGCTACGGAGGAAGAGCTGCAGGCGGCTGTTCGTCCCGAAACCAAGGCGGTCTTTGGCGAAACCATTGCCAATCCTGCACTGAAGGTGCTGGATATTGAGCGCTTTGCCGGATTTTCTCATAAAAACGGACTTCCCTTGATTGTGGATAATACATTCCCCACACCCGTAAACTGTCGTCCCATCGAGTGGGGAGCCGATATCGTGACTCATTCCACCACCAAATATATGGACGGCCACGGCAGTGCCGTGGGCGGTGCCATTGTGGATTCGGGAAAATTTGATTGGACGCGCTATCCCGAGCGCTTTGCGGGTCTTTGCACTCCCGATGAAAGCTATCACGGCATCACCTATACGGAGCGCTTTGGCCTGGCCGGTGCCTTTATTACCAAGGCAACCGCACAGTTGATGCGTGATCTCGGCGTAACGCCCGCACCGATGAGTGCGTATCTGTTAAACCTCGGCCTCGAAAGTCTTCACGTCAGAATGAAGCGCCACAGTGAAAGCGCCGTGAAGATTGCCGAGTATTTGGAGAAGCACGAGAAGATCTCCTGGGTATGCTGTCCCTCCTTGCCCTCCTGTAAGGACTATGCCTTGGCTCAGAAGTATTTGCCAAACGGAAGCTGCGGTGTGATCAGCTTCGGTGTAAAGGGCGGCAGAGCTGCGGCAGGTGCCTTTATGGAAAAATTGCAGCTGGTCGCCATTGAAACCCACGTGGCTGATGCCAGATCCTGCTGTTTGCATCCTGCTACCACCACGCACCGTCAGCTCAGCGATGCCGAGCTTGTTGCCTGCGGTGTCTCGCCCGATCTGGTCCGTCTTTCCGTAGGACTTGAGGATGCCGAGGATCTGATCGCCGATCTGGAGCAGGCCTTGGCGCAGGTCTGACGGAGGTAGATCCATGCCCATTAAAATTCCGGACGGGTTGCCCGCCGTGCAGACTCTGGCTGACGAGAATATTTTTGTGATGACGGAAAAGCGCGCCATTACGCAGGATATTCGCCCCCTCCGCATTTTGCTTTTAAATTTGATGCCCAAAAAGATTGAAACGGAAACCCAGTTTTCCCGCCTCTTGGGAAATACACCCCTCCAGATCGATCTGACTCTGATCCGAATGGCAACCCACGTCTCCCAAAACACCGCGCAGGAGCATCTGCTTGCTTTTTATAAAACCTTCGATCAGATCAAGGCGGAAAAGTATGACGGTATGATCATAACGGGCGCTCCCGTGGAATTGAAGCCCTTTGAAGAGGTGGATTATTGGGAGGAGCTCTGTGAGATTATGGAGTGGAGCAAGAGCCACGTTCACAGCGTGATGCATATTTGCTGGGGCGCTCAGGCGGGTCTGTATTATCATTACCATATCGACAAAAAGGAGCTTCCGCAAAAGCTTTTCGGTGTGTATTCCCATCGTGCGGATCATCCCCATTCCATGCTGCTGCGTGGCTTTGACAGCGAGTTTTACGTGCCCCATTCCCGTTATACCACCGTGGATCGGAGGCAGATCGAGGCCGTGCCGGAATTGAAGATTCTGGCTTCCTCGGAAAAAGCAGGTGTTCATATTGTTGCTAAAAACGGCGGCAGACAGTTCTTTTTGATGGGACATTCCGAATACGACCCCTTGACCTTGGATGCGGAATACCGCCGCGATCGCTTGCAAGGGCTTGATACGGCTCTGCCGGAGAATTACTATCCGGAGGATGACCCCACAAAGCCGCCGATGGTTCGTTGGCGTTCTCACGGAAGTCTGCTTTTTATCAATTGGCTGAATTATTTTGTGTATCAATCCACACCGTATGATATCGATCAGATTCAGTAAAGCTTTTTTTCGGAAAAAGAGAAAGGGGGGGATCCGTTGAAAAGGAAAAGCGGCTCATTGCTAAAAAAAATCGTCTTTGTGCTGGCTCTCTTGGTCTTTGGCTCTGTATTTCTGTTTTCCGGATATCAAGTGGTGGAATACGTTTATGAGGAATCGGTTCAAAAATCCGTCAAATCCGATTTGATCAAAAAGGGCGTTACCTCGGCAAGCTCCTCTCCAGAGGAGATTCGGGTCCCCATTAAGGCGGATGATGAAGGCAAAACCGTTGAAAAAAACATTCTGCTGACGCCCGATATTACGGTTGATTTTGATCTTTTAAAGAAGCAGTACGGCAAAATGATCGGTTGGCTTTATATGCAGGACAGCATCATTCACGAGCCGGTTATGCAGGCTGAGGATAACGCTTATTTTGTTCACCGCTTGCCCGATGGAAAGGAAAACCGCGCGGGAAGTCTTTTTATGGATTACCGCGATCCTGCGGATCTTTCTCAATGGGGTCATATTCTGTACGGCCACAATATGAAAAACGGGACGATGTTCGGGCCCTTGATGAATTATCGCTATGAGGAATATTTCAAGGAAAACCCTTATATGTTCTATTTTACTCCCGAAAAAACCTATCGAGGTGAGGTTTTTGCCGCCATTCATACCACCACCGATACCCTTGTCTTTTCCATGCCCGACAGCGATGAAGAAATCGAGGAATACCTTCGGTACGTGTATGCAAGATCGGTCTTTTCCTCGGGAATCTCGGTCACCAAGGACGATACGGTTCTGGTTTTGACCACCTGCTCCACGGGAAATACAAGCCCCAAGCGCTTTGTTGTCTTTTTAAAGCTGGTGGAAATTTAAAGATATCCAAAAAATCTCCCGTAAATAATCGGGAGATTTTTTGCATTAAAAATGTGCGGAGCAGTTGAAATTTGTTTTTCGCTGTGGTATGATACTCAGCGATCAGAGTGAAAAAAACAAAGGAATGATATGATGCTTGTTGTAAAGAAGTTCGATGAATTGACCCCTCGGGAGGTTTATGAAATCTTGAAGGCCAGAGCCTTAGTCTTTGCCCTGGAGCAGAACATCCGATGCTTGGATATGGATGATACGGACTATGAAAGCCTGCATATTTTCTCCGTAGAGGAGGGGAGAGTCACAGCCTATTTGAGAGCCTTTCCTCTTTCGGAAACGGGGAAGGTGAAGATCGGAAGGGTTCTGACCCTGAGCCGCGGCAAAGGCGTGGGAAAAAGCCTTATGGAAAGGAGCCTTGCAGCCATTTCGGAGCAATTCGATCCCGAGGTCGTTGTGGTGGATGCGCAGGCCCAAGCACGCGGCTTTTATGAAAAATGCGGCTTTACGGCAGTTTCGGAGGAATTTATGGAGGAGGGGATTCCTCACGTTCGGATGGAACGGAAAATTTCCTCTTCTGAAAGAGGAGAATCGGTATGAAATTGAAGAAAGAATATTTTCTTGCTTCGGTTTCCATTCTTTGCTGGTCTACGGTTTCCGTGATTTCGAAGCTTTTGCTGAATCAATTCACAAGTATGCAGATTCTTTGGATCAGCTCCTTTTTTGCGTTCCTATTTCTCTTGCTGTATCATTTGGTAACGGGAAGAATACGCAAGTTGAAGGAATACCGATTCAAGGATTTTGCCAAAATGGCCTCGATCGGCTGTCTTGGTACCTTTTGGTATTACGTGTTTTATTATGCCGGTACCGACCGTATGCTTGCTTCCCAGGCCTTTATCGTCAATTATCTTTGGCCGATTATGAGCATTGTCTTTACCTGCCTGGTTTTGAAAAGAAGGATGACCCCAAAGAAGATATTTGCCCTGATTCTTTCTTTCGCGGGCGTTGCGGTGGTGGTCTGCGGGGATCTTACTTCGTCCAATCAAGGTGTTCTTCTGGGATCTTTTTGTTGCTTTTTGGGAGCGGTCTCCTACGGCTTGTATACCGCCCTATCACAAAAATACAGCTACGATCGCGCTTTGCTTTTGATGCTCAGCTATTTTGCTACCTTTTCATTGACCTCGATTTGGAATTTTGCTCGCGGCGAGCTGTTTCTCCCCAAGCTACTGCCTTCGATCGGAATGGCTTGGAATGGTATTTTTACCATGGCGCTGGCGAACATTACCTGGACCGCCGCACTGAATGCGGGAAAGCCCGAAAAAATATCAAATCTTGCATATATCACACCCGTTATGTCCCTTGTGTGGACCTCCATCGTCCTTCGCGAGCCCTTCAGACTGTCCAATATCATTGGATTTCTGATTATCATTCTCGGAATTTTCATTCAATTGAAGGATTCGCCCAAACAAAAAAAGTAGAATACGAGATTCAAAAGAAAACGTCTCCCGTCTGATTTTCAGCGGGAGACGTGATTTTTATGCGCTTATTCCGTCAAAAGAGCATCGTAGGCGGTTTCCGTGGTGCCGTAATAGAGACGGAATTGAATTCTGATTCGATTCTTTCCGCTCTTGGCGAAGGGAGCAATCTTTTCCGATTCCAGAAAATCCTTGCCCTTGAATCTTTTTTCGGTGAAGAGTTGAGAACGGTAAATTCCACGATAAAGCTCAGTTCCGTTTTCATCGATAACGGTGGTAAAGATATCGGAAACGCCGTAGTTGGAAACAAAACGAACTTGCGAAAGGAGGGGAAGAGAGATCTTCTCCAACGCAATATTGGTTTCGATCTTGGGGAGAGAAACCTTTGCTTCTCCCAAAAATTCCTTGAAGGTTACGGGAATGTAGCCCTTGGAAAACAGCGTTGCAAAGCTTTCCTTCACCCGAACGCCGCCCTGAACGGTGTAATGGTTGCCATCGGGTGTCTTTTGCGCGTGGTGGCGCTCCCAAGAGCCCGTGTAGTGGGCTTGATCGCTGTAAAGTAAAAAGCTTTTATCTCCGTCAATGCTTCCGTCATCACGCCGTACCACCGTTGCCACACCCGATACCAGTCGAATATGTCCGCCCGAACCGCTGACAAGTCCGTCCGCAAGCTTGGCATTGGCATAGGATTCAAACATGGTTTGCTCGCCGTTTTGAGCACAAACCGTGCGGGGAATGAAGTGTCGGGGAGATTTTGGATCTTTAATAAAATTAGCACCGTCAAAATTGTAATCGCAGGGAGCTATGGGCAGATAGCCGTTTTTCTTGGTCATACTGCCACACCAGGTAAGATTTGCGGAGGAAATACAGCGCGACCAAGAAATACCCGCACCGCCGGAGCAAGCGTTCCCCAAATAGCACTGATGCAGCTTTTTGAATTCGCTTACGTCCAAAATGCCGGTTTTGGGATCCATATAATCCATAATGCGGTAAAGACTTCCGCTTCCGATTGTGATATAGGGAAGGCCTGCGGTGACACATCCGCCTTTCAAAAGGCAGTGGTGGATGGAGATGGCGGGATAATGGTAATCCTCGCTCGGCATATATTGGAAGGAGAGCTGAAGGTGCATAAAATCCAAAACGATTTTGCGCAGTTCATCGGGGGTCATATCGGGGGTTGCCAAAGGGATGGCGGCAAGCCTTTCGGGTGTCAGAGGCTCAAATACCTTCTTAGCAACGGTTCCGGGCATGAGAATACCGTCCATCGCCTTGACAACGGATCCCTTGAGGGTCTGCGCATCAATGTTTAGGTGATTGTTGCAGGCCTCCTCGAAGGGCTTTAATTCGTCCAAGGGAAGAATGCGGGGCAGTGCCACTCGATACAGATCCCATTCCTCGGGAGAGGAGGCTTTGAGCCTTGTGGTACGGCGATAGAGCACCTTTCCGTTGGGATCGCTTACCGTAATGAAAAAGTCCGACATCGGGTAATTACAGATCAGCTCAAGCTCCTTAAGCTCTTCGACAGAAAAGGTGGTTTTGTAATGATTCATATTGAAGTAAGGCTTTTTTACGTCGGCCTCACCCAAAAATTCCTTGAAGGTAACGGGAATATAGCCCGTTTCAAACAGCTCTGCAAAGCTGATTTTGACGTCAAGTCCGCCGTGTACCTTATAAAGAGGAGCATCTTCTCCGTCTGCGGCCTTAAGGTGATGAGGCGCGTTTTCGTAGCAAACCTGATCGCAGTATAAGAGAAAGCTGTTTTTTCCGTTAATGGTGCCGTCGGCGTTGCGGAATACCGTGGGGGCCGAGGAGACCATACGAACGTGTCCGTGATTAACAAGACCGTCTGCGGGGAGAGCCTTGGCGTAGGATTCGAACATGATTTCCGCACCGTTTTCCAAACAGATCTCGTCGGGAGAATATCTCTTGTGACCGTGGTGGAAATCCTTGGTGATAAACTGCTTCAAGTCCTTCGGATACGTATAGGGACCAACGTTGATATAACCGTTGTATTGGGTCATATCGAAGGTAAAGCCCAATTTTGCGGAGGTAATGCATCTGGCCCAAGCAGAGGAGGCAGCTCCCGAGCAAGCGTTGCCGAAGATCTCCATTTCTTCTCCAAGCTCGCCAACGTCCACCGTTCCTGTTTCTGCATCGTAATATTCGGCAACGCGGTAAAGGTTTCCCGTTCCGATGGTCACGTAGGGAATTCCGCCGTGCAGGGTGTCTTTTTTCAAGCTGACCGGATATTTTTGCGAAACCACCGTATAATTATAATCCTGAGAGGGCTTCCATTGAAACGAGATCTGGAGCTTCATATAATCCAGACAAATTTTGCGGAGCAGATCGGGTGCGGTTCCTTTTTTGGCCAAGGGGATGGCTGCTAATTGCTCTTTTAGAGAGGGATCCGGCACTTTGGATACAACAGTTTCGGAAAAAGTCATTTGGAATCTCCTTTTCTTTGTCGCGCATGGTGCACATTTTTAATTTTTTCAATTATACCTGCTTGGTCAAGCTGTGTCAAGGGATGAACTGCTTTTTGGCTTTCATGATTTAACAAAGCATCTTAAATCTTAGCAGAAAAGTGTTGAAATCTCAGAAATTGCGTGGTACAATGAATAAAAGTTCAAACCCCTATGAGGAGAATAAAAGGAGAATATAAAATGGAACAAAGGGAACTTTGGATCGAATCCACTTTGGACGGAACCCTCCAGCCGTCGCTGTTTTACGGCTCTGCCTCCGAGGAAAAACGGCCTCTTTTGGTGGGTCTGCATACTTGGAGCTTTGACCGCTTCAATCAAGTGAAAAATATGCTCCCCTTTGCGGAGAAAAACGATTTTAATTTGCTTTTACCCAATTTCAGAGGTAATAACAAGAGGAAAAATCCCGATTGTGTCAAGGCTTGCGGTTCGGAATTTGCCAAGCAGGACATTCAGGATGCCATTGACTACGTGATCGAAAACGAGAACGTCGATCGGGAAAACGTCTTTTTATTGGGGTCCAGCGGCGGCGGACATATGGCACTTTTAATGGCAGGAAAATGTCCCGAATATTTCAAGGCCATCGGAGCCTTTGTTCCTATTACGGATTTGAATGCGTGGTATGACGTGTGCGGAAGCTATCAGAAGCATATTGCGGCCTGCTGCGAGGACAGCCGCGAAGAAATGGCCAAGCGCTCTCCCATTACATATTTGGATACCATTGCCAAGGCCAACGTGAAAATTTTCCACGGAAAATTCGATCCTGTGGTTCCTGTGGGTCAAAGCATTTCCTTCTTTCAAGAGATGATGGCAAAATATCCTCGCTCCACGGTCTATTTGGATATTTTTGACGGCGGTCACCATTTGGATATGCGCCAGGCCGCCTATTGGATCTTGTCTCAATACAAAAAGGAAAAGAAGATCGAGGTGACGGGTTAATTCCTGCTTTGTCAAATGGATTTCGGAGATATTTATGGTAACACAATTTCGTATTGATATACACGCTCATTTGAGGCCCGATGATGCGGCACCTTCTAAGATGCCCACGCCCGAGGAGCTTCTTCTGATGTATGAAAAAGCGGGGATTCGGCGGGGGATCCTATTGCCCTTTATTTCCTTGAAGTCAAAGCCGGGGGTGTTAACCGCTGAAAATGCGAGAGCACTTTCCGAGCGATACCCCGATCGCTTCTTTTGGTTTACGACCTTGGATCTGGAGGAGAATTGGTCGCGAGAGAAAATGATGGGCTTTTTGGAGAGCGAAAAGAAGGCGGGTGCCAAGGGGGTGGGGGAGATCACTTCCAAATTCAGATTTGATTCCCCGCAGGTGGAAATGCTCTTTTCCTGCTGTGAGGAATTGGACTTGCCCATGCTGTTCCATCTTGCCGCAGATTTTGAGGATGCATACGGTGTTGTGGATGATGCGGGCCTGCCCCAAATGGAGCGTATGCTTCAGCGTCACCCGAGGGCAAGATTTGTTGGCCACGCCGTTCCGTTCTGGAGCGAGATCTCCGTTTTGGAAAGCCCCGAGGATCGAAAAAGGCGCATAAAGGAGAAGGTTACGGAGGGGCGGCTTGCAGAAATAATGCGCCAAAATCCCAATCTGTACTGTGATCTTTCCGCCGGAAGCGGTTCCAACGCTATGATGCGGGATCGGGAATATACGGTAAAATTCCTAAACGAGTTTTCCGATCGAATTCTGTTCGGATGTGATATCACAAGTCCTACCGTCACCTTTCCGTTTCAATTGATTGCCTTTTTGGATCAGCTTCTGGAGGAGGATGAGATTTCCGAGGAGCTGTGGGAAAGAATCTTTTTCCGCAATGCGATGGCGCTGTTCGGGATTTCAGAGAAGGATTTGTGTCTTGAGGAGGGGAGCGATCACGTATGAAAGCGGTTTTATTCGATTTTGACGGCACCCTCGTGGATTCCATGCCCATCTATGCGGAAACCATGCTGGGAATTTTAGACCGTTGCGGCGTTTCATATGCGGATGATATCATCAAAACCATCACGCCCTTGGGAACCATGGGAACGGCGGAATATTTCAAAAAAATCGGAGTGAACAAATCCACGGAAGAAATTCTGATGATGATGGGCGAGGGAATGATTTTGGCCTACAGCGAAAGGATCCCCTCCAAAGCGGGCGTTGCGGAAACCTTGAGGAAGCTCTCCGAGCGCGGCTACGGGCTCCACGTTTTAACGGCGAGCCCCCATATTACTCTGGATCCCTGCTTGAAGCGGCTGGGGCTGTATGATTTCTTCGGAAACGTTTGGTCCTGCGATGATTTCGGAACCACCAAATCCGATCCGAGCATTTATCACTCGGTAGCCGAGCGGATCGGCCTTCCCATCGAGCAGATCCTTTTTGTGGATGACAACATCCACGCGGACCTTTGCGCCAAGGGTGCGGGAATGCGCGTCTGCGGTATTTTCGACGAAAGCTCTGCCGATGCTGCCTCCGAAATGAAGAGATCGTGCCATTATTATGTCGAGGAATTTTCACAGCTATTGGATTTGCTTTGAGATTCCTTATTGATAATTTTTATCAATAATTTTTTCCGAAATCTCTTGACAGAATCCTATCTTTGTGGGAAAATAGTGGTGCAAAAAGAAAAAAGAGCACAGACTCTTTGGAAAGGAAATCAATGGGAATCGTATTACCGGTTGCCCTCGGTGTGGGCGGAGCCTCTGTGATCGGGGCATTTCTGGGTTTTTGGTTTCGTAAGGCCGATCATCGCTTTCATGACGTTATGCTGTCCTTTGCGGCAGGGGTGATGCTGGCGGCTGCGGCCTTTGGATTGATTCTGCCTTCCTTGGAATCGGGCGGCCGCTTTGCCCTTCCCGTTACGCTGGCGGGTATTTTCTGCGGCGCTCTTTGTGTGAATCTGATGGATCGGGCTGTTCCCCATCTGCATAAGATTGCAGGGGTGGATTTTGAAACGCATCCCAACGGACAGGAAAAATTGAACAAGGTGCTACTCTTTGTCATTGCCATTGCCATCCACAACCTTCCGGAGGGGATTGCCGCGGGGGTCAGCTTCGGTACGGAGAATACCTCTGAGGCGCTGGTGATCGCCGGGGGAATTGCCCTGCAAAATATCCCGGAGGGGATGGTTATCATTGCGCCGATGCTTGGCGCGGGCATCAGTTATTCCAAAACCGTTTTGGTGGCTCTTTTCACGGGCATTGTTGAGGTTGCGGGTACCTTGATCGGCTACCTTGCGGTTTCTCTGTCCAATGCGATCCTGCCCTTTGCACTGGCCTTTGCGGGCGGAACCATGCTGTATGTGATCAGTGATGAAATGATCCCCGAAACCCATTCTCACGGCAGTCAGCGAGGCGCAACGTATTCCTTGCTGTGCGGGTTTTCTTTAATGCTTGTTTTTGACTATTTTTTGGGATAAGGAGCTGTCAATGAACGATGTTTTGTATATTGGTGTGAACGATCATCATTTGGATCTGTTTGAAGGGCAGTATGCGGTCCCCAAGGGGATGTCCTATAATTCATACGTAATTTCGGATGAAAAAATTGCCGTTATGGATACGGTGGATGCGCACTTTACTTCCGTTTGGCTTTCGAATCTTAAAAAGGCACTTGGCGGAAGAAAGCCCGATTACCTGGTGGTTCAGCATATGGAGCCGGATCATTCTGCGGGAATTATGCTTTTTGCCAAGGAATACCCCGAGGCCACTTTGGTAGCCACCGCTCAGGCCTTTGGAATGATGAAAAAGTATTTCGGGGAGGATTTTGCCTCTCGTCGCTTGGTCGTTAAGGAGAAGGACAGCTTAACACTGGGAAGTCGGAAATTGGTCTTCTATTCCGCTCCGATGGTTCATTGGCCCGAGGTGATGATGAGCTATGAGGAATCGGAGGGAATTCTGTTTTCTGCAGATGCCTTCGGTAAATTCGGCGCCTTGGATGAGAATGAGCCTTGGATCGATGAGGCGCGCCGTTATTATATCGGAATCGTGGGTAAATACGGCGTTCAGGTACAGAGCATTTTGAAAAAGCTTTCTGCCCTTGAAATCCGTGAGATTTGCCCCTTGCACGGCCCCGTTTTAAAGGAGGATCTTTCCTACTATTTGAATTTGTATCAAATTTGGTCCTCGTACTCGCCGGAGGAAAAGGGCGTTGCGATCTTCTATACCTCGGTTTACGGCCACACCGAGGAAGCGTCTTTGGCCTTGGAGGCGGAGCTGAAAAGGCTTGGTTGCGAAAGCGTTACTCTTTATGATCTTGCCCGATCCGATTTGGCAAAGGCTGTGGCGGATGCCTTCCGCTACGATCGAATCGTTTTGGCCACCACAACGTATAACGGCGACGTTTTCCCCTTTATGAGCCATTTTATTCATGCTCTCACCGAGCGCGGTTTTCAGGGGAGGACCGTTGCTCTGATGGAGAACGGAAGCTGGGCGCCCGTTGCGGCCAAGCGTATGCGGGCCTTGCTGGAGGGGTGCAAAAACCTCTCCTTTACCGAAACTGTGGTTACGATCCACGCTTCGCTTGATGAAAATAGTCAAAAGGCTGTTTTGCAATTGGCAAAGGAGCTTTTATAAATTCAATTTTTGAAGGAGAAAAACACAATGAAATACGTATGTGAAGTTTGCGGTTACGTTTATGATGAGGAAATCGGCGATCCCGATAACGGCATTGAAGCCGGCACCGAATGGTCGGAGCTTCCCGAAGAGTGGGTTTGCCCCATTTGCGCGGTAGGGAAGGATCAGTTCGCTCCCGAAGAATAAAAAGATACGCAAAGCCGAGGAACCCCAACTGAAGCGGTTGGGGTTCTTTGCAGCATACAAAAATGAGCAGTGTGCTTACAAGTTCAGGAGGTTATATCAGATGATCAGACATATCATTCCCACGCCGAAGGAGATCCAAATGAAGGAAGGGAGCTGTTTCGTTCCGTTTTCGGTTACAACAGGGTATGAGCCTTGGAAAAAATTTGTCAATACGCTTGCGGAGTCTGCGGCCAAAATTTTTGATTTGGATCCTTGCGCCCTTCCGAACGATCGGGAGGGGATCGTCCTTTCCTATGATCCCGATCTGAAAAAGGATTCCTATCGCATCACAGCAGAGGATTCTCTTGTGGTTTCCGCCTCTACCGATGGGGGGATGGCTCACGGGATTGCCACCGCTCTGATGATGCTGGAGAGAGACGAGAACGGCCTTCGCTGTGAGCGGGCTGTGATCGAGGATTATGCGGATAAGCCCTTCCGCACGCTGATGCTGGATCTTGCCAGAAAGTGGCATCCCTTGGATAAGGTTCTGCATATGATCGATTTGGCTTTTTTCTTGAAACTGTCTTACGTGCATTTGCATTTGATCGACAATCAAGCTTGCCGTATCCCCTCGGCAAGATTTCCGAAGCTTGCCCATCACGATTCTTATTCTTACGAGGAGATTGCCACGATGCGGGAATATGCTGCCGCTCGCGGTGTGGAATTGATTCCCGAATTTGATATTCCGGGGCACGCAAGGCAGCTGGTCAAACATTACCCTGAGGTGTTTGCCAATTCCTTGGAGGATCATGGGGAAAGCGGGGCGATCCTCAGCGAAACCGGTGAAAGGATTCAAACGGATGATATCATCTGTGCGGGAAGCAAAGTCTGCTTTGATGCCATTTGCAAATTATTTTCCGAGCTGGTATCTCTTTTTCCCGAATCTCATTATATTCATATCGGCGGGGATGAAGCGTACATCAAGGTTTGGGATCATTGCCCTTGCTGTCGGGAATATATGAAGGAAAAGGGAATTTCGGATCGCTATGAATTGTATTCCGAATACGTATCGCGGGTCGCCTCCCACGTTCTGAGCCTTGGGCGAACCCCCATCGTGTGGGAAGGTTTTCCTCAAAAGGGAGCCTGCCGTATCCCAAAAGAGACTGTTGTGATTGCCTGGGAAACCCATTATCATATGCCGCAAGATCTCTTAAAGGAGGGCTTTCGGATCATCAACGGTTCTTGGAAGCCTCTTTACGTGGTTCGTAATTATTTGCACTGGTCTCAAAAAGAAGTGTACGATTGGGATCCTCACAGCTGGTATCATTGGTGGGATCAGTCCGAGGCGTATTTAAACCCCATCCATCTGGAGCCGAGGGATGACGTGCTGGGAGCGCAGCTCTCGCTGTGGGAGGGAACCTATGATCAAGAGATCTGTCCTGCTATGGAGAATGCCGCGGCTTTATCGGAAAGAACGTGGAACGTACATCGTGTGAAGGATTATGATCTGTTTCACCGTATGGCGGCCAAATCCTTGGATAAATTGGCCCTTTTGATCTGCGATCGCTGAAAGAAAACCCCGTTCTCACCGGACCTTTCGGTCTTGTGAAAACGGGGAATTTTTATCGCCAGCTGTTTTTGAATTTTGATATTTTGGCCAAAGCCTCCATCAATTCGCCGTTGGCCTTAAGAAAGCCCTCAACCAATTTCGTTTGTCGCCGATAGAGACCGCGCTTGTTGTTTTCAACCACGACCTCATAGCGTTGCATGGCCATTTTCACGGAGTCCTCCCAGGAAATATACAGATCCCTTCCCGCACCGATTCCAACCTCTCGGCACAGATCGAGATTTTTGGCCAATCGGGAAAGCGTCTGATACAAGCTGTCGGCATTTTCATCCACCAAAAAACCGTTGACTCCGTCGGTCACGCCCTCGGAGGCACAGGAGGAGCGGATCAAAACCGAGGCAAGATCGCCGGCCGCCGCTTCTCTCACCACAAGTCCGTTGGTATCGTAGGTGGAGGGAAACAAAAACAGATCGGCTCTTTGATAATGGGCACGCAAAACCTCGCGGTCAAAGATCGGGCCGGTGAAAATGCATTTTGCACCCAAACCGCTTTCTTCGGCATAATTTTGAATTTCGGGAAGCTCATCGCCGCCACCGATCATCATCAAACGAAAATCCACGTGGTCGCGGTGCAGCTTTGCTAAGGCATCCAGAATCAATCGGATCCCTTTATACCACATCATTCGGCCCACAAAGAGAAACACCGGAACCCCCTCGGGAAGGTCGAGACCCGCCGTGGCTGCATTGATCTTGTGAGTGGAGATTGTACCGTGCGGGAGATCCACTCCGTTCGGCATCACAAGATAGTCACCTTCATAGCCGAGGGAGCGCAGGTTCTCGCCGGCACCGCGGCTGACGGTCCAAACCTCGTCGCAGGCTTCAATGTTGGAAACGAGAGCCTTGATGGAAGCGGATTGCAGCATCGGATTTTTGATGACGTTGGCAATATCTACGTCGAATTTTGTGTGATACGTCAGAATGATGGGAGCACCCGAGATCTGGCGCATGGCACGGGCAAGCACCGTAGACATGATGGGACAATGACTGTGCAGCACGGAAACGTTTTTCTCGGAAATCTGTCGTGCCGCTTCGGGAGAAAAGGGAACACCTGCCATATATCCGTCGCGTTTGGAGAAATTAACGCTCTTGTAGCGAACCACCTTATAGGGAAAGGCCGAGTCCTCCGCCTTCGGATGCGAAGGGGTGATGACGATCGGCTCAAGGCCCGCCTTTTGAATGTGGAGGGCGTAATTGCAAACGGTATTGGCAACCCCATCAATGAGCGGGGGAAAAGAATCGTTCAATAAGCAAATTGTTTCGTCAGCCAAAGCAAAACTCTCCTTTGGTAAAAAGAACTGAGGTTTTAAATGGGGAAAAGCACAAAAAGTTTTGAAAAACTGTTGCAATCCAAAGCGTTTTGGTATAATATGGACTCAAGAATAATTCCCGAATGATCGAGAAAAGAGGAGTAAAAAATGATTTTATCAAAATTGCATTCCAATGATAATCTTCAAACTTATCCAAAGGCGGTTCAGAGAGCGCTGGAGTATCTGAAGCAACACGATATTCGCAAAATGGAGAAGGGTAAGCACCTGATTGAGGGGGAGGCGCTTTACGTCAACGTGATGGATATGACCCCCCGTAACTTTGAGGGCTCTTTTCCCGAGGTGCATCGTCAATATATTGATCTGATGTATTGGCCCGAGGGAGCCGAGCGCATCGGCGTCGCCCCTTTCCTCGGAACGGAAAAGGTGGTAAAGGAGGATGCCTCCGCCGATTATCAATTGCTGGAAAACGTGGAAAACGAAAACTTTATTGTCGCCACCGCCGATTCTTTTGCACTCTTTTTCCCTTGGGATGCACACCGTCCTTGTCTGAAGGTCGGTGAGGAGACTGCTACCGTCAGAAAATGCGTAATTAAGATCAGTATGGATCTGCTTTAATGAGATGGTCTCTCGGGTGCCTCGGCATTCGGGAGACTTATTCTTCCCCGAAAAGAGGGGTGGATAAATAACGCTCACCCGAATCGGGCAAAAGCACCACAATGGATTTGCCGAGATACTCTTCCTTTTTGGCTAAGGCCATACCAACGCTTAAGGCCGCGCCGGAGGAGATTCCGGTCAAGAGCCCTTCCTTTTTTGCCAAAAGTCGGGAAGCCTCGTAGGCCTCCGATTCGCTTACCGTGAAAATTTTATCGTAAATATCGGTATTTAAGGTCTTGGGAATAAAGCCCGCTCCAATGCCTTGAATCTTGTGGGGACCCGCCTTTTTACCCGAAAGAACGGCAGAATCTCGGGGTTCCACCGCAATGATTTGAATTTTGGGGTTCATTTCCTTCAGAAAGGCTCCGCAGCCGCTGATGGTACCGCCGGTTCCTACTGCGGAAATGAAAACGTCCACCTTTCCTTCCGCATCCGCCCAAATTTCGGGACCTGTAGTGAGATAGTGTGCCTTGGGGTTGGAGGGATTGGAAAACTGATCGGGGAGAAAGCTCTTGGGAATGGCTCTGTGTAATTCTTCAGCCTTTTGAATGGCACCCGCCATTCCATCTTTTCCTTCTGTCAAAACGATTTCGGCTCCGTATGCCTTTAAGAGAAGCCTTCTTTCCACACTCATAGAATCGGGCATGGTCAGAATGACACGGTAGCCCATAGCGGCGGCCAAGGAAGCCAAACCAATTCCCGTATTCCCGCTGGTAGGCTCAATGATGGTATCACCGGGAGAGATCAGTCCTTTGCTTTCGGCATCCCGAATCATTTGCAGTGCAACGCGGTCCTTGGCACTCCCGGCGGGATTCATGCATTCCGCCTTGACCAAAAGGATTCCGTGGGCGGAAATTTCCGCTTCTACTCTCCGAAGACGCAAAAGAGGTGTCTTTCCGATGCAATCTGCAACACTTTGTTGTATCATGGTAAAACCTTTCTGAATTTGTCTGATACTATTATATTATGAAATCTACTTTCCGTCAAGAACCGGAATCTTATTTTTTTCCGAAGAATAAAATTTTACAGTCGGGAATTTGAACCCTTGAAATGTATTGATTTTTTTGATATACTGAAGAAAAGAGGAGGGAGTTTTATTGAGAAAGCACCGTCGGTACAAGGGATGGATCGCGGCACTTCGTTCCCTTGCCCTCTATTTTCTGATCCTTGTCATCCTGTGCACCTCGGCTTTTGCCGGGCTCTTGTGGTTGTCCTCCCGCGATTCGGTTCTCAAGAGCGGCCAGGGTGCAACCGAGGCTCCGATTTCTTCCGAAAGCCCTTCTCCCGTCTTTGATCGGGAGGTGCGCGGTGTCTATATTGCCTCGGTTCATAACATTAATTTTCCCACAAGGTCGGGGCTTTCCTCGGATCAGCTCCAAGCGGAATTGGATGCGATCCTGGATCATTGCCATCGCATCGGCTTCAATACCCTGTACTTTCAAGTTCGCCCAACGGGCGATGCACTGTATGCCTCAAGGATTTTCCCCGTTTCCCGCTATCTTGCCGCCGCCGAGGGTGGGGCCTTGCCGCTTGATCCCTTGGCGTATTTGGTGGAAAAGGCGACTTTTTTGGGGATCGACGTGGTGGCTTGGGTCAATCCCTATCGCATAACCTCCTCATCCTTTCCCTCCAAGGAGGCCGCACTCGCCTCCCTTTCGGAGAAAAATCCCGCAAAGCAACATCCCGATTGGACCGTTTTCTACGGCGGCAGGCTCTATTATAATCCCGCTTTGCCATCCGTATCGGATTTGATCGCCGCAGGTCTTCGGGAGATATGCGAAGGCTATGGGGTTAAGGGAATTTTGTATGACGACTATTTTTATCCTTATCCCGTCAGCGGAGAGAGCTTTGGGGACGATAAAGCCTTCTCGGATCTCGCTCCCCAAGGAATGAGCCGCGAGGATTGGCGCAGGGAAAACGTAAACCGAATGGTAAAGCAAAGCTATGATACCGTAAAATCCGTTTCCCAACGGCTTAGCTTCGGGGTCAGCCCCTTCGGGATCTGGAAGAATGCCTCCTCCGATCCCGAGGGAAGCGCAACGAGAGGACTTGAGGCCTACCATTCGTTATATTGCGATGCATTGGCTTGGATTCGCGGTGGATACGTAGATTATATCGCTCCGCAGATCTATTGGGAAACGGGATACAGCGCCGCATCCTTCGACGTTCTTGTGCGCTGGTGGAGCGATCGGGTAGATGGGACAGGCGTCAAGCTTTTCGTATCCCACGCCGCCTATAAGGTGGAGGGCTTTGCCCTCGGTTCGAAGGAAATTACCGATCAGATCACCCTTGCCCGCTCCTATCGCGGCTTTGGGGGAAGCATTCAATACGGCTATGCCGCCATTTTGGCCAACACGCGAAATCTTGCGGGGGATTTGCAGGATTTCTATGGATCTTGAATTTGCCTATGTCGTCGGCAAAATGAAATCGTAGGCACGGGAGGAGCTATGACTCTTTATTACTTTTTCTTTATTCTAACCATCCTGTTTTTCCTTTTGTTTTTGTACTTTGGTGCCTTGCTTCTGCTTCAAAGAAGGCTTTCTCGGGATTTTAAACGCTTTTGGAACAGCCGTCGCTTTTTGGAGGATCTGAGGCGCTACCACAAAATTGCCAAAATCCCTCAAATCCAAAATTTACTGCTCTATTTTATTCTTCGCATCTATCAAAAACAAGAGGAAGAAGACAAAGCAAAAAAGCTGCTTCCGTTTTTGAAAGACGATCCCTTGCTTGGCATAAAAAAAGACAGCCTCCCGTAAAGGAAGCTGTCTTTTCTTTTGTAGGACTTATGCCTCGGGCTGGGGAGCCTCAACGGGGCAAACGCCTGCGCAAGCGCCGCACTCAATGCAAGTATCCTTGTCAATGAATGCTTTGCCGTCTTTCTCGGAAATTGCAGAAATGGGGCACTCGTCAACACAAGCCATGCAACCCATGCATTCGTCAGAAATGATGTAAGCCATTTGAAATACCTCCATGAAATATTGGTACTGACATTATAGCACTTCTCTATAATTTTTCAAGTGCTTTTGCAAAAAAACTGAAAAATTAAGCGTCGTTTCCGTTGGAATCCGATTCATTCGGTGAATTTTGCGATTTTTTTCCGCGGGAAAGGCTTTTTAACTGGTCGGCTTGGAATACGAGAACGTTTTCCGGATCCGAATCCAGCTTTACCTTGCACCGACCGCACAGAACGTTGGTCTCCACCACAACGCCACGTCCTTGGGGTGTTTGTACGGCGCTGTCAACCTTGGGACAGCGCTTGGAGGCTTCCACGTAAACGTCGTTTTCATAGCGAAGACAGCACATCAATCTTCCGCAGGTACCGCTGATTTTGGTGGGGTTCAAGGAAAGATTTTGTTCCTTTGCCATTTTTATGGAAACCTGCTGAAAATCATCCAAAAAAGAACTGCAACAAAGAGGTCTTCCGCAAATACCGAGACCGCCCAGTTGCTTGGCCTCGTCCCGAACGCCGATCTGTCTCAATTCAATGCGGGTTTTGAATACGGAAGCAACGTCCTTTACAAATTCTCTGAAATCCACGCGCCCCTCCGAGGTGAAATAGAAAATCAGCTTGGAGCGGTCAAAGGAGCATTCCACGTCGGAAAGAGCCATATCCAATTTGTGCTGTGCGTTTTTTTCCTGAAAGACCTTGCGAGCGCGGTTTTCAAGCTCCTTGTTTTCGGCGTTGCGCTTCAGGTCCCTTTCGTCGGCGCGGCGCAAAACCTTCTTTAAGGGAAGAACGACTTCCTTTTTGCCCACGATCTTATTGGTAACGCTGACCGTACCGAATTCCTGCCCTTGGCTGGTCTCCACAATGACACTTTCCCCCATGGTGAATACAAGCCCGTTGGGATCAAAGGAATAATTCTTTCCCACGGGGCGGAATCGAACACAGACCACCTCGTAGCGCTCCTCTTCGGGGGCGGGCTGAGGCTCTTTTTCCTCACACATCAAAAAGGAGGGGTAAGGGATTGCCCGGTTTTCGGCGCCGGAAACGGTGGGAACAGCACTCTTATCAACAGAGGTATCTGTCGTTTCCTTGAGTGTCGGATCCTTTGCAAGGGCGCCGCCTTCGACGGGCTTATCGCTCTTTTTGTGATTCTTTTTGCGGCGATACCAGGGACGGTAATTCTTTTTTTTTGCTTTGTTGTTTTCCTTTGTTTTCTTGATCCATAGCAATCCTTGAAATTATTCGTAGTCAATATATTGTAGGCTTTTGGGGTATACCACCTTGATATCGGCGCCCACTCCTTGCAATTTTCCGATCAGGTTTTCGTATCCGCGGAAAATATGATAGATTTCGTCGATCTCTGTGATCCCTTCGGCGGCAAGGCCGGCAATGACCATGGCGCATCCCGCTCTCAGATCCACGGCGCGAACAGAAGCGCCCTTTAAATAGGGAACCCCCTCCACCTCGGCACAGCGGCCGTTGATGTTGATCTTGGCACCCATACGCTTCAGCTCCTCTACGTAGCGGAAACGGGATTCCCAAACACTCTCAGTCAATCGGGAAAGCCCCTCTGCCAAGCAAAGAAGCACACACATTTGCGGGTTCATATCCGTGGGAAAGCCGGGGTAGGGAAGCGTTTTTACGTTGATCTTCTTCAAAGGGCCTTCCTTGCGCCTTACCGTAAGGGAATCGCCCTCCTCCTCGATCTCGACGCCCATTTCGCACAGCTTTGCCGTAACGGAATCCAAATGCTTGGGGATCAGGTTGGTGATCCTTAAATTTCCGCCCGTTGCGGCCGCCAGGATCATGAAGGTTCCTGCTTCGATCATATCGGGAATGATGGTATATGTAACACCGTGAAGCTTTTTGACTCCGCGGATCTTGATCACGTCGGTACCGGCACCGCTGATATCGGCGCCGCAGGCATTCAAAAAGTTGGCTGTGTCAACAATATGAGGCTCGTGAGCGGCATTCTCGATTACCGTAACGCCCTCCGCCTTTACAGCGGCCAGCATCACGTTGATGGTGCCGCCGACGGTAACCATATCCATATAAACCGAGGCCCCGTGGAGAGAACCGTCCTTGGCAGTGGCCTCCACGTAATCGCCCTCCGCCTTCACGTCGCACCCCAGGGCTTCAAAACCCTTAATGTGCTGGTCAATGGGACGGGCTCCGAAATCGCATCCACCGGGCAATCCCACAAAGGCACGGCCAAAGCGCCCGAGCTCCGCGCCGATCAGATAGTAGGAGGCACGCATTTTGCTGACCAGATCAAAGGGAGCAATGCCGGGTGCCACGAAGGAGGAATCGATCTCTACCGTGTTTTTATCCAGCTTGTTTACCTTTACCCCGATGGATTCCAAGATCTGCAGTGAAACGTTTACGTCACTGATGTCGGGAAGGTTTTCAATGATGCATTTATCTTCCGTCAAAATGGTGGAAAAAACAATTGCCACCGCCGCATTCTTCATGCCGGAAACGGGAATCTCACCCTCCAAGGGCTTGCCGCCGGAAATGATGATTTTTCCTGTGTTGATATCCATAGTAAAAAGGTTTCGATCCTTTCACAAGTACTTTTTTCAGTCAAAAACAGATACGAAGACTATTATATCAAAAAAGTGTTTTGATTTCAAGAGAATAGGCCCATTTCGCAGTCCATTTTTTTACAACGATCGGATTCGGATCGTTCTATATCACCATCATATGAAAAACGGGGGAAAAAGTGAATGGCTATGCGAGGCTTTGGGTTAATTTCTGAAAGCGCAAATGGAAGGTGGAGAGCATTGCATACAGATTGGCGTTTTGCTCGGTGGCACCCTCCAAAGCCTCCGTCATTTCATAAAGACGAATCGCTTCGGTAGGGGAAATGATTTCCGCAAAGTCGTGCAGAAAAGCGGAATTTGTGAAAAATTCCGGTGAAAAATCAAAACCGAAATGAGCACAGATCAGATCCCGAAGAGCCAATTTGACCATCGGCAAAATGATCGAAAATTTGGCTCGGCTCCATTCAGCCGGGGAAACAATCAAGCACAACTTGGTAAAGCTGGCGCCGGAAAACAGCGCCTCAAAATATTTCAGTACCACTTGCCGTGCCGCGTGAAATTCGGCATCACCCAAAATTTCCAAGGCTCTCCCCAGAGAACCGCCGCACAGCAAAATCGCTTCCTCCGAAATCTCGGAAGCGGGTTTGTTTTCTTTCAGAGCCTCGCGGATCACGTCCTTCGGGAGAGGCTCCGTTTTGAATTTGACAGCTCGACTTCGAACGGTGGGAAGGAGACGGGAGGCATCGGCCGTTAAAAGAAAGAAGACCGTTTGATCACGGGGTTCCTCTATGCTCTTGAGTAAGGCATTCTGCGCTTCCTTTTTCATGGCTTCGCTGTCGCAAAGAATAAATATCCGCCAATCACCCTCGCAAGGGAGAACGTAGCTGTTTCGAAGCATTTCTCTGACTGCCGAAACGGGGATTCTTTTGCCCTTTTCCTCGGGGGTCAGTTCAAATACGTCAATATGATTTCCTGCCAAAACCCGTCGGCAGGAGGGGCACTGCAGGCAGGCCTCTCCCTTTGCATTGCGGTTGGGACAGAGAAGAGATGCAGCCACAAAACGGGCAATACTTCGTTTCCCCGTCCCCTTGGCACCCTCCAAAATGTAGCAACCCGCCAAACGGTTTTGGCGAATGGAGGAAAAAAGAGCATCAAGAAGCTTTTCGTTTCCCAGAATCGGACCCATGGAAGCGAAGCCTTATGCCTTTTCGTATTTTTCGATGTCTACCACAAAAACCGTGGCACCGCCTATGGTGATCTCCACCGGATAGGGTGTGGAAACACCGGCGTTGTAATGACTGTAATCAATGGGCATCAGCTGGGTTCTCCTCTTGGAATGCTCCTTGATCAGCTCGATCACGTGATCCACCATATTGTCCTCCACACCGGAGATAAAGGTGGTATTGCCCTTCATCAGGAAGCCGCCTGTGGATGCCAACTTAGTTACGGGGATTCGCTCTTGGTTCAAGGTTTTCATCACGTCCGGGGCATCATCGTTGTTTACGATCGCAAAAATCATTTTCATAACAGGTTCCTCCTATGTGTTCAATTTGAGAATATTGGAGTATATAATATCTCGCTTATAGTATATCATAGCTTTTCGCCTTTGTCAAAGACTTGTTTTGCAAAAAGCCGTGTAAAATCAAAAAAACGTCCTTGTATGGTTTTAGGAAAAAAAGGCGGCACCCCATTCATGGGGTGCCGTTCGTAAAACGGATTGTTACTCGGTTCGTAAGGCCTCCACGGGGTCCTTCTTGGCGGCGAAACGTGAGGGAACCAGTCCTGCAAAGAAGGAGAGGAGAACGCTGACCAGAATCAAAAGGTATCCGCCTGCGGGGAGAAATGCCTTCAGGGAAGGAATATCGGTGAGAGCCTGAATGATGAAGTTTGTGGGGATCAAAAGCAAAAGTGTGATTCCGATGCCCATCACACCGGCTGCGAAGCCCTCGATTACGCTTTCGGCGTTGAACACGCGGGAAACGTCCTTCTTGGAGGCGCCCACAGCGCGAAGAATACCGATCTCCTTGGTTCTTTCCAAAACGGAAATGTAGGTGATGATACCGATCATAATCGAAGATACCACCAAGGAAATGGAAACGAAGGCAACCAAAACGTAGGAGATGGCGTTGATGATGGTCGCAACACCGGAAAGAGCCAGTGCAATGTAATCGGTATATTCGATCTGATCCTCCTCTTCCTGATTCTTGTTGTATTTTTTGATCAGATCGGAAATGGTCTCCTTGTTTTCGAAGGTGTCGGTATAGATTTGGATCACGCTGGGGCTGTCTTCGCTTGTCAGACCCAGTTTCTCCAAAATCTTTTCACTGTTCTCCATCGAATAGCTGGCAGGCATATAGTCGTCGTAAAGACGAAGAAGCTCCGGAGCGGTAAAGCCTTGCTCCCCGGGCATCAGTTTTGCGGCAAGGAGCGCGGCAACCTGCTCGGTGGGCATACGGGAAAAGCTGTCGCGGATTCCTTTGGCGTATTGCTCGGCAATCTGTTTTTCGATTTCGCCTCGAACCATTTCCCGGAGCTGATCGTCGCTCAACTGCTTGATGTAATCCATAATGTAGGAAACGTCGGTGCCTGCCTGCTCCTGCGAGGTCAGAGCATCCATTACCATCTTTTCAATGTCCTGGCGGGTGGTCAGATTGGCCATCGCGGATTGTACGGCAAGATCCAAATACTCCTTGGTGGGAACGGAGGAAAATTCAATGAAGATCTCTGCCTTTTGCTCGGTTGAAAGAGAGTTCAAATAATCGCGGATCTTCTGAATCTTTACGTCATCCGCCTCCTCCACGTAATCTTCGGGAAGGAAGGGAAGGTTCAATAAGACGTCGCGGTCCGGATTTTCAAGCTGCTCGCGGATCAGCGAATTGGATTCGATCTTGTTCAAAAGATGCTTTGTAAGATCGGCGGTGTAGCCCAAGGCCCCCGTCAGCATACCCGAGCCTGCGTCCTCGTTTTGACGGATGATACCGCTGATACGGATGTCAACTCCGCGATCTCCGCCAAACAAATATTCCATTCCGTTTTGGGTTTCGGTCAAGAGAGTATAGCCGCCTGCGGGGTTCTTTTGATACAGCTCCGAGGGCAAAAAGATCTTGAATTTTTTGGAGCAAATGTCCTCATAGCTCCAAGATTTGACGGCGGTGTCCAGCATTTCACCCTTGCCGGAAGCGATCATTTCCTCCAAGATTTCCTCAGTGGAGATCAAGCCGAGGCCGCAAAGCACCAAATCGCTCAATTCGTTGCGATCGTTGACCACAAGTACAACCTCGTTGTATTCGTTCGGCCAGGCGCCGTAAACCAGATCGTACTGATCCTTCACAAGGGAGCTGATTCCCGTTCCGTCCCTTTCGGCGAGCATTTCCTGCCAAAGGGGAATGGATCCGAAGCTCTGAGCGGAGGAGCCGGTGCCCATCAAGCTGCCATCAAAGCCCATACCCTCCATAATTCGGGTCATCATTTCCTCAACGTCGCTTTTGACGATGGCGCCGTTTTCATCCTTGGTGTAGATCTGCATATTCAGATCGTAGGAATACTGAATGTTGGAGATGTATTCACGGATCTCCTCGTTTTCCTCCAAAAACTTTTTGAACAAGGTCAGATTATTGGTCTGCATCTTGGCGCTGTTAAGAGAATTGATCATTTCGCTCATAACGCTGGAGGAATACACCGCGTCCAGATCGTGGGCGTTTTCGGATTCCTTCTGATTGATTCCCATCAGGGAAATCATCAAAGCCGTCATATCCACCGATTCCGCTTGAATGGCAATGGGGTAGCTGGAGAGGGTTTCTTCTTGGACGGCATGAATATAGGCGTTGATTCCGTTGGAAAGAGAGAGGATCATAGCAATTCCGATGATACCGATGGAGCCGGCAAAGGATGTCAGAATCGTACGCCCCTTTTTGGTCATCAGATTGTTCATGGAAAGGGAAAGAGCGGTGAAAAGAGACATAGAGGGCTTTTTTTCTTTGACAGCGCTTCGGGAGCCTTTTTTGATCTCGGCTTGGCGGATCTCTTCCTCCGTGACGGGCGCGGTGTCATCCACCACCTTGCCGTCCAAAAGCTTGATGATACGGGTGGAGTATTCCTCGGCAAGACCGGGGTTATGGGTAACCATAATCACCAGCTTTTCCTTCGAGATTTCCTTGAGCAATTCCATAATCTGAATGCTGGTTACGGAATCCAAGGCTCCCGTGGGCTCGTCAGCCAGGAGAATGTCGGGATTGTTGACCAGTGCGCGGGCAATGGCAACGCGCTGCATCTGGCCGCCCGAAAGCTGATTGGGTCTTTTTTTGATCTGATCCTTCAAACCGACCTTATCCAAGGCGGCAATGGCCTTTTTCCTCCGCTCGGACTTGGAAACGCCCGAGAGCGTCAGAGCCAATTCCACGTTGGCCAAAACGCTTTGGTGCGGAATGAGGTTGTAGCTTTGGAAAACAAAGCCGATGGAGTGATTGCGGTAGGTATCCCAATCGGAATCGCGAAAATCCTTGGTGCTTCGTCCGTTGATAACCAGATCTCCCGAGGTATAGTGATCCAAGCCGCCGATGATGTTCAGAAGAGTGGTTTTACCGCAACCCGAGGGGCCTAAAATGGAGACGAATTCACTTTCACGAAAGCGCAGAGAAACACTCTTTAAGGCCTTTATCGTATCGCTTGCGGAAAGATAGTCTTTTTTGACGTCGATAAGGTTGAGCATAGTAATCCCTTTCATCAAATTTAATAAGCAAGATTCTAACAAATCTATTTTAACCCGTTATGAATAATTGTTGCATTTTCCGTATTTTTTTGGATTTTTACAAGAATTTCTCATCTTGTAAACAGCCGCGTTTCGGAAAGTTCAAGATCCTGCGGTTGACAAAGAAGAAAGAAAGGGATAAAATATTAAAAAATGAGTAATTATAGCTACGGAGAATTTTATGGAATTAACAGGAAAACAGAGAGCATATTTAAGAGGTCTTGCCAATGCACTTCCCGCAAAATATCAAGTGGGGAAGGCAGGCTATTTGGACGATGCTTTTTTAACACAGCTTCGGGAGGGCTTGGAAAAAAATGAATTGATCAAGGTGACCGTTCTTGAAAATTCGGATGAATCCCCCCGCGAGGTGTCCGATCATATTTGTGAGCTTTTGGGATGCTGCGGTGTTCAGACCATCGGGAATAAATTCGTTTTGTACAAAAAGAGCAGTAAAAAGCCCAAGATTCAACTGCCGTAACGGGAAAGGAGCATTATGGGAGAATTTTTGTATTTTTTTGAAGTATTCGGATATTTGTTTGTCGTTTTGGCATCCATCGGCTCGATGATTGCCGCCTCGCTGGTGAACAGCACCTTCCGAAAGTATTCCGCTCAGATCTCCTCCATGGGGATCACGGGAGCGGAGGCGGCTCGCCGTGTGATGGAGCAGAACGGCGTATTCGGAGTTCGTGTAGAGCGTGTTTCGGGAAACCTTACCGATCATTATGACCCGCGGGACAATACCGTGTACCTTTCGGATTCGGTCTACGATTCCAAATCCACCGCCGCCATCGGGGTAGCCTCTCACGAGGCGGGACACGCTGTTCAGCATGCGAAAAACTACGTTCCGGTTCGCATTCGCACCGCCATTGTTCCCATTGCCAATATCGGCACCAAGCTCTCCGTTCCCATGATTTTGATTGGGCTTCTTTTAAGCGGTGTCGCCGCCTTTCCCTACGGTTATCCGATTGCCATGGCGGGAGTGCTCTTTTTCGGTCTCAGCGTGGTCTTTCAGCTGGTTACCCTCCCCACGGAGCTGGATGCCTCACACCGTGCCATGAGCGCCATTCGAGAAGGAAATCTCTTGGTGGGGGAGGAACTGGTGGGAGCAAGAAAGACCTTAACGGCGGCGGCCATGACCTACGTTGCGGCATTGGCGTATACCTTGCTTCAGTTTCTCAGGCTGTTGGCACTGGTTTCGGGAGGAAGGAGAAGGAGATGAGCTTTTTTTCCCGCCTTCGCATATCTTTTTTGCGTTTTATGAACGGACGATACGGAACGGATACCTTGAACCGTCATCTTCTGTTTGCCGCTCTCGGCCTTGCCGTTATCAATCTTCCTCTCCGAAGCTTTGCTGTTTCCACGCTGGAGTGGGTGCTGATTTTTCTGGTTTTCTTTCGGATGTTTTCCAAGGATCTGTTGAAACGACGTCGGGAAAATGCGCGGTATTACAGCCTGTTGCAAAAAGTAAAGCTTTTCTTCCGCCATATTTCCTATCGTTTTCGCGAGCGCAAGACCATGCGGTTTTTTAAGTGCCCTCATTGTAAGGCGCCGATCAAAATGCCCAAGCGCAGCGGCCTATTTGACATCCGCTGTCAAAAATGCAAAAATACCTTTACCAAAGAGTTTAAGTGAATTACGTAAAAATGAGCAACCATTTTCGGTTGCTCATTTTTTTTAAGAGGCGGTTCCGGTACCCGTTCCGCTTCTTTCGATGATTTTAATATCCTTCGGCTGGATGGAGGATTCCAGATAGACGATTTCCTTGATCTGGGCGATCTGTCCCGCCGTCAAACCGTCGGATTCCACCACGATGTTGGCGGTATCGTTGTTGATGATGGCAACGCATTCCTGAAAGCCCTTGGCTTTGACCAGATTTTCAATGTCGATCTCCCAGCTGGTTTCGTTGGCGATGCGCTCCATTTGGGTAAAAGCATCGCTCTTGGCGCTTTCGCTGGCAGCCTCATCCTCGGTGATGTTTACCAAAACCTCCAGCGCTTCGCCGCGTGCTCTCTCTCGGTCAATGACGGCTGTAGCAAAGAAATTCTCGTTTTCGGTATTTTCCACCACGGGGCTCTCGGGCGGATCGTTGACCTCGGGATTCTCTGTGGGAGCACCGAAGCGGGCATTCAGATAGCCGGCCACCGCCACCAGAACGAGACAACCGACGATCAGGGCATTTTTGGCATTGATCTTTTTCCAGGGAAAGGGCTTGATTTTTTCCTTCACCCTTTCAAACCATTTTCCGATGTCGGGAAAGGCCGCCTCCTCGGCTTCCATTGCCTCCTCAACCGCCTCCAGGGCAGTTTCCTCCGATGTTGCTTCCTCGATGGGGTCGATAAGATGCATTTTTTTTAGCTTTTTCATGGTATGTAGCCTCCTTATTTTGTCACATAGATTTGATTGGCATTGAGATCAAGAGTGCTGGCGATCAGTCGGATCATTCTCCCGCGAATCGCATCGTCCTCGGCTCCTTGGCAAACCACGCTGACTCCTTTTACCTTGGGAAGAAGAACCTCTGTAAGAATCGGAGCGGAATTGCCTCCCGAGTCCTTCTGAAGCTGCAAAAAGGTCTCGGAGCTTTCCAACGAGCCGTTCAGGCTTTTGCTGGATCCGATGGCGTAGCGGTAATATCTTCCGCCCTCCAGCGTAATCATCACGTTTACCTGACTGACTCCATCCATCTCCTCCAAGATGTTTTTCAGCTTGTCTTCCAAAATAGCGGTGTAGGCATCCTCGTCGAAATCATCTGAGAGATCGCCTCTCTCCTCATCCAAATGATATTCGGAAAGAAAGAGAAAAATGATTCCCAAGCATAAACAAATGATCAAAATCGGCATGTTTTTTTGATGGATTTTAATTTTCGTATCTTTCATTTACGTTTCCTCGGTTTGATAAGTGCAGAACAGGGAATAGTTGGCTTCCAAAAAGCCGGCTACGGCAAGCCCCGTTTCTTCGGTTTTGCAATGAACGGTGATCCCAAGGGGGATCTGTCCTTCGCTCACGGTCATCGTCAGGTGAAATTCCTTCTCGGGAAAGGCCCGTTGAGCGCTTTCCTGCATACGAGTTAAGGTCTTTTCCAAAAGCCTTCTGTGACTGCTGTCCTCCTCTGTGATTTCTTCGGGGAGCTGCAAGTTTTCAAAGGGGTTATTTCGGAACAGGGAAGTGATGGGAGAGAAAATGGACAGCAGTACCAAGAGAGAAAGGAGAAATTGCAGGGGAGGATAAAGAGGCGATTTTTCCTCTTTCGGAAAAAAGAAACGCAGAAGTACCGAAAGAACGGAATACAGGATCAGTACGTAGGAGAAGCGTTCCATTTACAGATTTCCTCCGCTGTTGATAAAAAGAGTGATATAAAAGATCAAATAGCAGCCTTGCGAGATCAGAAGAGCCGCGATCAGATCCAATACTTGTCCGATGGATCGGAAAAATCCGCTGCAACGGCTCTCCCCCAGAATTTCACCCACGGAGGCGGCAAAGCTCAGAAACAGCTTTTGTATGTACAGAAGCAACAATGGCTTTAGGATCAGAATCGCAAGCACCGCGATACAAAGCACTCCGCACTGTGTTTTTACAAGTCGGAGTGAGGCACCGAGGGTTTTGCTGCCCTCACCCACGGCGGATCCGATAATGGGAATGAAGGTTCCTGCCGCAAAGCGAACGGAGCGCATGGCCACCGAATCGGCCGAGCTTGCCAGCGCGTGAGTCAGTCCCAGAATACCAAGCAAGGTGGAAAAGCAGAAAATGCAGATGGTTTTGACGGTCTTTTTACCAAAGACGATCATACCCTTCAAGGGGGACTTCTCTTGACCCGATAGGAAGGAAAAACAGAAAAGCGCTTTGCAAAGGGGCATCAGAACGCTGTGGATTAAGGTGGAAAATATGGAAAGTACAAGGCTGATATTGGTGTTTTGAGCAACGGCGGTTTTTACGGAGCCCGAAAGGGTCAGAAGCATGGCGTTAACGGGAAGCACGGCGATCATAAAGGATGCGATCCCCTCGGTGGCCATTGCGGCCTCCGAGAGAGTTTCGGAAAAATGCTCATAGGAAAACACCGTTGCCGAAAGAAGAAACAGAAGATCGAAGGCTCCGCGAAGCGAAGGGGAAAAGCTGTCCTTGACGCTTTCGGTTACGGCGCTGATCAAAAGAATCAGGCAAAGACCGATGAAAAAGCCGATCTGCTTTTGAAAGCCTTCCTTGCAGTATGCCAAGATCTTTTCTCCGAAATACGCAAAGATTCCCTTGGGATCCTCTCCCTCCAAAAGAGCTTGAACGCCTTCCCACTCGACTTCGGAAGGAAGCGCGTCCCAAAGAGAATCAAAATCCGAAAACGCTCGGATATCGTCATCTTGGGCCGCAGAGACGGAGAAGGGAAGCACAAAGAGCATCGCGGCGATGATAAAAATTCCGATCCGTATTCGTTTCATCCCAGCATCTCCCCGATCAGATCCAAAACGTCCTCCAGAATCGGAAGGGTCAGCGAAAGCACCGCTCCCTTACCGCACATTTCCAGCTTGGAGGCCACGCCTTCTTCTCCAAGATCGCGGCAAAAGGATGCGGTAACGGAGACCGCAAGGGAAACACCGAGACCCTTCCAAAGTATAGAAAATCCTTCTCCCATGGCGGCGTAATCTGCGATTTCTCTGAGCTTTTTCAAAACCGGAGCAAAGTAATAAAGCATGATCAAAAAAAGGAGAATACCGGCTCCCGCCAGCATCGGAGCCTTGAAGCGAGGGGAAATGTGCTCGGAGATCCCCAGAAGAATCACCGTAAAAATGGCAAAAAAGCAAGCCGAAAATACAGCGTTCATATGCCAAACGTGTTGCGTACCGTATTGATGAGAGCGGAGATTTCTCCGATCAGCATCAAAAGCACCAAAATAATCCCGCCTAAGGTAACGAATCCTGCCTGCTCCTCTTTTCCGTTGCTTTTCAGAATCTGACATAAAACCCCCGAAAGCATTCCGACTCCCGCGATTTTCAACATCAAGGTTACGTCCATTGTTTTCTCCTTATCAGATCAGTAGAATAAACAAAGCAATTCCGAGACAGATCCCTCCCGCCAAAGAAACCGAGGCATCGGTCTTTCCCTTTTCGCGTTCCCGCACTTCCTCCTCCCGCAGTACCGAAAGAAGCCTTTGACAGTCCTCTGATTGGGCGGCTTTGGACTGGGTTCCGAAATGCTCGCAAAAATCCGAGAGCATCTCTCTTTCCCGCTCGGTAAAGGATCCCTCTGCCAACAGAAGCTCGGCACAGCGCTTCAGAGCAAAGCAAGGATCGCTTCGTACCTCTTGCCGCAAGAGCGGTAGGAAGCCGATTTCCTCCAAGTCCCGATTTTGGAATCTGGTGAAAATCTCCTCCTGAGGGCGCAAAAAGGTATCGATCTCAAATTGGATGCTTTCGAACAATAAAATCAGGCCCTTGCGGATCCCGCCGTTTTTGATGATGGCGCTTCTTCGAAAGAGTCCCAGGAGAATCGGGATCAGTGAAAGAAAAAGAATTCCGAAGAGCTTCATAAGGCACTTGAAAAATAAATGCGGCTGTGAAAATCGGCGGTGTCGGATTTTTCAAGAAGTGCCAAATGACAAAACACCCCCGCTTCCAAAAGGAGCTTCAAAAAAGGCCTCTGCTTTGCCTCCTGCAGTGTGCGGGCGTGGGCCGAGGCAAAAAAGATGCATCCGCTGCTGCAAACGGATAATATGGCAGATGCATCTTCTTGGCCGCCGATCTCGTCCAGAATCATCACCTCGGGAGAAAAAAGCCTCGTGGCAATTTCAATTCCTTCAGCCTTGGAATAACCGCTCAGAATATCGCAAAGCCCCGCAGATGCCCGAAATGCATCGGGAAACAGCTCCTCCCGCTCGTCGATGACGCAGACACGCTTGGCTTGCCAAGGAGCGCTTTCCACGGAAAGGGTGATGGCAAGATCTCTCAGTAAGGTGGTTTTGCCGGCACCGGGGGCGGAGAGGAGGAGGGTGGATTCAAGCTTTTGATGAGAAAAATGCGTTAACAGCTCCTTGGCGGCGCCGCGTATCATTCGCGGAATCCGCAGGTTCACTCCCTCAAAGTCCTCGGGCAAGCGGAAAGAGCGCTGCTTTTTTCCGGGGCTCAGCCCCAAGCGATATCCGTCCTCATCAACCAAAAAGCCGTCCTTGAAGGTGTCGAAATACCGATAAACGTTTCCGCGACAAAAGGCCAATACAAAAAGCCGAATCTCCTCCTTTGTGGCGCGTAAGGCATTTTGGGGCGTTTCCTGCTCTCCGCTTTCGTTTAAAAATACGTTTCCCCGAAAGTGGGTCAGAGAAAGGGGCATATCTCCGCGAAGGCGGATCTCCGAAATGCAGCCCCAATCGGGATAGGCCTCCAGCGCTTTGCGGATCCTCGGTGGAAAAAAGGCGATGTGCTTTTTCAGTCCGTTCATTTTTGGTTCCTCACAATCTGATACACTATATGCGCCGCTTCTCTTTTTCAGAACAAAAAAAGCCCCGCCGAAAGGCGGGACAGTAAGAAATGCGAAATCATCGCAAAATTTCCTTTTCATTTAAAACAGCCGAGTGAAGGCGATCTCCCCGATAAACCAATTTCAGAGAAAAAAAGGGGCAGTCTTTTTGGATCAGATCCAAAAAAATATGATCACCCTCCCATAGGGGGAGGCGGGAAAGCTCTTCTTTTTTCACCCACTCCAATACCCCCTCATCGCAGGGGATCATATTGCCGTGAAAGCGATCAGAGGTAAACAGGTGCATCCATTCCGTTTCAAAGCGGTCCGAAACAAAGGTGATGATCCCACGATAACGAAGGGCATCGGGAATCAGCCCCGTTTCTTCAAGGATCTCGCGGCGTATGCATTCCTCAGGGCTTTCTCGATCCATAAATTTTCCGCCGATTCCGATCCATTTGTCGCGGTTTACGTCGTTTTCCTTTTTGATACGGTGAAGCATCAAATAAGAACCGTCTTTTTCCAAATAACATAGGGTGGTGTTGATCATGCGGCACTTCCTTTGTTTACAAAATAAAAAGAATTCAGAGCGGCTCCGGTCAAAAGGATCAGATTGATCAGAAACAGCCAAGTCAAAAGGGCGATCATAGCACCCAAGGAGCCGTACAGCGTTTGAAAATTACTGAAGCGATCCAGATAAAGGGAAAACAGATAGGAAAGGAGGACCCACGAAACCAAAGAAAACAGGGTGCCCGGCAACACGTCTTTCGTTTGGAGTTTGATCCCCGGCAGGGCGTAATACAGCCCCAAAAGAACGAAAAAGAGATAGCAGGTTACGGCAAAAAAACGAAGGAACTGAAAGGACGGCAAAGCTTTTTCCAATAGAGGAAACAGAGCGAGAAAATAGCGAAAAATATAATTTCCCGCCACAATAATAAAAAGCATGGCGTAAAAGGAGATCAAAAGCAGACATACGAAAACAAAGGATATCATCCATTGCCATACCGATTGAGAACGGTTCTTCAAGCCATACGCCGCGCGGAATTTTCTGCGCATGGTTTGAAGAGCCTTTCCCAAGGAATAAACCGTCAGACAAGAGCTCAAAAGGATCAGCGAAAAGGTGTTTCCGTAGGCGACCTCCTCCAAATAATTCTCCAAAACCTCCAGAATGCGATCGGGCACGAAGCCCGTTAAAACGCCTTGGGAATCCACGCTGAGATTCAGGGTGGAAAAGGAGGCGCTGAAGAAGATGGCCAAGGGAAAGACCGAAAACAAGAAGTAGTAGGAGAGGGTTGCCGAGCTTTCAAATACGTGCCCGTGATATAAATGACGAAGAAAGCCCTCGATCCATTTTCCTCTGCTCCCGTTGACGGTTTTGATAATGTGCATGTAAATCCTCCGCAGCCCTTGCTATGAAAGCAATTTTTTCAAAGCGTAGCGCAGATGCAGAAGAAATCTTCTCAGAGGTAAAAAAAACCGATAGCATTGGGAAGAGAAGGAGGAGGGACGAATCGCTTTCCCGTTTCGTTCCACAAAGGAAAGCCGTGCGATGATCTGCTCTGCGCGAATTCCGAATTCCCGTGAGAATTGGTTGTCTCCGCACATAATATATTGCCCGTTTTTGATCTTTATGATACGGTGCAGAACGAAGGCTCCGTTTTCCCGTTGATAAAAAACAACGTCTCCCTCCTTGGGAGGAGAGGTGAGCGGTGAAAGGCAGACCTTATCTTTTCCGCCTCGGATATAGGGATGCATACTGCTTCCGAAGGCTGTAAAGGAAAATGAATTTCCTTTTTGGATCTCTTCCCGAATGAGGGGGATGATTTCCTCAAAGCGAATGCTTTTATTCATGGAGAATGTTTTCTTTTTTCAGCATCTCCAAAAAGGCGCCCACGTCCTTTTCGGCAATTTCCTCGGAAACCTCGTATTCCAGAAGCAGCTTCTCTACGGCTTCTTCTTGGGTACATCCTTTTTCCAAAAGACGCCAAAGAAAAACACCGGTTTCGTTTAAGCTGATCATACCGTCAAAATCCAGTGCTCCCACGGGAATGACCACGTGATTTCCCGCAATCTCCTTTAGCAGGTATCCGTCCTTGATTTTCATAGCATTTCTCCTTTTAACATGGTTTGATAGGAAACGTGAGCCGCCTCGGGCTCCATATTGCACTGCAATGTATAAATGGGAACGTATTGCACCAATTGATTGATCAGATCCATCAGCATGGAGGCCGCCGAGGGCTCCTTGGGGCGTACGGTTTGCTCCAAAACGGAGCGGATGGCAAAAAGCGAGGAAGCGTGAGAAATTCGGTTTTCTTCTCCGCGGGATAAAAAGGCGATCCCTTGGAGGGGGACCTTAAGGTTGAGACTTTGATCGGATTTTCCGCTCCAAGGGGTTCCGTAAACGTAGAATTTCCCGTCTTGCAGGCGCAAAGCGGGCTTATCGTCGTTCAAAATCCGAGCACGGGGAGCAAATTCCTTCAGCCAAAGGGAGGTATGGGTAGATTTTCCCGTTCCGCTGGGGGCGGAGAACAAATAGGCTTTGCCGTCCAGCTCCACGGCAGAGGCGTGGAGCAGAAGTCCTTGCCGATGGATCAGCGCGGAATAAAATTGGGCTCCCGTCATCATATATTCGATCAGCGGTCGATCTGCCTCGGGAAATCTCTTTTCATATTCGAGGTACATTTCTTCGCTGATATGAATTCGATAGTCATACTCCTCCCTTCCATCGTAGCGATAGGCTTCGGATTGCGGGAGAAGGGGGGCGTATTCGGGCTTCATCCGAATCACCAGCTCCGCGATTCTGTACGTATTTTCCATCAGTTCAAATCGATCCTTCCGTTCTTTTTATAGGAGGCGGAAACCGCAAAGCCCAAAGCAAGCACAACGGAAACCAGCGAAAACACCAGGGTCAACTGCATGGCTTTTCGGTTTTGAAGATCCGTGGCCGTTCCGTTTTCATTTAAAAATTCCAAAGCTCTCTCGTATTCGCTGACAATTTCCTGTAAATCCGCTAAAGCCGCGGCAACGTCACTGCCGGTGCTTTCGGGATCGGAAAGCAAGGAGAGTCCGCGGGAAACCGCAAGCATCACCTTGTTGTGCTTGAGTTCCAGCCCGACGGTGACCTTTAGTCCGCGATAACGGTTGCAAAGAGAGTGCAGCGCTTCAAAGTCGCTGAGGGGAATCAGCTGCTCCAAGGCTTCTTGAGCCTCGGCGGTGATGGTGGAGAAATACAGGTCGGTCTGACGGCGGAAGGAAGCGGCATCACAACTCTCTCTTGTGTAAAAGAAATGGTAGCGTAACGAAACGTCCTCCAACGCAAAAACCGCGGCGGCAAATTGACTCCAGGTTTGGGAAACGTAGGTATTGGGGTCAAAGGTGGCAAAGTAATTGACGTATTTGGAAACAGGCATAAAATCCAATACGTCCAAAAGCAAATTCCGATAAGCATCCAAAAGCAGCACAGCCTGCTCCCCGCAGAAGGCCTCGTCGGCCGAGGGCGATTCCAGCGTTGCCGTAACGGAGGTAACGGCCTTTTCATAGGCAGGCCACTTGATACTTTGGCTCATCTGATCCTTTCTTGCTGTCGTTTGGCATAGGTTCAAAACAGCCTCAAGCTTATCTTTTGAGATCGGTCCCTCGGGTGGCACGAAGGAAAGAGCGCTGTAAGCCCTCAAAAAGCTCTCCTCGACCGAATCAATGTTTTCTTGAACAACGCTTCGGTAAGAAAGCTCCGTATCGAAGGTTCCTCTTTGATATACCGTGGGTGTTTTCAATTCATAGAACACAGCTTCCATCGCTTTTTCCAGACCGCGACGGGAATCCTCCGTGAAAAGGGAAAGATCCATTTTCTTGTAAAATTCGGCAATTTCAAAAAGGGCGGAATAATCAAAGCTGTCGTGCATCAGATTGGCAAAGGCCATTCGGATGGCCTCGTGATGCCGATCGATCTCCTCTTGAGGATGCTCGGGCTGCTTGAGAAAGTCGCTTAAGGCCTCGATTTCCTTCCGATAAGCCTCGTAATAAGGCGATTTTTCGTAATAGGGCTTATAAATACTTGCGGTAAGGCCTGCATAAATGCTTTCCAGATTTTCAATTTTAGCGGCCTTGGGGGCCGCGGTGAAGGAGAGCACCGCCAAAAGAGCGGCAAAAAAGACGGTAATTTTTTTCATTTTCTATCCTTTATTTTACAAAGCGTATTGGACAAAACCGCAAATTGATTCAAGGAGAGATTTTCACCTCTCTCTGTCAGCGAGATCCCGCATTCCTCTAAGGCGGCGGCAATTTCTTCCTTGGTGAAGAGCTCCCCCAAGGCAACCCCGAGAGCATTCGGTAGGGTTTTTCTGCGTGCGGAAAAGGCGGCACGGATGATCTTGAAGAAGAAGGATTCTTGCATTACTTCAACGGGTGGGTGAGCGTGAGGGATCAAACGGAGTACGGCGGAATCCACCTTCGGCTTCGGGATGAAATTTCCGGGCCCCACCAAGAAAAGCTTTTCCGCTCGGGCATAGTAGGAAACAGCGGCGGTGATTGAGCCGTAATCGGCACAGCCGGGCTTTGAGATCAGACGGGCGCAGGCTTCCTTTTGAATGAGGACCGTCACCGAGGCAAAGGGGACTTCGCTCTCCAAAAACCGCATAATCAATTCACTGGTGATATAATAGGGCAGGTTGGAGCAAACCGCAATTTCGTAATCGGGAAAATCCCTCTCCAAGGCCTTGTAATCGAAGCGAAGGGCATCGGTATTCATAACGGTAACGTTATCCCTTCCCGCAAGGCTTTCTTCCAGAATCGGAATCAGATGCGGATCGATCTCAATGGCAACCACGCGGTCAAAAAGCTCCGAGAGCTGCAGTGTCAGAGCCCCTGCACCGGGACCGATCTCCACGGCCAAGGTCTTTTTCTTGTGAGAGAGCGTTTCAAAGGCGGAGCTTGCGATACGCAAGGCTGTGCTTTCATTTAAAAGGAAATTCTGGCCGAGATTTTTCTTGAAGAAAAATCCGTGCCGTTCCAAAAGATCCTTTAGTTGTGTTACGGAATAGAGATTCATAATACACCTTTGCATAATGAATGGTTTTTCGGAAAAAATAACCGCAGGAAAGGAGTGTTTTTGATGAAAGGAACCAAAACGGAGCAAAACCTCAGAGCTGCGGTAAACGGAGAGGCGAGCGCTGCCCTCCTGTATGAATTCTTTGCGGAAAGGGCGCGAAAGGAAGGACTTTCGGTACTGTCGGATATTTTCTTGGAAACGGCCAAAAACGAAAAGGCCCACGCTAAAATCTATTTGGATCTGCTGGAATGCATTCAAACCACAAGTCAGAATCTTTTGCATGCCGCGGAAGCGGAATTCCACGAGAACCGAATCATGTACCCGGATTTCGCTGCGGAAGCCGAAAGAGAGGGGCTGAAGGAGATTGCCGCCACCTTTGAAATGGTGGGGAAGATCGAAGCAGAGCATGAAAAACGATTTCGATCTCTTCTTTTGCAGCTGGAGAACAATTCCTTGTTTTCGGGCGGAACGGAAAAGATCTGGATCTGTCAAAACTGCGGCCATCATTATACGGGCGACTCGGCACCGCAAATCTGCCCTGTCTGCAAGCACCCGATGGGGTATTTTTCCAAAACGGAAAAATAAATATTCACTTTATTATAACACGAACTTCGGATAAATTCAATCCATTTTGAAAAGAAAGAAGTAACAAAAAAGAAGATCCCCGATGCCCGTGCTCTGTGTCCTTGCGGTACAAAGACCTGTGCGGGTATCGGGGAATCTTTCAGCTTATAAAATGATGCAGATCAATCCGCTGCTTCCGTCGTTGATGATCTTTTGCAGGGTCTCCGAAAGCTTCAGCCTTGCATCGGCGGGCATATGGTTGAGTTTGGTGTTCAAGCCCTCGTTTACCAATTCGTAAAGACTTTTTCCGAATAGATTGGAATCCCAGATCTTGGTGGGATCCTCGGTGAATTCCTCCAGCAGGAATTTTACGATGTCTTCCGACTGCCGTTCACTGCCGACAATGGGGGAAATCTCCGCTTCAATATTGGCGCGGATCATATGGATGGAGGGCGCGCTGGCCTTCAGCTTCACCCCGTAACCGCCGGCTTGCTTAACGATCTTCGGCTCCTCCAACTTCATTTCTTCCAGAGAAGGAGGAACGATTCCGTAGCCGTTCTCCTCCACGTCCCGAAGAGCCGATTCCAAACGGTCAAGCTGAAGCTTTTTCTGAGCGAGCGTGCAAAAGACTTTGAGCATCTCTTCCTTGGAGCGGATCTCAATTCCGCTCCCTTCGCTGAGAATTTTCCAATAAAGGGACTCGTCTGTATCCATGCCCAGATTGATCCTGCCCGTGCCAAGATCCGAAACAAGAGGTTTGATTTGCTGAATTCCTTCGATTGACCTCAGCTCTTCCAAAGCGGTGAAGTATTCGCCCGTTTTTTGCAGACCCTCTATGGTATGGCAAACGGCATTCAAAATGGATTTTTTTTCATCTTGGTCCTCGGGAAGCGATAAGAGCCAGGTCGGGAGCTGTACCCGAATCTCCCGCAGGGGGAATTCCAATACGATCTTTCCGAGAACGTCAAGAAAATCGTTCTCCTCCATAGCAAAGCAGTTTTTTGCCAAAACGGGAACCTTATGCTTTTCCTGTAAAAAAGTCGCGAGATTTTGCGTTTCTTCCTCCTCGGGATGCTGGGAATTCAGCAAAATAACAAAGGGCTTTCCCGTTTCCTTCATGGCATTGATGACTTCCTCCTCGGCGCCGGGATAAGAGCTCCGCGGAATCTGGCCGAAGCTACCGTCCGTGGTGACAACCACACCGATGGTGGAATGCTCGCGTATCACCTTCTCCGTCCCCAGCCTTGCCGCCTCGGGAAAGGGGAGGGGACTTTTGGACCACGGAGTGTTTACCATCCGAAAACTGCCCTCATCGGTGAGCCCCGATGCCTCCGGAACTGTAAAGCCGACGCAGTCCACAAGCTTTACACGAAAGCCGAGACCGTCATCGATTTGAATGCGAACGGCATCCTCCGGTACGAATTTCGGCTCGGTGGTCATAACAATCTTTCCCGATCCGCTTTGGGGCATTTCATCCTTGGCCCGTTCCTTGGCGGAGCCCTCTTCCATTTGAGGGAGAACCAGCTTCTCCATAAAACGCTTGATGAAGGTCGATTTTCCCGTTCTGACGGGGCCGACAACGCCCAAATAAATATCCCCGTTCGTTCTTGCCGAAATGTCCTGATAAATGGATGTGTTCGCTTTCATTACCGATTTCCTCCGCATTTTCTTTGTATGAATGTATGCATCGCGAAAAAGGAATATGTCAAAACTCTTTACCTTTTTCCGATGATCTGCTACAATGCGGTCAGGAGGTGAATCGATGGTACCCATTCAAGGATTTTATCATTACAGAACCGATTTGGGAGAGGGAACGCGAACGGGCGTTGTGTTTGCTGCTTGCCGCGGAACGTGTACGGCTTCCTGCACGCCGTTTCCTCTTCTTCCGTCCGTGCGGGAGTCTTTGTGGGAGGAGAATGAAGAAAAAAACTCGTATTCCGCCCATGATCTGGCTTCTTATTTGCTTGATGAGCAAAGGTGGTGCGCAACTCAAAAGCTGGGAATCACCTTTTTGGGGCGCGAGCCGCTTCGTCACGATCGCTTTTGCCTTGAAGTCGGAAGAATTCTGAAGGAGAAGAAAATGAGTCTTCAGATCTGGACCTGCGGTGACGTTGAACGGCACGTTGCGGTCAGTGTCGGGGAGGTGTGCGATCTTTTTGTGGTGAATTTTCATACGCCCGATCAAGAGGTTCTCAAAAAACTTTGCCCCTTTTATTCTTTGTTCGGTGTTGAAAGCACCTTGCGGGAGATGTGCCGAAAAGAAATTCCGTTTCGGATCCGCATACCCGTGATAGCGGGGATCAACAGCGAAATCCCCGACCGTCTTGCCGAGTTCTGTGCGGAGTATTCTTCCGTCAAAAGTATTATGCTTGATTTCTCACGCTCCCTGCTGGATGAAGAAATGCAGAGAGAATACCGAAATCGCTTTTTGGAAAGAGGCTTGATGCTGTACTGATTTTTATCCGTTCAGACCGAAGCTGATGTGAATGGCGGCATTCACCTGTGCCATGGTTGCCTCCTCCAGATGACCCATCTTTTCCTTGAGTCTTTTTTTGTCGATGGTACGTATTTGCTCCAACAGAATAATAGAGTTTTTGTTTAATCCGTTTTCGGAAGCGACAACTTCTATGTGAGTCGGCAACTTGGTTTTTTCCGTTTTGCTGGTGATGGCAGCGGCGATCACCGTGGGACTGTGCTTGTTTCCGATGTCGTTTTGAACAATGACAACGGGGCGGATTCCACCCTGCTCGGATCCCACGACGGGGCTGAGATCGGCGTAATAAATATCTCCTCGTTTTACGGTCAATTTTTTCACTCCAAACGCATTTGATGTTTGTTCATATTGTTACCATGCGTTTTTGCTTTTATTCCGTTTGATGATATTGTATGCACAACGGCGGGGATATTCTACGAAGCGGGGTCAAAAAAGAACAGTTCAAGCTCCAATTCCCGTGCCCCTGCGATCATTTTATAAGGAGTAAGGCCTTTTTTGTTGAAAAACAGCGTCACTTCTCCGTCCCGAAAGGGAATTTTTTTGGCGCAGAGCTCCTTTCCGTCGATCTTCTCGGCAGGAAGAGGAGCCTCGCTTTGTCGGCGAAAATCATCCAAAACACAAAACAGCTTGTAAAACGAGGTGTCCGCCTCGTCGGAATCCCAGCTCAGTCCCCGATAGGAAACGAAAAGCCTTCCGTCTCGGAATGCTTCCTCCATTCCGAAAAGAGGGGTGTTTTCCTTTTGGTGAAGAAATCGTATCGAGCCGTCTTCATCAAAAAACAGGGTGCCGATGATTTCAAAGCCGTCGAGCCGCCCTCTTACCTCATATCGGCAGGGAGCGTTTTCGGGAAAGATGCTTTCGGGAGGACTCTGATCGCAGGAGAAAAGGAGCGGGAAAAGAACGAAAAGAAGGATGGAAATCAGACGGATCCTTGAAAGGATTTTTTTCATACGGCCTCCGGTTGACAAGAATGTCACTTTTTGATAAAATAATCGTCAGAACAGTTTATTCCGAAATTTGCCTCGGTATGTCTGTGAGAAAAAAACGGAAGGGGCTTGAAGGTTGCTTCGTCACGAATTAAAGTTTTATATTGCCTCTGCCACGGCAAGGCTTTTGGAATTGCGATTGGCACAGGTTATGCAAAGGGATCGCCATACCGATGAATTCGGCGGCTATGCCATTCGAAGTCTGTATTTTGATTCTCTCACCGCCGCCTCGTATTTCGATAAGGTGGAGGGGCTCGATAACCGAGAAAAATACCGCATCCGCTTCTATAACCGCTCACTTGATTACGTTTGTCTTGAAAAAAAGGCAAAGATCGGCTCGGGCTGTATCAAAACGTCAACTCCGCTCTCAGCTGTGGATGCCCGCCTCCTTTGCTCCCGCTCCTTTGATGAGGTTGAGGGGGATTCTCCCTTGATTCGAGAGTTTCTGTTTCGCCGCCGTCACGAAAATTTTCGCCCGTATTTCTACGTGGATTACACCCGCAAGGCGTTTTGCTATCCCTTGGGAAACGTTCGCATTACCTTGGATTCCGATTTGTCGGTATCTCCTTTTTCGGAGGCTCTCGCGGAGAAGGGAGGCTTCGGAAAATGCGTTTTGCCCGCGGAGCATACCATTCTTGAAATCAAATTCGATGCCTTTTTGCCCCCCTTCCTTTCCGCCTTGTTTGAAGATATTCCCAAGGTCGCCTGCGCCATTTCCAAATATTGTTTGTGCTTTGAGGCACAGTTAAAGGAGTACGTATGAACCAGCTCAGCTTTGATATGATCGTTGAATTTTTCAAGACCACCTTTCAGAACGAATTTCAAACCACGATGACGGGCGATCGCATCGCCGTCGGCCTTTTGGTTTCGTTCTTTGTTTCTCTCTTTATCACCTTGATCTATCGCATCACTTACCACGGTGTGGCGTTCAACCGCAATTTTTCTCTATCTCTGATCCTGCTTTCCATGGTAACCTCTGCGATCATTATGACCGTTACCACAAACCTTACCCTTTCCCTGGGTATGGTGGGGGCCCTCTCCATTGTTCGCTTTCGCACCGCGGTGAAGGATCCGTCCGATACGGTGTTTATGTTCTGGGCGGTCAGTGTCGGCATTATGGCCGGTGCGGGTCTGGTGTATATTTCCTTGATTACCAACTTGGGCCTTGGTCTTCTGTATCTGCTTTACTATCTGGTGATAAAATCTGCTCGCTCCGCGCCCTATCTTTTGGTGGTTCGCTACCGCAGAGAAAAGGGAGAGGACGTGGAATTGGCCCTCGGTGCTCTGAAGAAAATGAAGGTCAAGTCCAAAAACGCCTCGGGTGACGTTCTTGAGCTTTGCCTGGAGACCAAAATGACCCCCGAGCTGCTTGAGATAGTGGAATCTCTCGGTCAGGTGGAGGGAGTTCTCCACGCAGGCGTCGTCAGCTTTGGCGCTCAAACCACCCTTTAATATCAAAACCGATCAAAAATCGCCCTCGGATCCCGGATCCGAGGGCGATTTCGATTTTTTATGGGGTTCTGGAATAGATTCGGTTTAGATGCAGGTATTTTTGCCGATCCAGCTTCTCCATTTGCTCCCGTGTGATGCGGTATTGCCAATTACCCGCAGCTCTGCCGGGGGTGTTGATGCGAGTGTCGGCACCGAATTTCATCAGATCCTGAAAGGGAAAAATTACGATTCCCGCACGGCTCATCATCAATGCACGAAGAACCCCCTCGCAGCCGTCCGCCGGGTAGCCGAGATAATCCAAAATGCTGTCTCGCAATTCGTCGTCTGCCTCCCATAAAAAGCCGAGAAGGGTATTGTTATCGTGCGTGCCGCTGTAAACAACCTGGTTCTCCCGGTAATTGTGGGGGAGGTGTACGGAATTCGGGTTGCCGTCAAAGCCGAACTGAAAGACTCCCATACCGGGAAATCCGCTGTAGCGCAAAAGCTCTTTTGTGGCTTCGTCAATGATTCCCAGATCCTCCGCAAGGATCAATTGTTCTCCGGCAACCTCTCGGATGGCATCGATCAGATCCCGTCCGGGGCCCTTTTTCCATTCGCCGGCCTTGGCGCTTTTTTCCCTTGCGGGAATGCTCCAATAGGCGGCAATGGCGCGAAAATGGTCGATGCGAAGACCGTCGAACAGAGAAAGCATATAAGAAAGGCGCTTTTTCCACCAAAGAAAGCCGTCTTCCTTCATTGTCTCCCATCGGTAAAGGGGATTTCCCCATCGCTGTCCCTCTTCGGAAAAATAATCCGGCGGAACGCCCGCCACGAAAGCGGGCTCATAGGCCTCGTCCAATTGAAACTTGTCGGGAGCGCTGTAAACGTCGTAGCTGTTTTGGGAAACGTAAAAGGGAAGATCACCGATCACGGAAATGCCCTTCAAGGCGGCGTATCGGTGCAGGCGCTCCCATTGCTGATGGAAATGGTATTGCATCAATATTTGTGCGAATTATTCCTTGGGGTCGGGATCCTTTACGGTCCATTCCTGCCAGGTTGCCCCGTTGTTTGCCTTTTTTAAAGCGAGAAAACGGCAGGTATCCCGAATCTCGGGATGCTTTTGCGCAAAATCCAGAATATCGGAGGGGTCGCGCACCGTCTCGGAAATGCGGCGAAAAAAGTCCATCCGTTTTTCCTTTAACAGAGCATATTGGCAAAGATAGGGATCCGAAACCCGTTGAGAGTCCAATTCCGCCTTGGTGATCAGCCCTTGACGGTAAAGGGTCTCGGGATCGATAAAGAGGGGATTGCCTCCAAAGGAGGAATAGGACATATACGGGGAATTGTGATCGTCGCAGATCCCGAAGGGCAAAACCTGCCAATAGGAAAAGCCGCTTTCGCTGAGAATATCGATCCAGCGATAGGCACTGTCGCCAAAGGTGCCGCAGCCAAAATCTC
Source organism: Clostridia bacterium (assembly GCA_017507325.1). GTDB lineage: Bacteria > Bacillota > Clostridia > Oscillospirales > SIG627 > RGIG5579. The sequence goes on along the minus strand of JAFWBD010000059.1, from coordinate 8,780 downwards.
CGGGCAGGGAAAATACGGGAAGCAAAACGCCGCTTTTTCGCTTGTGTATCACGGGAAACCTCCTAAGGTGAAATTCTATCATATTAATTATATAACGTTTTTTAAAAAAAGCAAGAATTTTTCCTTGTTTTCAAGAAGTGAACAATTTGTAAAAAAAACGTTTTATTTAAAAATTTATATGAATTGTTGAAAAAATGCATTTACTATTTGATATTTCCGTGATAATATAACAATATCCATTATTGTGGAGATTATTTTTAAAAGGAGAAAACTATGAACGCAAAGAGATTTATGGCGCTGTTCTTTGCCATCGTTATGCTGCTGTCCTGTTGTTTGGTGGGCTGTAAGGGCGATGAAAAGAAAACCGCAACAGCCGGTAACCTCGAAGTTCCCACCGATACGGTGGACACCTCCAAAATCTACGATGCCCCCATCAAGGATCTTGGCGGTCACGAATTTAAGTTCTGGGTCAGAACCATCACCGCTGTTACCTTGGCAACCCACGAGATCTATGCCGAAACTTTCAACGGCGATAAGATCAACGACGCAGTCTATACCCGTAACCTTCAGCTGGAGGATCGGTACAACTGCTCCATCACACAGGAAACCGTCAACGACGGCAACTACGTTGCCCGTATCAAGGATCCTCTTCTGGCAGGGGATTACGTGTGCGATCTGATGTTCGGCCGTGCCACTCAGCACGCTACGCTGATGCAGTCCAATCTTCTGGTTGATCTGAATACCATGGAAAATATGAATCTTTCCAAGGCCTGGTACGATGATTTTTCTATGGATGTAATCACCTTTGAGGGCAAGGCCTTCACCGCCATCGGTGACGGTGCTACTCTGGATGACAGAACCGCTTGGATTATGTATTTCAACAAAGAGCTTGTGGCTCTCTATGACCCTGACGTGAACCTCTATCAGAAGGTTCGCGAAGGCAAGTGGACCATCGATCTGATGTATGAGATCATGGAAGCCACCCAGTTTGATAACAACGGTGACGGTACTATGACCCCCGGAACCGACCGCTTCGGTTATATTACCGAGTATTCCACCAACTGGTATCACGTGAACGCCTGCAACGTGACTCTTTCCATCAAGAATGCAGACGGAACCTTTACCATTCCGGATTCTCCCAAGCAGGATCTTTTGGATTCCTGGACCGCGCTGAGAAAGATCCTCGGCACCCCCTTGCGTGACGTGGCTGATTCGGGCACTCGCTTCCGCAACAGCCTCGGAACCTTCTTTGCCTGCAATGCGGGTACTCTCTTGACCATGTCTCAGGCTCCCTTTGAATACGGCGTGCTTCCCATGCCCAAGCTCAACGAGGAGCAGGCCGAGTATTACACCGGTGTTGAAGATTATTCCTTCTGCGGCTATGCCATCCCCGTGACCGCCTCTAACGATCCCAATAAGGATTGGCAGAAGAACGGATTCGAATCCGGCGAGGAGCAATCCGCCTACTTCCTGGAGGCATATTCCTACTATTCGATGACCATTCTCACCCCCGCCTTCTTCGATCAGGTTTGCTTGAAGCAGGCTGTGGTGGATACCGATTCTCAGGAAATGGTCGTTCTGGCCCTCAAGAATAAGATTGTTGACCCCGTGGTTCTCTTCAACTGGGGTAAAACCGTTAACATCTTTTACGATTGCGGCTCCGGCGGTAAGAACGGCGGTGTCGGTACCGACGAGTACTGGGATACCTTCACCTCCACCTATGAATCCAAGGTCGGTGCAGCTCGCACGGCTATGGAACAGTTCCTGGAGGCAGTTCGCAATTCCGGTATTTAACCCGAATTTTGAATAAAAACCATCGTTGAAATCGTTACGGAATCGGAAAGGAAGTCCTTTCCGATTCTGTTTTATTTAAATCTCCTTGCTGTTTAATTTAAATATTTTTTTGAAAAAGCCCTTTACAATTCCATATTGTCGTGATATAATAAGCGCATTCCCGTATTTTACGGGAAAATACAAACTCAGAAAAGGAAATATCATGAAAACCAAAAGAATCTTAGCTTTTCTTTTTGCGCTCATTATGTTGCTTCCTTGCTGCCTTATCGGTTGTAAGGGGGATGAGGGCGAGAAGAAAACGGGAGCGCAAGCTCAGCTTCCGACCGACACCACGGATTATTCTGCGGTGTACGATGCCCCTGTTAAGGATCTTGGCGGACACGAATTTATTTTTTATGCCAAAGGTACTTGGCCTCTGACCAGTGTTCAGCTGGCTACCCACGAAATCTATGCCGAGGAATTCAACGGCGATAAGATTAACGATGCGGTTTATTCCCGTAACCTTCAGATCGAGGAAAAGTACAACTGCAAAATTTCGATGCAACCCGTTTCTTCCTCCGGTGACACCTATATTACCAAGATCAAGGATCCTCTTCTGGCAGGGGACTACGTGTGCGATCTGATGTTCGGCCGCGTGGATAAGAACCAAACCTTGATGCTCTCCAACCTCTTGGTGGATCTTTCCACTCTCGAGAATATGGATCTCTCCAAGGCTTGGTACGATGACTTTTCCATGAGCAACATCACCTTTGAAGGGAAGACCTTCACCGCCATCGGCGACGGTGCCACCCTGGACGACAGAACCTGCTGGCTGATGTATTTTAACAAGGAGATCGTAACAAACTACGATACCGAATTGAACCTGTATCAGATGGTTCGTGAGGGCAAATGGACCGTCGATCTTCTTTATAATATTATGGAAGGCACTGCCAATGACAACGACGGCGACGGTACCATGACCATCGGTAAGGACCGTTTCGGCTATATTACCGAGCGTACCACCAACCTCTACCACGTATCTGCCTTTAACGTGACCCTTTCCACGAAGAATGCCGATGGAACCTACACCATTCCCGATGCTCCCAAGCAGGAGCTTTTGGATGCTTGGGCCGCTCTGAAGAAGGTTTTGGCCAACCCCAAACGTGAGGTTAGCTGGACCATTGAAAATTTCCACAACGGTCTCGGCACTTTCTTTGCCTGCAACGCCGGTACCCTTCTGGAAATGTCCGCCGCTCCCTTCGAATACGGTGTGCTTCCCATGCCGAAGATGAACGAGGAGCAGGATAAATACTACACCGGCGTGGAATCCACCAACTTCTGCGGCTATGCCATTCCCACCACTGTCGGTAACGACCCCAATAAGGATTGGCAAAAGAACGGCTTTGAGTCCGGCGCAGAGCAGTCTGCCTACTTCCTGGAGCTCTTCTCCTACTTTTCTATGGTTCATCTGACTCCCGCCTTCTTTGATCAGGTTTGCCTCAAGCAGTCGGTTGTTGACGTGGATTCTCAGGAAATGGTGATCATGGCACTGGAAAATAAGGTGATCGACCCCGTCCTTCTCTTCAACTGGGGTGATACCGCTAAGATGTTCTATGAATGCGGCTCTCCCAAGGGAAATAAATCGGTCGGTTCCGATGAGGCTTGGGATACCTTCACCTCCACTTATGAAGCAAGAGTTACCCCCGCCCGTACCGCTATGGAACAGTTCCTGGAGGGTATGCGGAATATGGGTCTCTGATCCAAAATAAATATAAGAAGAATTTAACGGTAAAAATCGGAAAAGCCTCGGCTTTTCCGATTTTTTTTTTGAAATTTATATTGACAAATTTTGTACAAAAATGGTATATTAGTATTGTACCCGACAGATCGGGCATAAATCGACGAGAAAGAGGTAAAGTTATGACAAAACGGATCTTGGCTTTTGTATTTGCTCTGGTTATGTTAGCAAGCTGCTTCTTGGTTTCTTGCGATAACGAAGCAAAGAAAACCCAAACGGTCGGTGGCGCGGTTGCTCCTACCGATACGGTTGACACCTCCAAGGTGTACGATGCCCCCTTCAAGGATCTTGGCGGTCACGAATTTGTGATCTATGCCAAAAATGCCGCCAACGTTCCTCAATTGGCTACCCACGAGATCTATGCCGAAGGCTACAACGGCGATAAGATCAACGACGCGGTTTATACCCGTAACCTCCAAATCGAGCAGAAGTATAATTGCACCATCAAGATGAAGGAAGTTGCCTCCTCCGGCAATACCTACGTCAATACCATCAAAGACCCTCTCCTTGCCGGCGATTACGTTGCCGATCTGTTGTTCGGCCGTGTGGATAAGAATCAGACCTTGATGCTTTCCAACCTCCTGGTGGATTTGACCACGCTGGAGAATATGAATCTTTCCAAGGCTTGGTATGACAGCTTTTCCATGGGCAACGTTACCTTCGAAGGGAAGAGCTTCACCGCCATCGGCGACGGTGCTACCCTGGATGACAGAACCTGTTGGATTATGTATTTCAACAAGGAGATCGTTGCAAACTACAATCCCGAATTGAACCTCTACCAAAAGGTTCGCGAGGGTAAGTGGACCATCGATCTGATGTATGATATTATGGAAGGTACTGCCCATGACAACGACGGCGACGGTACTATGACCATCGGTAAGGACCGCTTCGGCTACATCACCGAGCGCACCACCAACCTCTACCACGTATCTTCCTTCAACGTGACCCTTTCTGTGAAGAATGCCGACGGAACCTATACCATTCCGGATTCTCCTAAGCAGGAACTTTTGGATGCTTGGGCTGCTCTGAGAAAGATCCTGGGCAATCCCAAGCGTGAGGTCAGCTACACCATTGCCAACTTTCACAACGGTCTCGGCACCTTCTTTGCCTGCAATGCCGGTACGCTCATTGAAATGGGCGCCACCCCCTTTGAGTACGGCGTGCTTCCTATGCCCAAAATGAGTGAGTCGCAGGATAAGTACTACACCGGTGTGGAATCCACCAACTTCTGCGGCTATGCCATTCCCACCACCGCAGGCAACGACCCCAACCAGCATTGGCAGAAGAACGGCTTCGAGTCCGGCGCAGAGCAGTCCGCCTACTTCTTGGAGCTCTTCTCCTACTATTCTATGATCCATCTGACCCCCGCCTTCTTCGATCAGGTTTGCCTCAAGCAGGCCGTGGTTGATATGGATTCTCAGGAAATGGTGATCATGGCGCTGGAAAATAAGGTGATCGACCCCGTCCTTCTCTTCAACTGGGGCTCTACCGCCAACACCTTCTATGAATGCGGCTCTCCCGGAAAGAATGGAACCGTCGGCTCCGATGAGAACTGGGATACCTTTACTTCAACCTATGAATCCCGAGTTGGTGCAGCCCGTACCGCTATGGAACAGTTCCTGGAGGGTATGCGGAATATGGGTCTCTGATCCAAAATAAATATTAGAAGAATTTAACGGTAAAAATCGGAAAAGCCGAGGCTTTTCCGATTTTTTTTGAAATTTATATTGACAAATTTTGTACAAAAATGGTATATTAGTATTGTACCCGACAGATCGGGCATAAATCGACGAGAAAGAGGTAAAGTTATGACAAAACGGATCTTGGCTTTTGCATTTGCTCTGGTTATGTTAGCAAGCTGCTTCTTGGTTTCCTGCGACAATGGTGCAAAAAACACCCAAACAGCCGGTAGTGTGGTTGCTCCCACCGATACGGTTGACACCTCCAAGGTGTACGATGCCCCTGTAAAGGATCTTGGCGGTCACGAGTTTGTGATCTATGCCAAGTATGCTGACCACGTTGGCCTCGGTACCCACGAAATCTTTTCCGAGGGCTACAACGGCGATAAGATCAATGACGCTGTGTACACCCGCAATTTGCAGATCGAAGAAAAATACAATTGCACGATTACTATGTCGCCCGTAAGCGGTACTTCGGCATACGTCAGTAAAATCAAGGACCCCCTCCTCGCCGGAGATTACGTTTGCGATATGATGTTTGGTCGCTTGGATAATCACAGTACCTTGATGCTCTCTAACCTCTTGGTGGATCTGACTACTCTGCAAAATATAGATCTTTCCAAGGCTTGGTACGATGATTTCTCCATGAGTAAAATCACCTTTGAAGGAAAGGCCTTTACTGCCATTGGCGACGCTGCTACGTTGGACGACAGAACGGCTTGGATCATGTATTTCAACAAGGCGCTCGTTAATAACTACGATCCTGAGTTGAATCTCTATCAAAAGGTTCGCGAGGGTGAATGGACCATCGATTTGCTATATGAAATTATGGAAAACACTTGGTTTGATAACGACGGTGACGGTGCCCTCACCCCCGGTAAGGACCGCTTTGGCTACATCACCGAGCGCAGCACCAACTGGTATCACGTGAACGCCTGCAACACCACCCTTTCCATCTATAACGGCGACGGCACCTACACCATTCCGGATTCTCCCAAGCAGGATCTTTTGGATACTTGGGCTGCCTTGAGAAAGGTTTTGGCCTCTCCCTACCGCGAGGTCAGCGATAAGAGCTCCAACTTTAAGAGCGGTTTGGGTACCTTCTTTGCTTGTAACGCCGGAACGCTCCTGACCATTTCCGATACTCCTTTTGATTACGGTGTGCTTCCTTTGCCCAAACTCAACAAAGAGCAGGATAAGTACTATACCGGTGTTGAAAATCATAACTTCTGCGGTTATGCGATTCCCGTTACCGCCTCGAACGATCCCAATAAGGATTGGCAGAAGAACGGCTTTGAGTCCGGAGAAGAGCAGTCTGCTTATTTCCTTGAGCTTTTCTCTTACTATTCTATGATTCATCTGACTCCCGCGTTTTTCGATCAGGTTTGCTTGAAGCAGGCTGTGGTTGACGTTGATTCTCAGGAGATGGTCATTATGGCTTTGGAGAACAAGATCATTGATCCCGTTGTGATGTTCAATTGGGGTAGCATCAATATCTTCTCTGAGGTTGGTTCCCCTAAGGCTGGCGTTCCCGGCTCCGATGAGAACTGGGAAACCCTCACCTCCACCTACGAATCCAGAGTCGGCGCAGCCCGCACTGCTATGGAGCAGTTCTTGGAAGGGCTTCGCAATCTCGGCGCATAATTTGGCACAAATCGGATAATTTGTTAATTTTGATAAAAAACAACGAACTGTATTTTTACGGTTCGTTGTTTTTCTGTTATATTTAAAAAACGTGACGTCTGAATTTGTTTTTTTTGTTGACAAGGTTTTAAAAATATGATAATTTTAAAATATGATAAATTGATTTTATCAAAATTCAAAAGAAAGGGTTATAGTTTATGAAAACAAAGAGACTTTTTTGCTTCTTGATGGCTTTGACAATGGTCATTTCCTGCTTCCTCGTTGCTTGTAAGGGCGATGATGGGGAGAAGAAAACGGCCGGCCAGATTGAAGCGCCAACCGACACTGTTGATACATCCAAGGTGTATGATGCGCCGGTAAAGGATCTCGGCGGTCACGAATTCATGATCTACTCTAAAGGTTCTGCAGGCGCTACGGGCGGTCTTGCCACTCACGAGATCTATGCCGATCAGTACAACGGTGACAAGATCAATGACGCGGTTTATACACGCAACATTCAGATTGAAGACAAGTACAACTGCAAGATTAATTGGACTCCTTCAGGCTCCTCCTATCTGACTATGATCAAAGATCCTCTTCTTGCCGGTGACTACGTTTGTGACTTGATGTTTGGTCGTGTGGACTACAATTCCACGCTTATGCTTTCGAATTTGATTGTTGACCTCTCTTCTCTGGAAAATCTGAATTTAGAAAAGGCTTGGTACGATGATTTTTCTATGAGCAAGGTCACCTTTGAAGGCAAGGTGTTCAATGCAGTGGGTGATGCCTCTACCTTGGATGACAGAACTTGCTGGATTATGTACTTCAATAAGGGCCTTGTCTCTTCCTTTGACTCCGAACTCAACCTCTATCAGAAGGTTCGCGAGGGTAAATGGACCATCGATCTGATGTATGAGATCATGCAAGCTACCGCCAATGATGAAAACGGTGACGGCACCATGACCCTTGGAACCGACCGCTTCGGTTATATCACCGAGCCAAGTACCAACTGGTACCACGTGAATGCTTGTAATGTAACCCTCTCCATTTTGAATGCCGACGGTACCTATACCATTCCGGATTCTCCCAAGCAGGAGGTTTTGGATGCTTGGGCAGCACTAAAAAAGATTTTGGCTGTTCCCGAGCGTGAGGTCAGCTGGTCTGCTGCTCACTTCAAGAGCGGTCTCGGAACCTTCTATGCTTGTAACGCCGGAACTCTTTTGACCATCTCCGATACTCCCTTTGATTACGGCGTACTTCCTATGCCCAAGCTCAATGAGGAGCAGGATAAGTATTATACCGGTGTTGAGGGCGTAAACTTTGTTGGCTTTGCCATTCCCTCAACCGCCAGCAACGATCCCAATAAGGATTGGCAGAAGAACGGATTTGAATCCGGCGAAGAGCAGTCTGCCTACTTCCTTGAGCTCTTCTCCTACTATTCTATGATCCATCTGACTCCTGCCTTTTTCGATCAAGTTTGCTTGAAGCAGGCTGTGGTAGACGTTGACTCACAGGAAATGGTTATTATGGCGCTGGAGAATAAGCTCCTTGACCCCGTTGTCCTTTTCAATTGGGGTGAAATCAATATCTTCCCCAAGGTTGGTTCCGGTTCGAATAACGTTGTCGGTAACGATACCAACTGGGATACCCTCACCTCCACCTACGAATCCAAGGTTCAGGGTGCACGCACCGCTATGGATCAATTTATGGAAGGTATCCGCAATTTGGGACTTTAATTTTAAGAATCAGAAGGGCATTGCCCTTCTGATTTTTTTGTATAGTAAAACCACGCGTTAGACGCGTGGTTCGGTAAGAATTAGATAGTTGATAATGACATAGCAACTCCTTTGCTGTAAAATAGAAGTGCGGCTGCCAACTGCACAAATAAAAACAGCAAAGGAGGTCAC
>JAFWBD010000058.1 GCA_017507325.1 Clostridia bacterium | reverse complement strand
TATCATCATAACAAAAATCGGCAGAGAAAACAAGTTCTCTACCGATTTTTTGTGCCCGCAATTCTCCGTCAAGAACAACAGAGAAATCTCTTTGGTGGTGGTTTTTGCCATAGCGGGGGATGGTAACATCCCTTTTATTCTTTTTTTTATTCCGAAAGTTTTGGGGGTGTGGGGGACTTTTTCAAAAGTCCCCTGCAAAAAAAGGTTGCGGTTTTTGCCATAGCGGGGGATGGTAACATCCCTTTTATCTTTTTTATTCTGAAAGTTTTTGGGAGGTTTGGAACCCTTTTTTCAAAAAGGGTTCCGAGAAGGGTTCCAAGAAAGGGTTCCAAGAAAGGTTCCGAGAAAAAGGGCGTGATGCTCGGTGGGGGAGCATCACGCCAACTTTTTTGTATGCACAGGAGGGCTATTCGGTCTTTTCTTGGGGAGCGGGAGCCGTTTTCTCGGAGGCTTCGCATCTGTCCCGACGGGTCTCGCGGAGCTTTACGTCGTGGCGGAGAATGCGATAGAGCGCCGCCACCAGAGGCACCCCCAGAAACATTCCCACAACGCCCGCAAAGCCGCCGCCCACGGTGACGGCCGCCAGCACCCAAATGCTGGGCAGACCCAAGGAGGTACCCACCACCTTGGGATAAATCAGATTTCCCTCCAGCTGCTGGAGCACCACGATGAATACCAAAAAGAGGAGCGCCTGCAGGGGAGATTTGGTGAGGATCATCAAGGCGCCCACCCCCGCGCCGATGTAAGCGCCCGCAATGGGAATGAGGGCGGTGAAGGAAATGAAGGCGCTGATCATGGCCACGTACGGGAAGCGGAAGATCAGCATACCGATGGCGCAAAGAATCCCCAGAATCAAGGCCTCCACGCACTGCCCCACGATGAATTTGTGGAAGGAATCGTTGAAAATGGACAACACGTAATAGCTTTTCATTCTCCACTTTTCGGGGATATAGGTACGGGCCAAACGAAGGAATTGCCCCTTCAGACGATCCTTGCACAAAAGCACGTAAAGGGAGAAGATAAAGCCGAAGAAGCTCGAAATGACTCCCGATACCACCGAGGTCACGGTTCCCAGCAGACCCGAGCTGAATATTCCCAGAACCTGCCCCGCCCAGCTTTTCCAATCAAAGCCCTTGAGAACGGCCAGAACGTTTTCCGACAGAAAATGATTCTCCTCCATAAAGGCAATGAGCTTGGCAATGGTACCCGGAAGCAGGGAGATCAAGAGCTTGATGGCCTCGGCGATCTGCGGGATCACAAGATACGCAATGAGAACGAACACCGCCAGAATGGAAAGAAGGGATAGCACCAGACAAATGCCGCGGCGGCAAAAAAGAAGCCACTTGCGCTTGGTTTTGGAGAAGAGATGCTTCTCGAACAGCTTCATGGGAATGTTCACCAAATACGCCACAAAGGCCCCCACGATCAAGGGGAGGGCGGCGGAGAAAAGCCCTGCCAAAAGTGCGGAAAAGCTCTCCCAATAATGAATGGCCAGAAACAGAAGAAACGCGGTAACGGCAACGGTCGCGCAGTTTTTCACGGTAATTTTTTTCATTTCCTTATTCTTTGATCCCTTTCATGGTTAAACTGATCTTTTTCGTTTTCAGGTCAACGGACAGCACCGCAACCTTGACCTGATCTCCCACGGCGACCACCTCCGAGGGGTGGCGGACGAAGCGGTCGGAAAGCTTGGAGATGTGAACCAAGCCGTCCTGATGGACACCGATATCCACAAAGGCACCGAAGTCGCACACGTTGCGCACCGTGCCCGTGAGCACCTGCCCCTCCCGAAGATCCTCCAACCCCAAAATGTCCTCCCGAAGAAGGGGCTGGGCAAAATCGTCTCTCAAATCACGGCCGGGGCGCTCCAGCTCGGCGGCAATGTCCTTTAAGGTCTCCTCGCCGATGCCCAATTCCGACGCCAATTTTTCGGTTCCCGCCTTGCGGCACTGCGCCGAAAAGCCGGGGATCCCTTCGGATCCCAGATCCGAGGGAGAATAGCCCATGGTGACCAAAAGCGCCTTGGCGGCACCGTAGCTTTCGGGGTGAACCCCCGTATTGTCCAAGGGCTCCTTGCCTCCGGGGATCCGAAGAAAGCCCGCGCATTGCTCAAAGGCTTTTGCCCCGATCTTCGGCACCTTTTTGATCTGATTTCTGGCGGTATAGGCACCGTTTTCCTCCCGATAGGCCACCAGATTCCTTGCGGCCGTGCGGCTGATGCCCGCCACGTAGGAAAGGAGCATATAGGAGGCGGTGTTCAGATCCACCCCCACACGGTTCACGCAGTTTTCCACCACGCCCCCCAAGGCCTCCTCCAGACGGGCGGGCTTCAGATCGTGCTGATATTGGCCCACGCCGATGCTTCTGGGCTCGATCTTCACCAGCTCCGCCAAGGGATCCTGCAGCCTTCGGGCAATGGAGACCGCGCTGCGCAGGGTCACGTCGTAATCGGGGAATTCCTCCGCGCCCACCTCGGAGGCGGAGTAGACGGAGGCCCCTGCCTCCGAAACCATCATATATTTCACCGAGAGGCTGTTTTTGGAAATGAGCCCCGCGATCAGAATTTCACTTTCCTTGCTTGCGGTGCCGTTTCCGATGGCAACGGTATCCACACCCCATTTTCGGATCAGAGAAAGCAGGATCCTTTCGGCCTCGGCGCTTTTGCTTTGGGGCTTGTGGGGATAGATCACCCCCGTATCCAGCACCTTGCCGATGGGATCCACCACGGCCAATTTACAGCCCGTGCGGTAGCCGGGATCAAAGCCCAGCACCGTTTTGCCCTTAATGGGCGGGGTTAAAAGGAGATTCTTCAAATTCTCGCGGAAGAGCACCAAGGCACCCTCCCCCGCCCGATCGGTAAGCGCGGTGCGCATTTCCCGCTCCAGAGAGGGGAAGAGAAGACGGCGGTAGCTGTCGGTGATGGCCTCGTTCATCAAAGAAGCGTAGGAGGAGCGAGGGTCTACCAAGCGGTTCTGTAAAAAGGAGAGGGGCAGATAATCGCCCAATTCCAGGGTGATGCGCAAAAAGCCCTCTTTTTCTCCGCGCCCCGCCGCCAAAATGCGGTGATCGGGAATGGAAGAGATCTCCTGAGAAAAATTGCGGTACATTTCATAGACGCCGATCTCCTCCTCCGTGGTGGCGGCGGTGACAAATTTCCCCTCTTTTTCCAAAAAGCGGCGCAACTGGCCGCGGTATTCGGCGTGATCGGAAATATCCTCCGCCACAATGTCCATGGCACCCGCCAAGGCCTCCTCTACGGTGATTACGCCCTTTTCCTCGGATAAAAAGGCCTCGGCGGCCTTTTCGGGGGAGGGCCCTCCCACAGGCTGGAGGAAAAACTGCTCGGCCAAGGGCGCCAAGCCCTTTTCACGGGCAACGCCCGCGCGGGTCTTTCTCTTGGGGCGGAAGGGGCGGTACAGATCCTCAATGGCGGCAAGGGTCTCGGCCGCCTGCAGGGCGCTGTCCAATTCCTCGGTCATTTTTCCCTGCTCGGTGATGGCCAGGCGAACCTCCTCCCGACGCTTCTCCAGCCCCCGCAGATAATCCAGCCGCTCGGCAAAGCGGCGCAGGGTCACGTCGTCCATGGCCCCCGTTTTCTCCTTGCGGTAGCGGGCAATAAAGGGAACGGTGTTCCCCTCGTCCAAAAGGGCGATGACGTTTTCGGCGTATCCGAGAGGGATCTGAAGCTCCTCGGCAATTTTTTCGGTAATGCTCAACATAAATTCTCCTTTACGGGTTTTGCGTGTTCTTTTGTGATCGGAACCAGGCGGCGGTCAGACGGATCACGCGGGAATAGGAAACGGTGCCCTCGCTCTGACCCATGGATTGCAAATAGGCGGAATTGTTTTGATCGGCCACCTTGGAGGCGGTGCTGTCCCGATAGGGCTCGAAAAAGCGGCTGTAGGCCGCCTGATCCCGTGCATAAACGGCGGGAAGGTTTTGCAGAATCCCCTCGCAGCGCTCCCGATCGGCCTTGCGGCAAACGGAATAGAGATCGTCCAATAGGGAGGCGGCGCCGCAATAGCGCAGGTAAGGATCCTCGCTTTCCATCAAAAGGACGGCTCCCAGAAAATTGCATTCGTTTTCCGCCGCGATGCCTCGGGCGTGGCAGGTTTCGTGGGCCAGGGTGGCGCAGACCACAAAATGCGGATAATTGGTGTTCACACCCGCCTCCCCCACAAAAAAGCCGTAGATCCCCGAAATGTGGGTGTAGGTCATCAGCGGGGAGGAAAGAAAGCTCTTGGCGGGAAAGCCGCCCACCTGATAGAAGGGATTTTCTTTGCCGAAGGCATCCGCCGCGGCCACCACCTTTTTTTTGAGCTCGGAAAGGGGATAGGAAGGAAGGCTTTCCCCCGCCTCGTTCAGGATCAGTCGGGGCTCGGCCTCCGCAATGACCGCCACCAGCCCCTCCAGCGCATCAAAGACGGCGTTTTCATCCACCTCATCCATGGGCAGGGCCATATGGGTCGAGGCAGGCAAGCGGTAATAGCAGGGAGCAAAGCCCAGGCAGAACAAATCCCACACCGCAAGAAGGGTGGCGGGGACGGCAAGGGCCATGCGCTTTAAGGCACGGCTCTTTTTTCGGCGGCACCAAAAAACGATTCCGCAAACGAAAACCCCGAGGGTATATAAAACGAAGGCGGCAATGAGAAATTCAAACAGCGAAAAGGGGAAGGGGGCGGAAAGAAAGGCAAGGGTCAGCCGAACGGCCGCGCCCACCGTGACGGAAAAGCCCTCCGCAAAGGCGGGGGACAGACGGTACAGCAAAAAAAGCCCCAGACAAAAAAGAGAAAACGAAACGAAGCCCACCCCCACGGGGTGACGGCGCAAAAACGCTTTCAAACGGAAGGCCTCCTTTCCCTTTTTTACTATTGTATTATAAAAACGGCCGTCTTTCAAGTCCCTTTTGCAAAGGAATGTGAGGCTTTTTTGACTTTTTTTCGAAAATATCTTGACAAACGCCCCGAAAGCTGATATGATGGCTTCATCAATTTAGCGCGTTAAAACGCCAAAGAAGAAGGAGTACGTCAATATGAAGCGTTTTTTGAGTTTGTTTCTGGCAGCGTTGATGCTGTTCGGCCTTGCCTCCTGCGGTGAGGGAAAGGGTGCTTACGAGGATCTGGAGATCGTTCCCGGTGTGGAGATCGGCGTGGAGGAATACGCCATTGCCTTCCGCGAGGGCAGCGATATGGTAGCCAAGGTGGATGCCATCACCGCCGATCTGTTCAATGACGGCACCATTAAGTCCATTGCCGAAAAATACGAGGTGGAGAATCAGCTGGTTCCCTCCTTTGCCGCCGCCTCCGGTCAGACCGCCTCTTCCGAGAGCGATTGGGCCAAGATCCAGTCCAAGGGTAAGCTGGTGATCGGTATCACCGATTACGCTCCCATGGATTATAAGGATGCCGATGGCAACTGGATCGGATTTGACGCCGAGTATGCCCGCAAGGTTTGCGAGAAATTGGGCGTGACCGCCGAATTCAAGGTAATCGATTGGAACACCAAGACCGTTTCCCTTTCCACCGGTGCCATTGACTGCATCTGGAACGGTATGACCGTGACCAATGAGATCACCGAGGCTTGCGACGTGACCGGTGCTTATATGAAGAACTATCAGGTCGTGGTGGTGAAGAACGCCAAGAAGTACCCCGATCTGGCTTCTCTTGCCGGTAAGAAGATCGCCGTAGAGGCAGGCTCCGCCGGTGAGACCGCCGCCAAGGCCGATTCCAATCTGGCAAGCGGTGTGGTTCCCGTTCAGGATCAGTCCACGGCTCTTCTGCAGGTGAAGAGCGGTGCCGCCGATGCTTGCGTGATCGACTTTATCATGGCGAAAACGCTGGTTGGCGAATAAGCCGAGGAAAGCAAAAGACTTTTTCGGAAACAGAGTGGGCTCTTCTGCCCACCCTGTTTCTTCCTGCGTTTGAAAGGATTTTTTATGGTCAACGTTACGTTTTGGGATGTCACCCGCAGTCTTTTGGAGGGCTTTTGGGAAACGCTGGAGATCTTCGGCGTCACCCTGCTTTTCGCCCTCCCCTTGGGGCTTCTCATTGCCTTCGGCTCCATGAGCCGTTTTTACCCCCTGCGCTGGCTGTGCCGCACGGTGGTTTGGATCATCCGCGGTACGCCGCTGATGCTGCAGCTCATTGTATTTTATTACGGCCCCGGTCTTCTCTTCGGCTGGGAGCTTTTGGAGGTGCCCACCGCGGTCTACCTCACCTTCTCCGTCAATTACGCCTGCTATTTCTCCGAGATCTATCGGGGCGGGATCGAGGCCATCCCCCGCGGGCAGTACGAGGCGGGCGAGGTTTTGGGAATGAAAAAGGGGCAGATCTTCTTTCGGGTGGTGCTCCTTCAGGTGATCAAGCAGATCATTCCTCCCATGTCCAACGAGATCATCACCCTGGTGAAGGATACCTCTCTGGCCCGTATCATCACCTATTACGAGATCATTTATTTTGCCGAAAGCTTTATCCGCACCGCGGGTCTGATCTGGCCTCTGTTTTACACGGCGGTCTTCTATCTGGCCTTCTGCGGCCTTTTGACCCTACTGTTCGGTGCCATTGAAA
Source organism: Clostridia bacterium (assembly GCA_017507325.1). Taxonomy (GTDB): domain Bacteria; phylum Bacillota; class Clostridia; order Oscillospirales; family SIG627; genus RGIG5579. The sequence continues at coordinate 1,004 of JAFWBD010000058.1, read as the reverse complement.
AGAAGCTCTCGTATTTCAGAGCGTAAAGGAGGAGCGATATGGCTTATTTTGAAGTGAAGCGGGTCTGCAAGAGCTTTGGAAAGACCAAGGTTTTGAACGGAATCGATTTTTCCATGGAAAAGGGGCAGGTGCTTTCCATCATCGGCTCCTCGGGAAGCGGAAAGACCACCCTTTTGCGCTGTATCAATTTTCTTTGCGATCCCGATGAAGGAGAATTCTTTCTGGAGGGGGAGCGCTTCTTTGAGGCGGCCGCGGATAGGCGCCTGAAGGAATCGGAAATCCGCAGAATCCGTATGAATTTCGGCTTGGTGTTTCAGCAGTTCAATCTGTTTCCCCAATACAACGTCAAGGAGAATCTCTGCCTGGCGCCTCGCCTTTTGGCAGGGGAGCGGGCGGATTACAAGCAAAACAAAAAGGAGATCTTAGAGGAGATCTCCCGCCACGCCGACGAGCTTCTTTCTCAGGTGGGGCTGAGCGACAAGGCGGAAAATTACCCCTGTGAGCTTTCGGGCGGCCAACAGCAGCGGGTGGCCATTGCCCGTGCGCTGATGCTTTCCCCCAAGGTGCTCTGCTTTGACGAGCCCACCAGCGCGCTGGATCCCGAGCTGACGGGTGAGGTTTTGAAGGTGCTCAAGGAATTGGCGCAAAAAAAGATCACGATGATCATCGTCACCCACGAGATGGCTTTTGCCCGCGAGATCAGCGATAAGGTGATCTTTATGGCCGATGGGGTCATTGCGGAGGAGGGAGATCCGGAAGAGCTCTTTTCCCATCCCAAGTCCCCCCGCCTGCAGGCCTTCTTGGCCAAAACCCAAGGCTGAGCCTCTGCCGAAAAAGCAAAAAAAAGAGAGAGCTTCACGGAATTGATATGCACCCCAAAAGTTAGACACTTTTGGAGGTGCATATTTTTTATGGCAAAAAAGGGAACAAAACAAAAAACATATAGCGCAGAATTCAAAATGTGTGTTATAATGGATATGCGAGAACACCACATAGGATATTGT
>JAFWBD010000057.1 GCA_017507325.1 Clostridia bacterium | reverse complement strand
GGCTCCTTCCACCACTTCGTGGTCCCCCTCCCTCTCGGATGGAGGCCTCGCGTGGCCACGGCTTTGGAGAATCAAATGGGCTGAAGTTGTGGTTTTTGCGGAGGCTGGGAAATGGCACATCCCTTTTTCTTTTTGATTCCGAAAGTTTTGGGAGTGTGGGGGCTTTTTCAAAAGTCCCCTGCAAAAAGACCCCTGCAAACAGAGGTGCGGTTTTTACGATAGCAAGGGACAGCAATATCCTTTTATATTTTTTATTCCGAAAAGTTTTTGGGTGGAGGGACTTTTTTCAAAAAGTCCTCCCGGGGTGCGGGGCGGGGCCCTGCAAACAGAGGCGGGGTCGGAGGCGGCGGTGTTGCTTTTTTATTTGTCGAGGGCAGGGGTTTCGCCGTCATTGTGGAGGGGAACAAAGACGGAATCGCCTAAGGCAAAGGAATAGAGCAGGAGGCGGGAGACGGGCTTTTCGGTCAATTCCTCCACGGCGAGGCGGTAGAGGCGAAGCTGATCGGCGTAGCGCTCCCGCAGAAGATCGGCTCCGTTTGCGGGGGAAACCCGATCGGTCTTGAAGTCCACAAGGGTCAGAGAGCCATCGGGATTTTCAAACCAGGCATCCACCACACCTTGAACCAAAACCTCGCCCGAGCCGACCCCGATCGCTTCGGCCGACAAGAGCACGTTGAAGCGCTTTTCCCGACAAAGCGCGGGGGAAGCCAGCATTTCCCGCCCCAAGGGATGGTCAAAAAAGGCCAGAATGCGATCCTTCTGTGCCAAGGCCATATCCTCCTCCGAAACGAAGCCCCGCTCTGTCAGACGGCAAAATTCCGCCTCGGGAGCGTGCGCCAAGGCGGCAAAATCCGCAAACTGCATCACCCGATGGGTGGCGTTTCCGATGGCCAAGGGGGTGCTCCGCAGGGTGGCGTGCTCGAAATCCAGCAGACGGTGGGGGGTAAATTCCGCACTCTCCTCCCTGCCTTGACGGAGGATCTGAGAAACGGAAAGCTTGGCGGGAAGACGCTCCAGATCCTGCTCCCGATAGCGAAAGGCCAAGGTGGCCAAGGCTTCTTCGGGAGGGATGGGGGTGATCTCTTCTTCCGAGGCCGCATTTTTTGCCGCCTCAAAGGGCGGTGCGATCTCCCGACGGACGGTGAGAGCTCCCTCGAAACGGGAGGCCTCGCGGGTCAAAACCTCCCGCAGACCCGCCATATCCCGCAGAGAAAGCAGGATCAGCGATAAGGGGGAGGCGGCGCGGCGCATCAACTCCCCGAGAAGGCTGTTGGACAGGGGACGGGGGGAAAACAGGAGCAATTCGGCCGCGGCGGCGGAAAAGCTGCGGGGGGAGGCGGTGAGCACCAGCTTTCGCTTGGCACGGGTCAGCGCCACGTACAATACGCGCTTTTCCTCCTCGATCATTTCCTCGTGAAGATGAAGAACCGCCGCCGAGCGCATCAGGGTGTTCATACGGGCTCTGCCCTCCAGACGGGGCAGACTGCAGACGGCACCGAAGCGGCGGGACAGCACCAAGGGATTGGATTCATCCCGGCGGTTGAAGGGCTGAGCCAAAAAGGAAACGAAGACCGCATCGAACTCCAGCCCCTTGGATTTATGAATGGTCATCAAGCGGACTCCGCCTTGGGAAGAAGTCCCCTCGGGCAGATCCGTTTTCTCCAAAAAGCGGCAGAATTCCCCGAGAGAGGAGATCTCCGCAGACTCGGCGCTTTTGGCGCAAGCGTATAAAAATTCCCGTACCGCGCCCGAATTTTGCCCCTCCGACCAGATCAGATCGGGGCAGAAGCGGCGGTAAATCTCAAACAGCAGGGCGGGCAGGGAGGAGGATCTTGCTTTTTCCCTCAGCTCCCGCAGCGTATCCAGCACAAAGGCGCATTTTTCCACCGTTTCCCCATGGGTTCCCTCTTGGCGATAGCGCCTCAAGGCGGTGTAAAAGGGAACGGCACGGTTTTCCTTGCGGATGCGGAAGAGGGCATCGGGGGAGAAACGGAAAACGGGGGAGGAGAGGATCCCCAAAAGGGGAATGTCGTGGGAGGGATTATCCAGGGCGGCCAAGAGAGAAGTCATAAAGAGATATTCTCCGCTTTCCCGAAGGGATTCCTCCCCGGGAGCATCGGCGGGGATGCCCCGTGCCTCCAGCGCCTTTTGCACCTTGGCGATCTGCTGACGGGTGCGGCAGATCACCGCCACCTTTTCGGGCAAAAAGGCCTCTCGGGAGCGCTTCCCCTGCAAAAGAGCGGCGATCTCCGAGGCCAAATAGGCCGCCTCGCGGCTTTCCTCCCGAGAGAGAAGCTCTTCGGGGCTTTCCGCTTCTTCCTCCTCGCTCTTTCGATCCACCAGAACCAGCTCCACGGGAAACTCTTCCTCATGGGGCTCCGATTTTTTGGAATGGCGCAAACGGTCCTCGATTTGATAAAGGGATTCGGGATCCTCGCCGTTCATCATCACGGTAAAAATGCGGTTGACGGCATCGATAATGCTCTTGTCGCAACGGAAATTATCCGAAAGAAAGATTTTTTGCATCTCGCGGCAGCCCTCCCGATAGGGGGGGAGATTCTTTTTATAATCGGAGAAAATGGAGGGCTCTGCTCCGCGGAAGCGGTAAATGCTCTGCTTGGGATCCCCCACGAGAAAGAGATTGTCCTCTCGGGAGACCAAGCGGAAGATCAGATCCTGCACGCGGTTGGTATCCTGATATTCATCCACGAACACCGCGTCGAATTTCTTTGAGATCTCCTCCCGCAAGGGGGTGGGGATCACCCTGCCGTTTTCATCGATCTCGGCCAAAAGGGAAAGGGTCATTCGCTCCAGATCGGCGTAATCCACAAGTCCCTTCTCCTTTTTTTCCGCAGAAAAGCGCTCGGAGGCGGATTTTGACAGCATCAGAAGCTGACGGGAAAGGACAAGGGTCTCGCCGAAATCCCGCAGAACCTCGGGGGCACTTTGCCAAAACAGACGGGAAAGGCTTTTGAGTAAGGGCTTTTTCACCCGTTCGTTGTGGATTTTACTGCAATTTTCCTTGGCCTCGCTTTCCTCGGGGGGGCATTTGACGATGCGGGGCAGGCTTTTTTCAAAGGCCCTTTCCGCCTCTCGGGCGGCGGAAAAGAAATCGCCATCCAAGGCCAAGGCCTCGGCCCTTTTCAAGGCCTCGATCCGCTCCCGAAACACGGGGGTGTATTTTTCATCCAAAAGGGCAAAGGGCGCCAAGGCCTCGCACAGCGCCTCCAGGGTCATTTCAGCGCCGCGGAGAAGGGAAAGCGCCTCGCGGCGGATCTCTTGCCCGAAGAGGGTGTCGCCGAAGGAAAGGCTTCCCTCCCGAAGGGCCATCTCCTCCTTTTCGGCGCGGGAAAGCAGGCGCTCCCATTCTCCGTAGGAGTCGGGAAAGCCCTCCACCATTTTCTGAATGCTCAAAACCGCCTCGGTCAGACCGTCGCTCCGACGGGCGGAGCCGAAGAGGCGATACAGCCCTTCCCGCTCCTCGGGAGAAGTGCTTTGGGCAAAATAATTCTCCACGGCTTCCTCGGCGCTCTTTCTTTGCAGAAGGGCGCTTTGGGCGGGATCGGCAATGCGCAATTTTTCACCGAAGCCCAATTCTCTTCGGTAGGTTTTCACCAGAGAAAAGGCAAAGGAATGGATGGTGGAGATCTGCGCCCCCGAAAGGCGCAGAAGCTGACGGGTGAGATGGGTTTTTTCGGGGTGGGCGGCGGCCTCTTCCGACAGGGCGGAAAAGAGCCGATCCTCCAATTCCTCGGCGGCGTTTTTGGTAAAGGTCACCACGGCGAGGCGGGCGGCGTCAATGCCGTCGGGCTCGGAGAGCAAGCGCAGGATCCGATGGGTGAGAACGCTGGTCTTTCCGCTTCCCGCGGCGGCGGAAACCGCCAGAGAGCAGTGCTCGGCCTCAATGGCCGCTTGTTGCGCGGGGGTCCAATTTTTCACAGACTTGTCTCCTTTCCGAAGATCTCCTCCTCCGAGGGCTTGTGTAAATAGGGACGGTAGCAATCGGGCTTTCGCTTGCAAATGGGAAGATAGGGGCACCATCGGCAGGGATCGATGCCCTTGCCGCGGGAAAACAGCGGATTCTTTCTTACGTCCCCCGCCAAAAGAGCCTCGGCCAAGCGGGCAAAATCCCTCTCGGTCTTCTTTTTCAATCGACCCAATTTCTCCAAGGAAACCAGCGAGGCCGTTCCCGAGGGGTGATTTCGATTCCACGAAACGGGGATCCATTCTCCTTTGCCCTCGGGATCCTGCGCCGCCAAAAGGGCGGGATCGTTGACCAAAAGCCCCTCGCGGGAGAAGGAAAGGAAGGGATCACCCTGAAGCTTTTCCAATTCCTCCTTGGTTTGCACGGAAAAGGGGGTATCCATTCCGTTGAGGTACAAAACGCCTGCGGGCAGGAGCGGTGTTTTTTGCCGTCCCGCGGGGCGATCCCACAGAGCGAACAGATACAGAAGCATTTGCAGATCCAGCCCGTTGGCCACGTCGCTGAGGTTGAAGGGATGGGAGCCCGTTTTATAGTCCACCACCCGAACGTATTCCTCGCCGTTTTTTCCGATATAGGAATCGATGCGGTCCACGGTGCCGTACAGAGAGAGGGTGCGGCCGTCGGACAGAGGAATGACCCAAGCACCGCCCGTTTCCTCCAGCTTCTTTTCAAAATACAGCGGGGTGAAATCGGAAACGGAGAATTCCTTTTTTAGGTGTAACAGAAGGGTCAGACAGTTTTTTTCCACCTGCTCCAGCTGCATGCGCAGAACCCCCGTGGGCTCGACGGAGCTGATCTCCGCTAAGGCCTCGCGGCAGAGGCGAAAAACAAGGCGTCGGCATTCTTCCACCGATGCCTCGGCCAAGGAGCGCCCGCCCTCCTGCAGGATCGGCAGCGCCTTTTCCAGCACCCGATGCACAAAGGAGCCGGTTACGTTAACACCGAAGGAGGCCTTTTGCCATTCCTTGGCCTCCAAAAGATAGCGGGCAAAATAAGAAAAGCGGCAAAGGGTGTATTTTTCCAAGCGGGAATAGGTCATGGAAAGCCGTCCCTCGGGGGAAACCGATTCCTCGCGCAATCGGGGCTCCTCACAGAGAAAGGCCCCTCCCGCGGCGGCAGAGGCAAAGCGGGGACCGAGATCGGGATCTTCCAAAAGCTTCTCCCGAAGAAGAGGCGATGCGGATTCGGGGAAGATTATGGCGCGGCGGAAAATGCCCTCGGGCGTTAAGGGGGCGGTATCGGGGGAAAAGCGCTCTGCGGTTAATTGGGGAAACAAATGGCAAAGACGCTTTCCGAATACGGAGAGGGAGGCGGCCTTTTCCCCGCTTTCCCCGCCCGTAAGATACGAAAGGTGCAGAGAATCCCCTGCAAAGGAGGCGGCCAGATAAAAGAGGAACAATTCCTCCCGCCAGCTCTTTTCCCGGCAGGCCAAGGGAAAGCCCAAGGCCGAAAGTCTTTCCCGCTCCTCCTCGGAAAGAAGCCTGCCCCTCGGGGGCTCGGCGGGGAAGACCCCCGCATTCAGATCGATCAGAAAAACGGTTTTGGCCTCGGCGGGGCGGGAAAAATGGATCAGTCCCACGTGGACCCGATCCTGCCCCGTGGGCAGATTGCCCGGAAGGGAGCCCGAGAGGGCAAGGCTTAAAAGAGAGAAGAATTCCTCCTCCGAGACGCGCTCCTCCCCCACCGTTCGTCCCACGGCGGAAAGGCGCTCCAGAACGCAGTTCCACGCGCGCCCCTCCTCGGCCGCCTCCTCCCAAAGGCCCTTTTCCTTCTTGAGGCGGGCATTCTCCCGCAGGGCTCTTTCGGCGCCGATCTCCTCCAAAAAGCCCACGAGGGCGGCAATTTTATCCCCTACGGTTCCCTCCCGCAGGGCGGCGGAGAGAATGCGCAGCGGAGAAAAGATCTTCTCGCGGGCAAGCCTTACCCGCTCCAATTCCGCCTCGCTCTCCCGATTCATGGGATAAAAACCCTCGGGATTCATGGAAAGGGGGGTGGCCGACAGCAAAAAGGAGGCGGAGAGGGACCAGGTGGCCACGTATTTTTCCAAGCAGAAGATCGCCTCCTCGTCGGTATCCGTAAGGGCGCTCTTCAGATAATCCCGAACCGTCTCCTCCCCCGGAGAAAACAAGGCGATTTTCACCGCCAAAAGCAGGGTCTTCGCCAAGGGGGATCGGGTTAAGGGCTTTTTCGTTTCCGTGGTAAAGGGGATCCCCTCCCGCTCTAAGGTGAGGGTGATGATCTGAAAATTTTCCTCCGAGCGGGACAAAATGGCAAAGGAGCGCCAAAGCGCGCCCTTTTCCACCGCCTTACGGATGGAAGAGGCCAAAAACAGCGCCTCCTCCTCGGCGTTTCGGCAGGCGGTGAGGGTGATGCGGGAATCCATTTCGCCCTCGAAGACGCCGCCCGAGACCAGATGGCTTTGCAAAAAGGCGAGGGGAGAGAAGGAAGGGGGCGGGGTCAGGGTGATATCCTCCACCGAAACGCCCTCCTCGGAGGCAAAGCGAAGCAGGCGGCGGGCGGCCAGAAGGGGAACGGAAAACAATTCCGTTTCCTTTTTCACGGCGGGAAAGGTGACCAAAACGGTCTCGGCCTGCCGCAGGATGCGCCGCAGGATGGCCTCCTGGGGGGCGGTAAAATCATAAAAGGAATCCACCGCCACCACAGCGTCCCGAAAATAGGGGTAGGAATCCAGAACGGAGGCCAATTTTTCCTCGGCATCCGCCTCCTCGCCAAAGTGAAGGGCGATCTCTCGGCGCATTTTGCTTCGGAGAAGGGAGAAAAGGGCGATTTTATCCGAAAGGGACTTCGGCAGATCGGCCCCCTGCAGGGAGGCGTTTTCCTCGGTGAGACCCGCCGCCCGCAGCTCCTCCAATTCCCGAAAAAGGCTCTCCACCCCGTCGGGGGTGCTTTTGACGGAAAGGGCGGCGGCAAGATCGGGATGGGCGCGAAGAACGCGGAACAGACAGAGCTTTTTCTCCTCCTCGGTGATGCTTCGGTGGCAAAGAGAGCCCGCTTCCCTCAGAACCAGATCCGGAAGCCTGGAGAAATTGCACACCTCCACCGAAAGAGAGGCACGGTTGCCGCAGCGCCTTGTGACCTCCCGCTCGTACAGCGCGGTGCCCTGCTCGGGAACGATCACAAAGACCCTTTTTCCCTGCAAAAAGGCGCGCTTCACCTCACCGAGCACCCGCTCTCTTTTTCCGCTTCCCGCTTTGCCGAAGATACGGTACAGCATACTTTTTTCTCCCTTCCGAATTCCGTTGATTGGACTGTAACGTATTTTACCATATTCTCCGCGTTTTTGCAAATCCTTTTCGCTGAGGGTCCAAAAAAAACAGCGCCGAATTCCGCTTCAAAAATCAACCGATAGTAGAAGATTGTCCTTGATTTTTTGATAAAAAAGAAGGGTTCACAAAAAAGAAACATATTATTCTACCGATCAGAGATTTTGTCTCCTTGACACGCTCTTCCGAGAGTGTTATAATTTGGAGGATGCGAAAAGCAAGATTACGGAAGAAGCCCTCGGGCTTTGAAAAAAAGGAGATTTTTTTGATATGAACCGCGTGTTTAACTATTCTGCAGGCCCCTCGATGCTGCCCCTGCCCGTATTGGAAAGGGCCGCCCGTGAAATGTGCGACTTTGGCGGAAGCGGTATGAGTGTGATGGAGATGAGCCACCGTTCCAAGGCGTATGATGCCATTATCCGCGATGCCTTCGATACCTTCCGCCGCGTGATGCGCGTGCCGGACAACTACAAGATTCTGTTTATGCAGGGCGGTGCCTCCACCCAATTTGCCGCCGTGCCTCTGAATCTCATGAAGACGGGCAAGGCCGATTACGTGGTCAGCGGTGAATTTTCCGGCAAGGCCTTCAAGGAGGCCAAGAAATACGGAGACGCCCGCTTGGTTGCCAGCAGTGAGGATACGGTGTTCGACCGCATTCCCGGCTTCACCAAGGAGGATATCCGTCCCGATGCGGATTACGTTCACATTTGCTACAACAACACCATTTTCGGAACGCATTTTTCCGAGATCCCCGATACGGGCTGTGTTCCCCTGGTGTGCGATATGTCCAGCTGTATCATGAGCGAGCCCATTGATATTTCCCGCTTCGGTCTGATCTATGCCGGTGCCCAGAAGAACATCGGACCTGCGGGTCTTACCGTGGTGATCGTTCGGGAGGATCTGATCGGCTCCGCCCGTCCCGATACCCCCGCTATGCTGGATTACAAGGTGATCTCCGATGCCGATTCCATGTACAACACCCCCCCTTGCTACGCCATTTACGTGGCAGGGCTGGTCTTCCGCTGGGTGGAGGAATTGGGCGGTCTTGAGAAGATGAATGAGATCAACCGCAAGAAGGCCGAGCTTTTGTATGATGCCATTGAGGAAACGAAGCTCTTCCACCTCCACGCACAGAAGGAGAGCCGTTCTCTGATGAACGTGACCTTCCGCACGGGCGATGCCGAATTGGACAAGAAGTTCGTGGCCCGTGCCGCCGAGAGAGGAATGGTTTCTTTGGCAGGCCACCGCAAGGTGGGCGGTATGCGCGCCTCCATCTACAACGCCATGCCTGTGGAGGGTGTGGAGAAACTTTGCGCCTTTATCCGCGAGTTTGATGCCGCAAACGGCGAAATTTGAGCGAAAAAGAGACAAAAAGGGGTGTACAAAATGAAAATTAAGTTGTATAATAAAATCGCAAAGTGCGGTCTGGACCGTTTTCCCGCCTCCTATGAGATCGGCGAGCAATTGGAGAACGAGGACGGCATCGCCCTGCGCAGTGCGGATCTGCACGGCGTGGAATTCCCCGAGAGCCTGAAGGGCATTGCCCGTGCGGGCGCAGGCGTGAACAACATTCCCCTGGACGTTTGCACCGAAAAGGGCATTGCGGTGTTCAATACCCCCGGCGCCAACGCCAGAGCGGTGGTGGAGCTTTGCCTGGCAGGCCTTCTTCTTTCCTCCCGTAAGGTATGCGACGGCGTGGAATGGAGCAAGACCCTTGCGGGCAACCCCGACGCGCTGAAGATCGTGGAGAAGGAAAAGAGCCGCTTTGTGGGACCCGAAATTCTGGGGAAGACCCTTGGGGTTATCGGCCTCGGTGCCATCGGCGGTGCCATTGCCTCCGCGGCCGCGGCCTTGGGAATGCGCGTTTTGGGCTATGACCCCTACGTTTCCGTGGATGCCGCCTGGAGCATCGCGCCCGAGGTGGAGAAGACCGAGGATTTGGATCAGATCTTTGCCGAAGCCGATTACATCACCGTTCACGTGCCCAGCCTCCCCTCCACCCGAGGGATCTTCGGCAAGGCCAACATTGCCAAAATGAAGGACGGCGTCCGTCTTCTGAATCTGGCCAGAGCCGATCTTGCTGTGGACGAGGACATTCTCGCAGGCCTTGAGAGCGGAAAGATCGCCGCTTACTTTACCGATTTCCCCACCGGTGCCCTGGCCGGAAAGCCCGGTGTCATCGCAACGCCTCACCTGGGTGCTTCCACCCCCGAGGCAGAGGATAACTGTGCCGTGATGGCTTGCGAACAGCTTGCCGATTATCTGGAAAACGGCAACATCAAAAACAGTGTGAATATGCCCGCTGTCCGCTTGGGCAGAGCATTGCCGAACCGCATCGGCGTTTTCTACCGTAAGGATGAAAAAACGGAGGAAGCCGTGCAAAAGCTCCTTTTCGGTGCCAATCTTGCCAAGGGAGTCCGCGGGGAGACCGTTTACGCTCTGTGCGAGAGAGACACGGCATTTGACCTTGACAAAATCAGTGCAGTGGGAGGCGTTTTGCGCGTGATCTCCTACTGAAAGGAGAATCTATGCCGCTGAACCGCAGAAAAGAAAGAGAGATCGTCTTTCAGATGCTTTTTGCCGCCCAGTTCGATCCCGAGGCGGATACGCAGACTCTGTTTGAGACCCTTGCCGACGAAATGGAGGAGGAAGGGATTCGGGAGAGTGCCTACGTTCGGGAGGTGTTCTGCGGGGCAAGAGAGTATATTCCCACCGCGATGGAGAAGATCCGCCAAAATGCCCAAGGTTGGCGGACGGAGCGCTTCTCCAAAGCCACCCTGGCCATTTTGCAATTGGCCCTTTACGAGATGGACTGTGTGGACAGCGTTCCCACCAAAATTGCCATCAACGAGGCGGTGGAGCTTTCCAAGCGCTTTGACGAGGAGGGCAGCCGCAAATTCGTCAACGGAATTCTGGGCGCTCTGGCAGGAGAATGAGATGAGCGTCAGAGTTGCTTTTGGTATCGACACCAGCAATTATACCACTTCGGCGGCAGCGGTTACCGCTGCCGGCGAGGTCTTTTACGCAAAGCGCCCTCTTTTTGTTCCGCAGGGAGAATGTGGAATGAGACAGAGTGACGCTTTGTTTTGTCATACCCGCGATCTGCCCGAGGTGGTGGAGGAGTGCCTTTCTGCCCTGCGGAATGCCGTGGGCTCCGTTCGCATCGAGGCGGTGGGGGTCTCCTCGACCCCGCGCCGCGCAGAGGGCTCCTATATGCCCTGCTTTTTGGCGGGGGTGAATGCCGCCGCCTCGGCCGCACAGCTTTTGGGGGTGCCACTTTTTCGCTTTTCCCATCAGGAGGGGCATATTGAGGCGGCGCGCTTTGGCAGTGCCCGTGAGGGGAGGGTTCTTTCGGCAACGGAATTTTTGGCTTTTCATCTCTCCGGCGGTACCACGGAACTTCTTTTGGTGCGGGAGGTGGATGCTCGGTACGACGTGCGCCTTCTGGCCGATACGCTGGATCTGACCTGCGGGCAACTGATCGACCGATGCGGTGTGGCCTTGGGAACGCCCTTCCCCGCAGGGGTGCATCTGGAAAGGCTGGCCTTGGCCCGACAGGATCGGAAAAGGCGGATTCCCATCAAAAAAAAGGAAACGGGGATCAATCTTTCGGGCTTTGAAAACCGCTTTCGACAGAAAATGGAGGCAGGAGAGACCGCGGAGGATCTTGCGGGCTTTGTGTTCGACGTGACGGCAAGCGCCGTGGAGAGCCTTCTTTCCTTTGCCCCCGAGGAATTGCCCGTTCTGTTTTCGGGCGGGGTCTCCTCCTCTGTCCTTCTGCGGCAGAGCTTTTCGGGAGAGCGGTACTTTTTCGCACCGCCCTCGTATTCGGCGGACAATGCCATCGGGATTGCCTGCCTTGCCATGAAAGGAGCTTTACTTGGATAAGCGGCCTGCCCTGACGGTAACGGGGCTGAATGAATACATCAAGGGAAAATTGGACAGCGATCCTCTTTTGAACGGCGTTTTGGTCAAGGGAGAGATCTCCAATTTCGTCAATCATTACAAAACGGGGCATTTTTATCTTTCTCTGAAGGATGAGGGCGGGGTGATCCGCGCCATTATGTTCCGTATGAACGCCCAGCGGCTGAATTTCATTCCCGAAAACGGGATGAAGGTGATCTGCTCGGGCAGGGTTTCCTCCTACGTGAAGGACGGGCAGTATCAGCTTTATATCAACGATATGCAGCCCGACGGGGTGGGAGCTCTTTACATTGCCTTTGAGCAATTAAAGAAAAAATTGGAATTCGAGGGGCTTTTTGACCCCGCACGAAAAAAGCCTCTGCCCAAATACCCCAAGCGGGTGGGCATCATCACCTCCCCCACGGGGGCCGCGGTGCGGGATATGATCCACGTTTCGGCGCGGCGCTTTCCCTTGGCGGAATTGGTTTTGTACCCTTCGCTGGTGCAGGGAGAGGGCGCACCCGCTCAGCTCATTGCGGGGCTGGAATGCTTTCAGACCCTTTGCCCCGTGGACGTGATCCTCTTGGGGCGGGGCGGCGGAAGTCTGGAGGAACTGTGGGCCTTTAACGACGAGGCTTTGGCCCGCGCCATTTTCCGTTGCCGCATTCCCGTGATCTCTGCGGTGGGCCACGAGACGGATTTTTCCATCAGCGATTTCGTGGCGGATCTCAGAGCGCCCACCCCCTCCGCCGCCGCCGAGATCGCCCTGCCCGAAACGGGCGAGGTGAAGCGGAAATTGGGGAACGTGCTGGATCGGATGGCTCTGGTAACGGGCGGCAAGGTGGAGCGGGCCCGCGCCCGCTTGGACTCTTTGGCTAAGACCCGACAGATGCAGAATATGATGAATCTGGTGGACGATCGGAGAATGGCCCTTTCCGATCTGAGCTATCGGATGGAAACCTCTCTGGAGAAAAATCTTTCTTTGAAAAGAAGCCGCTTTTTGCAGGAGGCGGCGCGGCTGGATGCGCTGAGCCCCTTGGCGGTTCTGACCCGCGGCTACGCGGCGCTTTTGGATGAATCGGGAACGGCGATCCGTTCCGTCAAGACCCTTGCCCCCGAAACGGAAGTGAATCTTCGTCTTACCGACGGCGTGGCCAAGGCAAAAATTTGCGAGGTGAAGGAATATGAGTGAAGAAAAAAAGGAACTGAGCTTTGAGGCGATGCTCCGCCGCTTGGAGGAGATCGTTCGGGCGTTGGATTCGGTGGATACCCCCTTGGAGGAATCTCTCCGCCTGTTTGAGGAGGGGGCTTCTCTGGTGCGGGCTTGCACCCAAACCCTGGATGAGGCGCAGCAGAAGGTCAGCATTCTTTCCTTAAAGGATGGAGCGGTAACGGAATCCGAATTCCGACCGATGAACGGATGAAGTTTCTCTCCTTAGAGGAATTGCGCGCCCTTTCTCCCGAAAGGACCCAAAGCTACTGCAAATTGCTGCGGCGCTATCTGGTGGAGAACGTCACCCGAAACGGGGGGCATCTGGCCAGCAATCTGGGTGTGGTGGAGATCAGCGTGGCACTGGCACGGGTGATGGATCTGCCTCGGGAAGAGGTGGTGTACGATACGGGTCATCAATGCTACGTGCATAAGCTGTTGACGGGGCGGGGGGATCGCTTTTCCACCCTGCGCCGCCTGGACGGGCTTTCGGGCTTTCCCCGTCGGGAGGAATCGGAATTCGACGCCTTCGGAACGGGGCATTCCGGCACGGGGATCTCCGCCGCGCTGGGCTTTAGTAAGGCCAAACGCCTGAAGGGGGAGGACGGCTTTACCGTGGCGGTGATCGGTGACGGTGCCTTTACGGGGGGAATGGTCTTCGAGGCCTTGAACAACGTCTCCCCCGAGGATCGTATCATCATCATTCTCAACGACAACGGAATGAGCATTGCCAAAAGCGTGGGCCGCATCAAATCGGCCTTGAATTCCATGCGCACCGCAGGCTACTACCGCTTCAAGAGCGGGGTGCAAAGCACCCTTTCGGGGATCCCTCTGGTGGGCGAGGGTCTGGCCCAGACCGCCAAGGCCATCAAGGACGGGATCAAGCGCAACACCCTTCCCTTGGGCAATCTCTTCGAGCAATTCGGCCTCCACTACTTCGGCCCTGCCGACGGGAACGACGTTGGGACCGTGGAGACCCTCTTGAGGGAGGCCAAAAAGAAGGCCCGTCCCTCCATCATTCATTTGTGCACCCGTAAGGGGAAGGGCTATCAGCCCGCCGAGGAGGATCCTTCTCGCTTTCACGGGCTTTCTCCCGCCTCGGGAGGTTTCGGCGGAGAAAAAAAGAGCTTTTCCCAATTGTTTGGGGAGGCCGCTCTGCGCATTGCCGCCGAGGACAGCCGTATGGTCTGCATCACCGCCGCCATGGAGGACGGGGTGGGTCTCAGCGAATTTTCCCGCCGCTATCCCCGCCGCTTTTTTGACGTGGGCATTGCCGAGGAGCACGCCATGACCTTTGCCGCCGCCCTGCGGGCAGGAGGAGCCAAGCCCGTTTTTGCGGTGTATTCCACCTTTTATCAGCGGGCGGTGGATCAGTTTCTCCACGATGCCGCCCTGCAGAAGCTGCCTGTGGTTTTGTGCTTGGATCGGGCGGGCATCGGCGGGGAGGACGGCGCCACCCATCAGGGTGTGTTCGATCTGCCCCTGACCCTTTGCATCCCCAACGTGAAGATTTACGCCCCTTGCAGTGGGTCGGAGATCGAGCGATTCTTGCGAAAAGGCCTTGCCGAAGAGGAGATGCCCTCGGTGATCCGCTACGAAAAGGGGACGGAAAGCGAAAAAATCAAAAAATATTTCAGCTTTTCCGAGGAAATTGAGAAAAAAGACTTTGGAAACGGACAAAAGTGTGATATACTAATGGTTACATTCGGAAGAATGACCCATTCGGTGCTCTCCGTTTGCGAAAAGCTGGAAAAGGAGGGGCTTTCCCCCTCGGTGATCCGCTTTGCCGCCCTGAAGGGTTTTGATCCCAAGGGGCTCCCTCTGCTGTTCGGGGGGAATTCTCCCATCCTCTTTGTGGAGGAGGGGGTGAAGATCGGCGGATTTTCCGCTTATCTTTCCGCCCTTTTGGCGGAGGCGGGACTGACCGACGGGCGAAGGACCCGCATTCTTGCCCTGGAAGAGGGCTTTATCCCCCACGGGAAAACAAGCGAATTGTGGGAGCGGTACGGCCTGGGAGAGGATCAGATCGAAAAGGAAGTAAGAAGGCTTGTCCAGAATTGACGTATATTTGGTGCAGAAGGGCTTTACGGAAAGCCGCAGTCTGGCCGCGGCACTGATCCGCTCGGGAGCGGTGTCGGTGAACGGAAAAATTTGTACCAAGCCCGCCCTGGAGGTGGCGGAGGGGGCCGAGATTTCCTTGGCCGAATCCCCCTTGACCCGCTACGTCTCCCGCGGGGGGCTGAAATTGGAGGCCGCTCTGGAGGCTTGGGGGTACGACCCCAAGGGAAGGGTCTGCGCGGACATCGGCTCCTCCACGGGGGGCTTTACCGACTGTCTCCTCCAAAGAGGCGCCGCCAAGGTCTACGCGGTGGATTCGGGCTCGGATCAGCTCCATCCCTCCCTGCGGGAAAGATCGGAGGTGGTGGTGATGGAAAACGTGAACGCCCGCCATCTGACAAGAGAGGATTTGGAGGCGGTGGATCTTGCGGTCATGGACGTTTCCTTTATTTCCCAAACCCTTTTGTACCCCGCGGTGATGCGCATCCTCAAGGAGGACGGCGTTTTCATTTCCCTGATCAAGCCCCAATTTGAGGTGGGAAAGGCCCATTTGGGCGGCGGGGGCATCGTGCGGAGCCGTGCCGCTCGGGAGGCGGTGCCGAAGAAAATTGCCGAGGCCGCCGAAAAGAACGGACTGAAATTGGAAAAAACCATGCTGTCTCCCATTCAGGGGGGCGACGGCAACGTGGAATATCTGGCCTATTTTACCCGAAAAAACAGAAAGGGATCGCCATGAAAACCATCGGACTTTACCCCAATGCCCGACGGGACCGCAATTTTGTCGGTACCAAAAAAGTGATCGAGATTTTTGGAGAATACCCTGTGGAGCTTTTGCTTCCCTTGGGGATCTGCCCCGAATTTGTCCTGCAATACCCCCACGTGCGGGCCCTGCCCCTGGATCGGGTGATCCGCGAATGCGATTGCCTTGTGACGCTGGGAGGCGACGGCACCATTTTATCGGTGGCCAAGCGCTGTGCACGGGAGAATAAGCCCATTTGCGGGATCAATCTGGGGAACGTGGGCTTTATGGCCGCCTTGGAGGCGAAGGAAACGGAAAAGATCCGCCGCTTGATGACGGGCGAATACACCGTCTCCGATCGGATGCTCCTTTCCTGCTTTGTGGACGGCAAGGAGGAGCTTGTTGCCTTAAACGAGGTGGTCATTGCCCCCGAAAAGGGCTTTCACATTGTGGAATTGAGCCTTTTTGTGGGAAGAAAGAAGCTGTGCGATTTCCGTGCGGACGGGCTGATCTTCAATACCCCCACGGGCTCCACGGGCTACGCCTTTTCGGCGGGAGGCGCGGTGATGGATTCCGCCATGGACGCCATCGGCGTGAAGGCCATTTCCTCCTATCTTCTCATCAACGCCCACCATATGATCTTCCGTCCCGAAACGGTGTTTTACGCAAAAAAATGCCGTAGCAGCGGCTGCTCGGTGACGGTCTGCGCCGACGGCCGTGAGGAAAGGGTGCTGGGGGAAAACGCGGTGGTGAAGATCTGCCGCTCGGAAAAGCGGGTGAGCCTCATTGAAATGACCCCCCGCAGCAATTTGGAAGTATTTTTCCGTAAGTTTTAAGGAGTAAAGATGAAGAACGAACGCCAAGCGACCATTCTGGACATTGTGACCCACAACGTGATCCGCACGCAGGAGGAATTGATCCGAGCCCTGCAGACCCACGGCTTTCACCCCACCCAGGCCACCGTTTCCCGCGATATCAAGGAGCTTCGCCTTCACAAGATCACCACCAAAAGCGGGGAGATCTGCTATGCGCCCCTGACCAATAAGCAGGATGAAAGGCTGCAGATCGAAAACGGAAAATATCAGAACGTGCTTTCCGAGGTGCTGCTCAGCGCGGTGCCTGCGGGAAATATCGGGGTGGTGAAGGTGCTTTCCGGCACCGCCAACGCCGCGGCGGCCGCCTTGGAAAAGCTGGAGGCGCAGGATCTGATCGGAACCCTTGCGGGGGACGATACCATTCTCACCCTTTTTGCCGATCACGCCAAGGCCGCGGCCTTTTGCCGCAAGATCGGCTTCAAATACATCAAAGAAATGAAAGAAAGCTAAAGGAGGACAGCGTGCTCCGTACGTTATATGTATCCGACCTGGCGCTGATCCGCCGCCTTTCGGTGGATTTTGACGAGGGCTTCTCCGTTCTGACGGGAGAAACGGGTGCGGGAAAAAGCTTGATCCTGGATTCCTTGAATCTCTTCCTTACGGCCAAGGGCGCGGCCTCTTTGGTTCGCCGCGGGGCGGAAAAAATGGAGGTCTCCCTCTTTTTTGACGAGATCTCCCCCCGAGCCTGCGAGGCGATCCGAGCCCTTTTGCCGGAGGCAGTCCCCGAGGAGGGCATCACCCTGACCCGAACGGTCACCGCCGCGGGCAAGAGCCTTTGCAAATGCAACGGAAGAAGCCTGCCCTTTTCGCAGATTTGCGCAACCGCGGGAATTTTGCTTTCGGTGCTGGGTCAGCACGAATCCGGCGGACTTTTGGAGGAAAAAAACCACGGCGCCTTTTTCGACGGGGCCTTGTCCCCCGAGGGGCTTCGGGCGCGGGAGCGCTACGGGGCGCTTTACGGGGAATACCTCCGCCTGGAGCGGGAGACCGAGGGGCTTTTCGCCGAGGCTAAAAGCCTGAAGGAAAATAAGGCGCTCTATGAATTTCAAATGGCGCAGATCGCACGGGTCAAGCCCAAATTGGGGGAGGAAGAGGCGCTGGAAAAAAAGCTGGCGCTGCTCCAAGGAACGGAAAAGACCTGTGCCGCCCTGCGCACGGCCGATCGGGCGCTGTCGGGAGGAGAAAAGGGAAAAGGGGCTTGTTTTCTGCTGGAGGCGGCCGCCTCGCGGCTGGAAAAATTGCAGGACGAGAGCCTTTCGGCCCTTTCCGAGGAATTGAGCGAATTGGCGCAACGTGCCAAGGCCGCGGCCGAGGAGATCGGATCTCATTTGGCCGCGATCGGCGGGGATTCTGATACCGAGGATCTGATGGATCGCATCCGCCGCCGTTTGGATGCGCTGTATCAGCTGAAATTGAAATACGGCTGTGCCGACACGAAAGAGCTTTTGGCCTTTTTTGAGGATTGCAGGAAAAAGAGAGAAGCGGCCGAAACGGTGGAGGACGAGCTTTCCCGCGCCGAGGCCCGCTTGCGGGAGGCCAAAAGGCTTTTGGAGGAGGCGGGGGATGCGCTCTCGCGCCACCGTGCCGAAGCAAAGGATCGCCTGGAAAAAGAGATCCACGGCGTTTTGGCGTATTTGGAGCTGCCGAAGATGCGCTTTTTTGTAAGCCTTGAGCCCTGCGAATGCGCTTCCTGCGGGAAGGAGCGGGTTCGCTTTGAAATCGCCGCCAATACGGGCGAGGGCAGAAAGAGTCTGGCCAAGGTGGCCAGCGGCGGAGAGCTTTCCCGCTTGATGCTGGCTCTGCAGCTCAAGCTTGGGCGGGGAAGGGATGCCGATACCCTGGTGTTCGATGAGATCGATACGGGTATTTCCGGTGCCACCTCCCAAAAGATCGGCATTTGCCTGCGGGAGCTTTCCACCCGCAGTCAGGTCTTCTGCGTGACCCATTCCGCTCAGGTGGCCACCCTCTCCGACCGCCATTATCGGGTGCAAAAAAAGGAGGCGGAGGGCCGAACCGAAACGGAGCTTTCCCTTTTGGAGGAGGAAGAGCACATCAAGGAATGCGCCCGTCTTCTGGGCGGGAAGCGCTTGAGCTCCGAGGCTTATTTGGCGGCGCGGAATCTGCAGACCGAGGGTCTGCGGGAATGGAAAAGACAACAGGGCGTCAGCCTGTAAACATACGACGTAACATTACGAAAAGAAAGGCAAATTACCATGGGAATTTATGAAGAATTGCAAGCGCGCGGCCTGATCGCGCAGGTAACCGATGAAAAGGAGATTCGGGATCTGATCAACAGCGGCGGTGCCCGCTTTTACATTGGCTTTGACCCCACGGCGGATTCCCTCCATTGCGGACATTTTATGGCGCTTTGTCTCATGAAGCGACTGCAGATGGCGGGAAACAAGCCCGTGGTCCTTTTGGGCGGCGGAACGGGCTATATCGGGGATCCCTCGGGTCGAACCGATATGAGAAATATGCTCAGCCCCGAGACCATCGAGCACAACTGCCGCTGCTTTAAGGCGCAGATGGAGCGCTTTATCGAATTCGGCGAGGACAAGGCCATTCTGGTGAACAACGCCGATTGGCTGTTGAAGCTCAATTACGTGGAGCTTCTGCGGGAGGTGGGGGCCTACTTTTCCGTGAACAATATGCTCCGCGCCGAGTGCTACAAGCAAAGAATGGAGAAGGGACTCTCCTTTTTGGAATTCAACTATATGATCATGCAGTCCTACGACTTTTACCATCTGGCCAAGGAATACGGCTGTAATATGCAGTTCGGCGGGGACGATCAGTGGTCCAATATGCTGGGCGGCACGGAATTGATCCGCAAGAAAACGGGCAAGGACGCTTACGCCATGACCATCACCCTTCTTCTGAATTCAGAGGGCAAAAAAATGGGCAAGACCCAATCGGGTGCCGTTTGGCTCTCCCCCGAGAAGACCAGCCCCTTCGATTTCTATCAGTATTGGAGAAACGTGGGGGATGCGGACGTATTAAAGTGCATCCGTATGCTCACCTTCCTGCCCTTGGAGGAAATTGACAAAATGTCCGATTGGGAGGGAAGCCGTCTGAACGAGGCCAAGGACATTCTGGCTTATGAATTGACGAGTCTGGTTCACGGCAAGGAGGAAGCCGAAAAGGCCCGCGAGGCCTCCCGCGCACTCTTCGGAGGCGGCGGAAATTCCGAAAATATGCCCTCCTTTGCCTTGTCTGAGGCGGATTTTACCGATGGGGCCATCGGCCTGATCGATCTTTTGGTCAAATCGGGGCTCTGTCCCTCCAAGGGCGAGGCTCGCCGCTTGATCCAGCAGGGCGGTGTGACCGTGAAGGACGAAAAGATTACCGACATCGCCAAGACCTTCGATGCCGCCGAATTCGACGGAGAATTCATTGTCCGCAAGGGCAAAAAGATCTTTTTGAAGATCACAAAATAAAAAACAAAAAGGAGCTTTGAACATGGAACGCATTACCGACGATATTTTTCGCATCACCCTTCCTTACAAGGACATTTACACCAGCGTGCTTTTGATGCAGACCCGCCGCGGCTGGGCTCTGTTTGATCTGGCCACCACCGAGGAGGACGTGACCGAGCGCATCATCCCCTTTTTAAAGGAGGCGGAGGTACCCGAGGAAAAGCTTCGCTACGTGTTTTTGTCCCATACCCATCGGGATCACGCAGGGGGATTGGACGCCTTTTTGCAGAGATTTCCGAACGTGGGCGTGATCTGCGGTAACAAGAATCTGAAGGAGGAGAAAAATCTGAAAAAGTATCTCTATCCCTCGGACGGAGAATTGTTTATGGATAGCCTGCAGGTCTTCCACGTGCCCGGCCACACCGCCGACAGCATCGTGGTGCTGGATATCCGAACCAAAACCCTGATCACGGGTGACAGCCTGCAGCTTTACGGCATCTTCGGCTCGGGCAAATGGGCGGCCAACATCGGCTTTGCCGCCGAGCATCTGGCGGCTGTGGAGAAAATCAGAGCCTTGGGTGCCGAGCGGATCACTGCCGCTCACGATTTCCATCCCTACGGCGACTTTGCAGAAGGAAAAGAGGCGGTGGAGAAGTATCTGGATGCCTGCGGCGAGGCGCTGGCACGGGTGAAGACTCTGATCGAGGAAAACCCCGCCCTTTCCGACGAGGAAATTGCCGAGGCCTTTTCCGACGGCGGCGCTTTGCCCAAAATGGGTCCCCGCGTTCCCGCGGCCGTGCGCAAGGCCATGGAGGCCTGAGGGCTTCCCAGCGGAACGATAGAACGCTTTGACGGTCGGTGTGATGCTCTCTTTGAGCGTCACACCGATTCTTTTTGGTTCCCGAAAACCACCGGCACGGCCACACGTTCCAAAAAGCTTTCGCTTTGCACAGTTCCCGCCGCAGCGGAAGGCTCCCCTGTGTAAGGGGAGCTGGGTATGTTATAATACGAAGTGCAACACTTGTAAAAAAGATAGTAAAAACAATAGAATAATAGATTTGTATTTTTGAGAGAAAGGCGTAGCCTTGAACGAAAAAATACAAATTTGGGCAAAAGTATAGACTTCATGCTGTCCAAGGTGTAGAATGTAGTCACCACAACAAACATCTCTATACGGAGGTCAGCATGAAGCCCTACAAACATTTTACCACAGAAGAACGCAAATGTCTACAACAATTTTTAAAAGATGGTCTAAGCTTTCGAAAAATTGCAGATCTTCTTGAAAGAAGCCCTTCTTCTATTAGCCGAGAGGTTAATAGAAACAAGGCAAAGTACAAACCTCACAGCAAGCCTGATAACAAATATTGGTATAACTATTGGCGCGCTCAGAATTTGTATATACGTCGCAGGCGTGAGCAGAATCGCTTTGTTTTGCAGCCAAATACGCTTGAATGGGATTTCATTGTCTGTCATTTGGAGCAATATTGGACACCTGAACAGATATGCGGTCGTTGGGAGCTGCTCTATCCTGAACGCAAAAAGCTTTGTATTGCTACCATTTACAGAGCAATTAAGGCTAAAAGATTCCCTAAGATTACAGCTAAAAACAATCTTCGCCGAAGAGATAAGCATAGATGCCATCAAAATTCCAACTACAACACCATTCATCCTGATCGTATTATTCCCGAATGGATCGACGAGATCAAACATCGAGTTAGAATAGGCGATTGGGAGGGAGATACCGTATATGGAGGTGTTGGAAAAGGGTTATTGGTGACCTTGGTGGATAGAAAAACACGCTTTCTCTGTGCCGGACTGATACATAGCCGTTCTTCTACAGAAACGCGAGAAATGATCGAAGCATTACTGAAAAACATGCCTGTAAAAAGCATTTCTTTGGATAACGGCTCGGAGTTCTCTGAATTTAGAGAGTTAGAACAAAATCTAAAAGCAGAGGTATATTTTGCGGAACCGCATAAGCCTTGGCAACGTGGAACCAACGAAAACACTAACGATATTTTAAGATTTTTCTTCCCCAAAGGCTACAATTTCCATTCCTTGGATAATGAAACCTTGCAAAATATTGTTTTATCTATTAACTTAAGACCTAAAAAATGCTTGGGCTGGCGTTCACCTTTTGAAGCATTTTTTGGTGTTGCACTTGCTTGACAATCTGCC
>JAFWBD010000056.1 GCA_017507325.1 Clostridia bacterium | reverse complement strand
TCTCAAAAATACAAATCTATTATTCTATTGTTTTTACTATCTTTTTTACAAGTGTTGCACTTCGTATTATAACATACCCCCCTCCCTCTCGGATGGAGGCCTCGCTATGCCGCCGCTTTTGCCAATAGAAATGGGGTTTGGAGGAAATTTTTGCGGAGGATGCGGGCGATTCGTGAATCGCCCCTACGAAATCTGATGAAATGGGATTTGGATGAAATCTTTGCCGAGGTTGTGGTTTTTGCGGAGGCGGAGAATGGTAACATCCCTTTTATTCTTTTTTCCTTTATGAAAGTTTTTGGGAGGTTTGGAACCCTTTTTTCAAAAAGGGTTCCAAGAATAGCCCCACAAAAAAGGGTTCCAAGAATAGCCCCGCAAATAGGACTCAGTTTTCGCTGTCGGCTTCGTCGGCATCGTCGCTGTCGGGGAGATCGGGCAGATCGTCGGCATCGGCATCGGCATCGGAAAGGAGCTCGAAGGATTCCTCGGCGCTCTCGGCGGATTTCTCCACCTCCTCCTCATTGACCACCCGCTGGAAGGAAATCAGCGTTTCCCCTTCCTCGGTGCGCATCACGTAAATACCGCCGGCACTGCGGCTCACCAGAGAAATTCTGTCGGCGTGAACGCGGATGAGTTTACCGTCGGAGGCAATGAGGATCAGATCGTCCTCGGGCAATACCGCCGCAATCCCCACCAGCTTCTCACCGGCCTTGCCGCCCAATTTCTGACAGCGCATTCCCTTACCGCCGCGGTTCTTGGCAGAAAATTCACCAAAGAGACTGCGCTTGCCCACACCGTTATCCGTCAAGGTGACCAAATCGCGCTTCTCCTCAGCCTCCAAAGCCAAGCAGCCGCAAACCTCGGCCGTTTCGGAAAGGCGAATGGCGCGAACGCCGCGGGCGGCACGCCCCATCAAGCGGATCTTCTCGCAGGAGAAGCGAACCGCGAGACCCTCGGTAGAGGCCACGAACAGATCGCCGCCGGGCAGGGTCTTGCCCACGAAGAGCAATTCGTCCCCCTCGGAAAGGGTAATGGCACGAATCCCGTCCCGACGGATGTGACGGAACAGAGAAAGAGGCGTTCTCTTCACCAGACCCTTGCGGGTCACGAAGAACAAATCCTCCTCGGAAAGGATCTTGGGCACGGAAAGAAAGGCGGTGATGCGCTCATTTTCCTTCAAATTCAAAACGTTCACCAGATTGGTGCCCTTGGCGGTGCGGCTCGCCTCGGGGATCTCATAGCATTTTTTGATATACAGTCTTCCCTGGTTGGAGAAGAAGAACACGTAGTTATGGGAATGGCTCACCACCAGATCGCGGATGGAATCCTCCTCCTTGGTGGTCAGGGCACGCATCCCCTTGCCGCCCGTATTCTGCGCCTGGTAATCCGAAAGCTTCTGGCGCTTGATGTAGCCCGCATGGGTCACGGTGATCACCGCCTTGTGCTTTTCGATCAGATCCTCCAGCACGATATCGTCGGCGGCCTGCTCGATCACGGTTCTTCTCGCATCCCCGAAGCGGCGGCGGATCTCCGCCATTTCCTCCTTCAGAACGGCAAAAAGCTTTTCCTCGTCGTCCAGAATGCCCTGAAGCTTTTCCGCCAAGGCACGCTTTTCTGCCATTTCCTCCAGGATCTTTTCAATTTCCATACCCGCAAGTCTTCCCAAGGGCATTTCCACAATGGCTTGGCCTTGGGCCTCGGAAAGACCGAAGCGCTCAATGAGAGCGGCCTTGGCTTCGGAAACGGTCTTGTGACTACGGATGATGCGGATCACCTCGTCAATGTGATCGATGGCGATCTGGTAGCCCTCCAGAATGTGGAGACGGGCCAGGGTTTTTTTCAGATCAAAGGCGGTGCGGCGGCGAACCACCTCCTCCTGATGCTTCAGATAATGCCCCAGCATCTGCTTTAAGGAAAGGGTCTTGGGCTCACCCCCCACCAGTGCCAGCATATTGATGGCAAAGGTCTCCTGCAGCTGAGAATATTTGTAGAGGAGATTGAGAATCACCTCACGGTTCACGTCGTGGCGCAATTCAATGACAATGCGGATCTTGCCCTTGCAGCTCTCGTCCCGCAGGTCCACAATGCCCTCGATTCTCTTATCCTTCACCAGATCCGCAATGCCCTTCACCAGATTGGATTTGTTCACCTGATAGGGGATCTCGTCCACAATGATGCATTCTCTCTTGCCGTGGGTCTCAAAATGGGTGCAGGCACGCATCAAAACCTTGCCGCGGCCGGTCAGATACGCCTGCTCGATCCCATTGGTTCCGTAGATCTTGGCGGCGGTGGGAAAATCGGGCCCCTTCACAAAGCTCATCAATTCCCTCAGCTCCGCCTCGGGATGATCCATTAAGTAAACGGCGGCGTCGATCACCTCACAGAGATTGTGAGGGGGAATGTTGGTGGCCATACCCACCGCAATGCCCACCGAGCCGTTACACAGAAGATTGGGGAAGCGGGAGGGGAGCACCGTGGGCTCCTGCAATTTATTATCAAAGTTCGGGGTGAAATCCACCACGTCCTTTTCGATATCGGAAAGCATAAAATTGGCCATTTTGGCCATTCTGGCCTCGGTGTAACGGTAAGCGGCGGCACCGTCGCCGTCAATGTTACCGAAGTTACCGTGACCCTCCACCAAGGGATAGCGCATGGAAAAGCCCTGCGCCATACGAACCATGGCATCGTACACGGCAGAGTCGCCGTGGGGGTGATAATGACCCAAAACGTTACCCACCGTGGTGGCGGATTTGCGGAAGGGCTTATCAGCGGTTAATTTGTCCTCGTACATGGCGTACAGAATTCTGCGGTGCACGGGCTTTAAGCCGTCCCGCACGTCGGGCAGAGCACGTCCTACGATGACGCTGGCAGAATAATCGATGAAGCTGCGCTTGATTTCCTTTACAATATCAATGTGATCGATTCTCTGTCCTTCCAAATTCAATTCCATAAACGGATTTCCTTTCTTTTTTTGGGGTCGCCCCTTTGTTTCACAAAAGAAGTTTCACAAAAGAAGGGGACTGCGGGGGGTGTGAAATTGCTTGGGGAAAAAAGAGTGACGAAAAAATCGAAAACGGGAAAAACCCGACTTTTTCAAGCTTTTTTCCCCCATGCCCTTGTGGAATGCTTTTTTCCACAGCCTGTGGAAAACTCAACCCTTTGGGAAAGTTTCACACACAATCCACAGACTTTTCCACAGGAAAAAGGGATCATTTCGGATCAGATATCCAAATTTTGCACGTATTTGACGTTCTGCTCAATGAATTCTCTGCGGGGCTCCACCTTATCGCCCATGAGAAGGGAGAAGGTCTCGTCGGCAGCGTAAGCGTCCTCAATGCTCACGGAAATGAGGGTACGGGTTTCGGGATCCATGGTGGTTTCCCAAAGCTGGCTCGCATCCATTTCACCGAGACCCTTGTAGCGCTCGGCCTGGGCAGAATCGCCCAATTTTGCCAAAAGCTGATCCCGCTCTTCATCGGAGAAGGCGTATTCCTCGGTCTTGCCCTTGAACACGCGGTAAAGAGGGGGCATGGCACAGAAAATATGCCCTTTTTCGATCAGCGGCTTCATATGGCGGAAGAAGAAGGTCAACAGCAGGGTTTTGATGTGGGCACCGTCCACGTCCGCATCCGCCATGAGAATGATCTTGCCGTAGCGGAGCTTTTCAATGTCGAAATCATCCCCAATCCCGCATCCCAGCGCCTGAATGATGGGAATGATCTGGGTGGAGGCGAAAACCCGATCCAGCCTTGCCTTTTCCACGTTGAGGATCTTACCGCGCAGGGGGAGAATGGCCTGGTATTTGGAATCTCTTCCGTCCTTGGCCGTACCGCCTGCGGAATCTCCCTCCACGAAGAAGATCTCGGATTTGGCGGGATCCTTTTCCTGGCAGTCCGCCAATTTCTCGGGATGGGCACCGGATTCCAGCGGGGATTTTCTGCGGCTGGCCTCTCGGGCCTTCTTGGCGGCTTCTCGGGCGCGGCTGGCGGCCAGCGCCTTTTCGATGAGAGTCTTGGCCACGGCGGGATTTTCCTCAAAGTATTCCCCTAATTTTTCGGTCATCAGCCCGTCCACCAAGGGACGGATCTCCACGTTCCCCAATTTGGATTTGGTCTGCCCCTCGAACTGGGTCTCCTCCACCTTCACGGAGATGATGCTGGTCAAGCCCTCGCGCACGTCCTCCCCGGTAAAGTTCTTGTCGCCGTCCTTCAAATAGCCGTATTTTTTGGCGTATTCGTTGAACACCTTGGTCAGACCCGTCTTAAAGCCCGTTTCGTGGGTACCGCCCTCGGGGGTGTGAATGTTATTGGCAAAGGAAAGGGTCATATCCTGATAGCCGTCGTTGTATTGGAGGGCCACCTCTGCGGTACAGCCCTTGCCCTCGGTGGCAAGGTAAATGACCTTTTCGTTTAAGAGATTGCAATGCTTTTTCTCGTTTAAGTAGGAAACGAAGCTGCGGATTCCGCCCTCGAAGCAGAGCTTGTTATACTTTTTCTCCTTCTCCTTGCGGTAATAGCCGCCGTCCTCCCGCTCCTCATCGTCCTCGTCGGCAATCTCCTCCTCGGAGATCATACCCCTCTCCAAGGCGTATTCCTCGGCACTTTTCCCGTCGAATTCCCGCTCATCGTAAAATTCAATGGTGACGCCCGCGGTCAAAAAGGCCTGCTCCCGCAAGCGGTTCAGAACCGTGGTGTAATCGAATTCCATTTCGGTGAAAATTTCCGCATCGGGCATAAAGCGCACGTAAAGACCGTGCTTTTCGGTTTCGCCGCGGCATTCGATCTGTCTTGCCACCTTGCCGCGCTCAAAGCGCTCGGTGTATTCCTTGCCGTCGTAGCAGTTGACTACCTCCATCCATTCGGAGAGGGCGTTCACCACCGAGGCACCCACACCGTGGAGACCGCCGGAGATTTTGTAACCGCCGCCGCCGAATTTACCGCCTGCGTGCAAAACGGTGAACACCACCTCCAGGGTGGGAATGCCCATTTTCGGATGGGTTCCCGCAGGCACGCCTCGGCCGTTATCCTGAACGCTGACCGAGCCGTCCGAATGGAGGGTGACGGTGATGGTATCGCATCGGCCCGCCAAGGCCTCGTCGATGGAGTTATCCACAATTTCGTAGATCAGGTGATGAAGGCCTCTTTGACCCGTAGAGCCGATGTACATACCCGGTCTCTTCCGAACGGCCTCCAGCCCCTCCAGCACCTGAATCTGATTTTCGTCGTAGGTTTCTTGGGTTTTCTGCAAATTCGTTTGTTCCAACATGTTGTTCCTTTCCGTTTTTTCGGTTTGGTTCAAAAAATATCAAAGCTCCTTTTCCGCCAAGGCCCTGGCCGAGCGGGAGGAGGAATATAAGCTGTCTTTTCCGTAGGCATTGGCAAGGATCAGAGAATTGACCTGGCGAATGTCCCGTTTCGGCATTACGGTATTGCCGTCTGCCGACATTTTTTTGAGAAAATTTCGGGTGGAATGCTGCAGGGTGGCGCTTTCCGCATTGAGAATGAGAACCACCTTTTTCATGGGGATGCTGATGCCGTCCCCCAAATCCAAAAACATTTTTTTCATAAAGAAAAGACTCCACCTTTCACGTAGATCGTTTTTTGGACGAAGGAAAAATCCTCCTTGTCGGTGCCCGTCAGGATCACCTGCTTTCCCGAAAGCCCCTGGGTCACGTAGCGGCGGCGGCTCTCATCCAATTCGCTGAGCACGTCGTCCAAAAGATACACGGGGGATCGGCGGGTCATTTTTTCGGAGATCTCCCCCTCCGCCAATTTCAGAGAAAGCACCGCGCTCCGCTGCTGCCCCTGGGAGGCAAAGCCGCGGGCGGGAAAAGAATCAATGAGGATCTCAAGATCGTCCCGATGGATGCCCTTTTGGGTAAAGCCGTATTTTCGGTCGGCCTCGAAGGATTCCTCCAACGCTAAAAGATAGGCCTTTTCCATTTCCTCCGGGCTCATATTTTCCCGATACACGTCGCTTTCGTAGCGAAGGGACAGCCTTTCCCGCAGGGAACTGATCCCCTCGTAATGGGGGGGCGCCAATTCCGAGAGAAGGCGAACGTAATCCGCCCGCAGGGAAGCGATCTTCACGCTCACCCGACAAAGCCTTTCCTCCCAAGGGAGAAACTGCTCCCGCGGAACGGCCCGCTTCATACTCAATTTCAACAGCGCGGCTCTCTGAGCCTCGATCTGACGGCATTCGTTCAAAAGAGAGGCAAAATACGGCCGCAGCTGGCAAATGGCACCGTCTAAAAAGCTTCTGCGCTTGCCGGGCCCGTCTTTAATAAGAGACAAATGCTCGGGGCAGAAGAGCACCGCCCGAAACAGCCCCAAAAATTCGCTGAGCTTTTGCAAGCGGCAGCCGTTTTTGTAAATGGCCTTGCCCTCGCGGCGATCCAAAACCATTTTCAGCTGAAAGGGAAGCCCCTCTCCCGAAACCGTGGCTATGATCTCCGCCCGATCGCATCCGTGGGTCAAAAGATCCCGCCAGTGGGGGGTGCGAAAGCTCTTTCCGCAGGCCAGAAGATACACCGCCTCCGCAAGATTGGTCTTGCCTTGGCCGTTTTCCCCAACCAGCGCGTTATTTTTCGGGCTCCATTCCACCGAGCAGGAGCCGATATTGCGAAAGGAGCGCAGTTCAATATGATCCAGCTGCATCAGTTCAATTTCAGCGGCACCACCATATAATAAAAGCTGTCGGTTTCGGGATTGCGAATGGCCATTCCCGAGAAGGGCGAGGTCAATTCCAGCAGAACCTTTTCCTTTCCGCAGCCGGCGGCACCCCTGAGGGCCTCCAAAAGAAACTTGTTGTTAAAGCCGATGAGCATTTCCTCACCCTCCACCTTGCAGAGGATCTCCTCGTCGATCTTGCCGTTGACGGTGGTGCATTTGACTTGAATGGCATCGGGCAAAACCTGAAGACGGATGGGGCTCTTGGCTCTTTCGTCGATCAGAAGGGCGCATCGCTCAAAGCAGCCGATGGTGGCGGCAAGATCCACCTCCACGCGGGTCTTGAATTCCTTGGGAAGGCTCTTGGAATAATCAATGTATTCTCCGTCCACGTAGCGGGAGAAGAAATAGAAATCCTCAAAGGCAAAGATGATATGTCGGCGGGCAAGTTCAATTCTGAGATCGGCCTCCTCGTCGGTCAGAAGGCGGATCAGCTCCTGCAGGGTCTTGGCGGGCACCACAAATCTTACGTCCATACTCAGCCCCGAAATGCAGTTTTCATCCCGAATGGCGATGCGGTAGCCGTCACAGCCGCAAAGGCGGAGCCGCTCCCCGCGGGATTCAAAGAGAACGCCCGTCAAAACCGGTCTCTGATCGATCACCGCGCAGGCAAAGATCACCTGCTGGAGCATTTTCTTCAAGGTTCCCTGACGGATCACAAATTTCTTGTCACCCGCCAAAAGGGGCATGGAGGGGAAGGAGTCCCCGTTCATTCCCAAAATTTCAAATTTGGCGTTTCCCGCGGAAATGGTGGTGACAAAATTTGCGTCACTGGCGATGGTGATGGTGCCGTCGGGGAGACTGCGCACCATGGAATTGATCTTCAAGGCATCCAGCAAAATGACGCCGTCCTCCAGGATCTCCGCCTCAAAGGAGGTTTTCACACCCTTGGTGGTATCAAAAGCGGTAACCACCACCTTGCCCTCCTCCTTTACGGTCTTGAGCTGAAGGCAAGCCAGGGCAAGATTTGCCGCACGGGATGAGACGGCACCCATACAAGGGGCAATGGTTTCCAGAAACGTTTTTTTGTCGGCTCGGATAAACATATTTTTTCTCCTCGGCAAATTGAAATTGAATTCCTTTATGTTTTTAAAATTATTTCGTATCCGTATTCGGGGCGGTGAATTCTGTGAATAACCGAAAAAAGCTTGAAATTGCAAGAAAAATCGGCTTTTTTTCTTCACTCGGAGACTGTGAATTGCGCGCTTTTCTTCCACGGATTTCACAAGTCCTCCCATTGCAAGAGAGACCTTTTCTTTTTCCACCGTGCTTTCCACAGCCACTTCACAGCGAAAAAGTGGAAAACTATTCCCGAATCTGACGGATCAGCCCCGTGACCTCTTCCTCAAAGGCGGGGTTTTCATCGATCTTCTTTTCCACGTTCTTGATGGCGGAAAGGATGCTGGAATGATCCTGAGAAAAATACCGCGCGATCTCAATGGAGGAAAGATCGGTGATCTGGCGAAGAATGTAGGTGGCCACGTGCCTTGCGGTGACGATATTGGCCTGGCGGCGCTTGCCGGTGATGTCCTGCACCCCCACCTGATATTTCTCGCACACCTTATCGAAGGTTTTTTCCACCGTGCTGTCCACGCTCTTGACGGGAATGATATCGTGAATGCAGGTCTGCGCCAATTCCAGGTCGATCTTCTTTCCGAAAATGGTGGAATATCCGTGGAGACGGTTGATGACCCCCTCCAATTGACGGATGCTGGATTTGATGTTCTCCGCCACGAAGTGGAGCACGTTCTCGGGAATGTCTAAATTCAGCGCCTTGGCCTTGGAGGCGGCAATGGCAATGCGAAGCTCCAATTCGGGGGGCTGAATGTCCACCTGCAGACCCGATTCGAATCGGGTTCTCATCCGATCCTCCAAGTGCTTTAATTCTCTGGGAGGACGGTCGCTGGTGAGAATGATCTGCTTGTTTTGCTGATAGAGCGCGTCAAAGGTGTGGAAAAATTCCTGCTGGGTGCTTTCCTTGCCCGCAATAAACTGGATATCGTCCACCAATAAAACGTCCACGTTGCGGTAGCGCTCGCGAAAATAATGCATGGGCTTTTTCTGAATGAGATTGTCTATGAGCTGGTTGGTAAAATCCTCCCCGCGGACGTAGCGGATGCGCTTGGAGGGATTGTGGCGCAAAATCTCGTTGGAAATGGCGTATAAAAGATGGGTCTTGCCCATTCCCGAGGGGGAATACAAAAACAGCGGGTTCCACACCTCAGCGGGATTTTTGGCAATGGCCACGCAGGCATCGTGAGCCATGCGGTTGGTTTCACCGACGATGAAGTTATCGAAGGTATAGCCCTCGCCTCTTACCCCGGGGATTTCGGTGGTGATCAGCGTCCCCACGGGCTCCTCCACGTGCTTCTTTTCCTCATCGGAAAGGGGGGATTCGGCGGCGTATTCCTCACTTTTGGGGACCTTGCAAAAGGCCTTGTCGGGCAGATCCCCCGTTACGGAATGCTTGGCGATCAGATCCTGCATTCCCTCACGGTGCAGATCGCGGGAGAGGATCACCAGCTCCACGCGGGCACCGAGGGTCTCGAAAATTGCGTTTTGTAATTGCTTATAGTACATTTTGAATACGAATTCGCCCTTGTAATTTTCCTTAGCGGAAATATAGGCGAAGGAATCGGTCAAGCCCTCCAGCTGCAATTCCTCAAACCAGATGCTGAAGGTTGCGCCGGAAAAATTGGCCGAAACACGAATGTGATCCAAAACGTGCTTCCATATATTGTGGTTCAGTTCCATTCTGTTCTCCGTAATTGTTTTTTCTTTGATCTCCGAAAAAGCAAAGAGTCCGAGAGTATAAATATATATAATATATTATAATATAACTATACCGAAAAAACAAGCCTTTCCCGACATTTTTTCGGCCGAATTTTCATCCGACCCTGCGGAAAAGGCCTGCGGGGAATCGCCTTTCTTCTTCGGAGGGGTACATTGTACCACACAAATCGGCGATAGCGGTAAAAATCACAAAAAAATAACGAATTTTTTTCAATGCTGCGATTTATTTTAAAAAGATTTTTTTCAAAATAAACTTTTTTTCGTAAGCGAAAAAGGAAAAAAACCGTCGGAAAATAACACGAAACCCAATCAAACAAAGACAAAAAAAGATTGTTTGCATTGAAGAAAAGAAACAAAGACTGACTTTGCATCCCCCGCCCCGCACCACGGGAGGCTTTTTGCAGGGGCCTTTTTGAAAAAAGCCCCCACACCCCTTTTCTTGGAACCTTTTTTGAAAAAAGGTTCCAAACCTCCAAAAAACTTTCATAAAATAATAAAAGAAAAAGGGGGTTGCTGTCTCTTGATATCGTAAAAACCGCAATCTCCGCAAAAGTTTCCTCCAAACCCCATTTCATCAGATTTCGTAGGGGCGATTCACGAATCGCCCGCAATCTCGGCGAAAATTTCATCCACAGCCCATTTCTATAAACCAAAGCGGTGGCATAGCGAGGCCTCCATCCGAGAGGCGGAAAGCCAGAAAAAGGCACGGGTGCCTTT
>JAFWBD010000055.1 GCA_017507325.1 Clostridia bacterium | reverse complement strand
TGCCTCCTGCACCGAGAAGTTGACCTATTTTATGTCCTGCGCTTGCGGTGAGAAGGGCACCGAAACCTTCACCGTTGGGGATCTCCTCCCCCACGTCTTCGACAAGAAGGTGGAAACCGACACCTACAAGAAAAACGATGCCTCCTGCACCGAGAAGTTGACCTATTTTACGTCCTGCGCTTGCGGTGAGAAGGGCACCGAAACCTTCACCGTTGGGGATCTGCTCCCCCACGTCTTTGACAAGAAGGTGGAGACCGACACCTATAAGAAAAACGATGCCTCCTGCACCGAGAAGTTGACCTACTTTACGTCCTGCGCTTGCGGTGAGAAGGGCACCGAAACCTTCACCGTAGGGGATCTGCTCCCCCACAGCTACAGCAGCAAGTGGAGCAAAAACCAAACCCAGCACTGGCACGAGTGCGCCTGCGGCGAAAAGAAGGACTTGGCAACTCACACCGCCGGTCCTGCTGCAACGGAAACCTCCGATCAGATCTGCACCGTTTGCGAAGCCATTCTGACTCCCGCTCTCAGCCACACCCACAGCTATTCGAACTCTTACAGCCAAAACCAAACCCAGCACTGGCACGAGTGCGCCTGCGGTGCCAAGAAGGACTTGGGCAGCCACGTGTTTGACAACGACTGCGACACCACCTGCAATACCTGCTCCTACACCAGAAGCATCACCCACCGCTACAAAACCGATTGGACCTCCGATCAAAGCGGACATTGGCACGAATGCACCGTCTGCGGAATCAAAGCCGACAATGCCGCCCATACTCCCGGACCCGCGGCCACGGAAGCCTCCGATCAGGTCTGCACCGTCTGCGCCTTCGTTCTCCAGGAGAAATTGCCCCACAGCCACAAGTTCCAAAGCGCCTGGAGCAAGGATGAAGCCAATCACTGGCACGAATGCGCCTGCGGCGAAAAGGAAGGCCTTGCCGCTCACGATTGGGACGAGGGCAGTGTGACTCTGGCTCCCACCGAGGAGAAAGAGGGAGAAAAGACCTTCACCTGTCAGTCCTGCGGTGAAACGAAAACGGAAGCGATCGAAAAATCCGCTCCGCCCGCAAACGGAGCCGAGGATGACGACGGGCTTCCCATTGTGGCCATCATCGCCCTGGTGCTGATCGTTCTGGCCGCCGGCGTTACCGTATTTTTGTTCCTGCAAAAGAAGAATTCCGCATCGAATTAATTCATTTTAAGAAAACAGAGGGATTATCATGAGTACAACAATGAAGAAGCTGCTGAGGATCCTTGCGATCGCCTCCGTCGCAGCATTGGTGCTGTGCACAAACGCCTTTGCCGCAAAAGACGCCGTAGGTGATCTGAACCGTGACGGCGTAAAGGATGAAAACGACGCCATTTATTTATTGAACAACGTGATTTTCGGCGAATTTATCGATTTTGATATCGATCAGCCCAGCGACTACGACGGCAACGGCGTAATCGATGAAAACGACGCCGTTTACTTATTGAACAACGTGATTTTCGGCGAATTCACGGATGCCTTCCACATCTGCGATCATCCCGAATCCTGGTCTCTGGTGGAGGTGGTCGCCCCCGATTGTAAAAACGGCGGCTACACCCTCGTTCGCTGTCAGTGCGGCAAAGAGGCACGCATTCTCCCCACCGCCAAAACCAACGATCACGATTTCGATTGGGAGAATCCCGATCTGACCCATCAGGCCACCTGTCTTGACAACGGTTATATCACCGCCGCCTGCACCGTCTGCGGCGCGATCGATACCCTTTGGCAGAACGCCACGGGCAATCACGATTGGCAGGGCGGCGACTGCGAAAGCGGCGCCGAATGCTCCGGTTGCGATGCCGTGCTTCCCGCCACGGGACACCGCTATTCTGCCGAGCCCACTTTCGTTCAGGAGGCTACCTGCGAAGGCGGCTACAAGGAATACGAATGCGAGAACCCCGGCTGTGACGCCGTTCACAGAGAGGACCTTGCCCCCACCGACCACCGCTTTGCCGAAAATGCCTGGGTCTTTGTCGGCCTTCGGGAAACGGGAGTGGATTGCCACTTCGTTTACGTAGAGGAGGCGTTCTGCGAGGATTGCGGCACCAGGGTGGAAAGAACCACGGGTGAGGTGGTCAAGCATACCGAAACCACCGTGGTCGAACCCGCCACCTGCGTGAAAGAGGGCAAAAAGACCATCAGCTGTTCCGTTTGCGAAAAGGTTCTTCAAGAAAGCACCATGCCCATCCCCGAAAATGAGAGCGCCAAGGCCCACGCCTTTGACAACGGCGTAACGGTGGGAAGCGTTACCACCTTCACCTGTCAAAACCACGGCTGCGGCAAGACCAAAACCACCGTGAAGGCCGATGAAAACGGCTCCGTTAATTTAAAGGATGCCGAAGAGGTGGAATTGAACGGCGGTGCCGCCATCATCCCCGATGAAAGCATCAAAAACGATCTTGGCGATAAGGAAGTCACCATCTCCATTGAAGAGGTCAAGGCCGAGGATCTGGAAAACCTCAGCGACGAGGACAAGGAGCTTTTGAAGGAATTGGGCGATGCCCCCGTATTCGATCTGAATATGATGGCAGACGGACAAAAGGTCACCAGCTTCGGCGAAAGCAAAATGACCGTCCGCCTCCCCTATACCCTGATGGAGGGCGACGATCCCGATTGCATCACCATCTGGTACATCAGCGATGAAGGAAGCATCGAGCGGATGGAGGCCAAATACGTGGACGGATACGCCGTCTTCGAAACCGGCCACTTCTCCTATTACACCGTTACCCGTATGACCCCCGCACAGCGCTGCGAGTATTACAAGAGCCATAACAACCAGGTGACCCGCGTTCCCGCCACCTGTGTAACCGGCGGCTATACCCTGACCCTCTGCACCCGTTGCGGCCACAAGGAGATCTCCGAGGAGATCCCTGCTTTGGGACACAGCTGGGAAGACACCGTGACCCTTCCCACCTGCACCCTCGGCGGAAGCATCGTTCACAGCTGTCGGTGCGGCGTGACCTATACCGAGATCCTGAAGGCCTTGGGCCACAACACCAAGGAAGTGACCGAAAAATACGTGGCTCCCTCCTGCTCTGCCAAGGGTGAGAGAATTTTTGCCTGCAAAAACGAAAACTGCACTTATATTTATAAGGAAGAAATTGCTCAAACCGAGCACGATTACGAAACGAGCATTCTGGCTCCCGATTGCGAAAACGGCGGCCACACGAAGAACACCTGCAAGGTTTGCGGCCACAGCTACCTTTCCGATCTCACCGAGGCTGTGGGCCACCTCTTTGAAAACGGTGTTTGCACGGTCTGCAAGCACGAATGCGAGCACGATTACAGCTACGGCGTTTGCACCGTCTGCGAGCACGTTAAGGAAAAGCCCGCGGATCCCGATCCCGATCCCGATCCCGAACCCGATCCCGATCCCGATCCCGAACCCGAACCCGATCCCGAACCCGATCCCGATCCCGAACCCGATATTCCTCAGCCCGAGGATCCCTCCTGCGAGCACGATATTCAGTACAGCTATGAATTCTTGAACCCCGATATGCCCCTCTGCGAATTCGGCGTCACGGTAACGGAAACCTGCACCAAGTGCTCCTATACCGCCGTCAGCACCGAATACGATTGCATCCCGATGGAATTTTCCGTGGATCTTTCCGCCTTCGATCATTGCGGAAAGCACGATCTTTCCTTCGTCACCTGCCCCTGCGGCCGTCTCTCCGATATCCTCGGCGATATGGCTCTGCATGAGGAGCTCGGTGAGGGCAAATTCGGCTGCTCCGATTGCGGTCTGACCTGCATAGGTGAGGATCAAAAGGAAGAGATCAGCCCCTGCATCCTCCGTTATTCTCAAACCATGACCTTCTATTTCGGCGAGGAATTGGTGGATGCGATTGAATTCTCCTCCATGATCCTCTCTCACGAGCTTACCGAGAAGGAATTCACCTTTATAGACGGCAACGATTGCGAAAACGGCGTTACCGTCAAATCACTCTGCTCTCATTGCAAGGAAGAAATCGAATACACGATCTACCATCACCGTATGCTGGGAGAAGAATCTCTCGATCTGGTCCAATACGGCTGCTGCGAGGATCACAGATTCGTCACCAATTCCTGCCCCTGCGGCGAATACGCCTATGCGGAAGCATACGGAAATCTGATCCATAAGCCCACGGAGGATGGAAATTATTTCTATTGCGATTCCTGTCCCCTGGTCATTCTCCACAGATTTTCCGAGGTGGGTCCCAACGATCAGTGTCAGCTCTACAACGTTCATAACTACGAGATCCTGATTGAGGACAAAACCGTCTTCACCTACGAATGCGTCGACGTCCACTTTGCCCACGATATCGTCGAGACCTATGAAATGCTGGGTGAAACCTGCGAGGAAGGAATCCGTATCACCTACACCTGCAAGAATTGCGGCAATACCGAGTTCAAGGATGTCTTTGGGCACTATATTCAGGGCGAAGAATTGGATCTGTCCGCCTACGGCTTCTGTGAGCACCACAGCGCTACGGTGTTCGGCTGTATCGCCTGCGATTACGTTGAGGAGATCGACGTGGGCGATCTGGTTCTCGACAAAACCGAGACGGGCTACGTTCATTACTGCAAGGAATGTGCCGTCCGTCTGACCGAATCCGAAATCTACGGAGAAAAGGACGCCTCCTGCCGCTACACCATCACCTTTGAGAAGATTCTTTACAACGGTACCGAGGTCATTTGCTCCGCCGTTCGCGAGGTCACCCGTTTCGACCACGATTACGAAACCAGCTATGAAATGAAGGGCGAGACCTGCGAAGACGGCGTCACGGTCACCCACGTCTGCAAAGATTGCGGTCACACCGGCACAGAGGGCTTCAGCGGCCACGATTACCGGCCTCTTGAATTGAATTTGGCAGAGTTTGGTGCTTGCGGCCATCATATGGTTTATCTGGATGTCTGCGGCATCTGTAACAGCTATTCCCACTTCGAACCGATTGATTTCGATATTCAATGGGGCGAAAACGGGATCTCGTTCTTCTGCAAGAATTGCAACACCACCATTACCGAGACCAAAACCGAAGGCGAAAAGGATGAGAACTGCCGCCTCCCCGTCACCCATACGCTGGTCATCACCGTAAAAGGCAGAGAAATCGGCCGCTACGAGAGAACGGAATTCGAATCCGTCCACGAATACGAAACCGTCTATGAAATGAAGGGCGAGACCTGCGACGACGGCGTGATCATCACCCGCACCTGCAAGGACT
Source organism: Clostridia bacterium (assembly GCA_017507325.1). Lineage (GTDB taxonomy): Bacteria > Bacillota > Clostridia > Oscillospirales > SIG627 > RGIG5579. The sequence continues at coordinate 23,015 of JAFWBD010000055.1, read as the reverse complement.
GCGGAAAGGTCATAACCGATGAAGCCAAGGGTCACCAATTCGAGCCCGAAAGCGTGGATCTGACGGCATTCGGCGCCTGCGATCATCACATCGTCGAGCTGTTCCGCTGCGTTTTGTGCGAAAAGATCGAGGACTTCTACTTTGACGGTCTGTATCCTGAGGATAAGGAAAACGAAAACCTCTACTCCTGCCCCGATTGCAGCTTCCGCATCGAGCACATTCTGAGCGTCGGCGAGAAGGACGAAGCCTGCAGGGTAACCACCACCTACACCTACGTTCTCTATGCCGCAGAAAACGAGGTCGCCCGCTATGCCTTCGACCGCACGGAAACCCTCCACGACTATGAGGACAAAACCGAATTGCTCGGCACAAGCTGTAAGGACGGCGTGGTGATCTCCCGTACCTGCAAGGATTGCGGGCATTACACCGAGGATATTTCCTACGGCTGTCAGCCCGAATACGTCGAAATGGATTTTGCAGCCCTCGGCGGATGCAAGGACCACTATTTTACGGCTGAGACCTGCACCCTTTGCGGTCAGTGCCTGTATATGTCGCTGGACGGCGGAAAGCTTATGCACAGTTCCACTGCCGACGGCGGTGAACGGATCCATTGCGACATGTGCCCCGTGGAGCTTGTCACCACCTATCAATACGGCGAAAAGGATGAAAAATGCCGACTTGACGTCATCCGAACCCAAAGCTTGATGGTGGACGGCAAAACACTCTTCACCGGCACCGAAACCGGCATCGGCGAAAGACACGATATGGAAATGACCGTAACGCTCTTTGATCCCGAAATGGGCTGTGACGGCGGTTATTCCGTGGAAGAGACCTGCCGCGACTGTCACGCAAGCAGCTTCTGGGATGACAAGGGCCACAGAGCCTTTTTGGAAACGGTATATGACCTGTCCGACTGCGGCCACAGCTGTCAGAGCGGCAACGTAACCGTATTCTCCTGCCCCTGCGGCGTGGAGCAGAGCTTCTCTGTCAACATTGTCGATGCTACGATTGAGGATCAAAGCCAAACGATCGACGGCGTCTATCACAACATCAACCTGTTCAAATGTCCCACCTGCGAATATTCCGTCAGCCTCGATACCTACGAAATCCGTGACGAGAACTGCCGCACCACCAGAAATACCCTCTGCACCTTTGGCAAAACCACCCTTTCCACCTCCACCGTTCTGGGCACCTCCCACGATCAGAGCTTGAAGGATCTGCCCGACGAATCCTATAAAGGAAAGGATAACGGAGACGGCACCTTCACCACAGTAAAGGCCACCGAGACCTACTGCGTAAACTGTTTTGCTTCTCTCAGAAAGACCGTTACCACCGTGGTACACGATGCCGATGGAAACAACCTCTCTCATCTGATCGAGCATTTTGAGTACGTAGCGCAGGGCGAAGGCGTAGAGGAGACCGTGGCACAGCTGACCGACTCCCAGCTCCGCACCTTCGTGATCATAACGCTGACAAGCGGTCAAAAGGCTTCCGTGGAGACCTCCAGCCTCCAAACCCGCTATATCGACGGCAAGGAATCCTACTATCACCGCGTCGATTACGAATACAAGGACGGAGATTATTGCAACTACACCCGCATTGATACCGATTCCGACGGAATGTATGAGTCCCGTCAGGAATCCCACCACCGTTCCCGCGCCTCGAGATTCGAGCTTTCCAAGGACAGCAAGAGCTGTACAGACGGCTTGGATCGCGTATGGTTCTGCCTCTACTGCGGTTCTGAATTGAGCCGCGATGAAAAGAGCTACGTCGGAGGGCACCCCATGGAGAAGGATGGCTACCGTAACCTTTCCGAATCCATCGATCTGACCCAATACGGCGCAGTCTGCGGCGGCACGCTGGATATCTATACCTGCCCCTGCGGTGAGAAAAAGAACGCTGTGGTTCAGTTATCGTGCGACCATCAGGAAAGCTCCAAATACGTCCGTCACGAGAACATCGACGGCGTCAACCACAAGTTCGTTTTGTATGCCTGCGCCGTCAGCGATTGCGGCTTTAAAATGGCAAAGGAGAACTACACCTCCTTCGATGAAAACTGCAACGGCATCGAGTGCTTCAAGTTCTATTTCGGCATCAACGATGAGAACACCGAATGCCTGGATACCTACGAATTCTCCTATCTGACCGGTCAAAAGAATCACGCCGAAAACAAGACCACCGTTACCGTCACAGCCGATCGCTACCATTCTGTCACCGCCTGCGCGGTTTGCGGCATGATTGATTCCGAGGTGGAGACCACGGGCGGCATTCGCACCGAAACACAATACAGCTACGACGAAAACGGCAATCTGCTTCACAAGTGGATCCAAAAGAGCCTTGCATTCGACAACAATCTGTTTTCCGTTGAGCTTTTGAATCGCACCGAGCAATACGATGGAAACGGAAATCTCATCCACTTCAACGAAACCTCCTATTCCTACCCCGAATCCGAAAGCGGAAATTGGTGTATCCGCACCATTACCTACGTTTATCCCGACGGAAAAACGGAGGTCCACGAGAATCAGGAGTGCCACACTTGGGGCTGGAGCGGCAGACACTGTACCCCCGCCGAAGTGCTGAAAACCTGCAGCCGCTGTATGGCCACGAAGGTCGAGCTTGAAGAATTCAGCGGGCACAAATTCGAATACGATCCGGAGCTTGGTATCTACGTTTGCCTCGCCTGTGGGTTGGAGAGCGAGGTCGAAGGAAACGGGGCGGTAGGCTTTGAAGATAAGACCACAGCCCTCGGCGGCGGAACCCGGTACGTGGTGGGCTGGTACAACCACTACAGCGAAAATTACACCTGGGATCTTTCTCTGATCAACACCGAAACGGGCGAATGGTTCCCCTTGGATACCGTCATTCCCGATACCGATACTCCCTATCTGATCGCTCTGGATGCCGCGGCCATTCAAGAGATCGCCTGCGGCCTGGGCATTGCCGATTGCGGATATAGGATCCGTCTGGCCTTTGTTCCCACCGATGATCAGGGCGAATTGGACTTTGCCATCACCCTGGATCCCCACGTTTACACGGTACAGACGGAAAACGCTTCCGAAAACGGCTGTGAGGCCCATTCCACCTATACCTGCGCCCTCTGCGGCCACAGCTACGAAGAGACAAGCAAATCTCATAACTACGTGCACGGCGGCACGGAAGGCGGATTTGTCGCATCTGAGGACGGAAGTCTCACCTTCCGTGAAAGCACCCATTACCTCTGCACCGTCTGCGGGGACAGCTACACCCTCTCTTCTCTCCGCATCTACGGCGCAAACGGCTTGATTCTGAAGGATTCTCTGACCCATAGCGAAAATACCGACTTCGGCTTTGAGACCACCTACTCCTACGATTACGAGAAGGGAACCTACACCGTGGTGCAAAAAGAAGGCGGCATGACCTCCACCGACGTGATGACCCTTGTGGATCATATCTGCCTGAGCACCAAGTTCGAATATGAAAGCGGCTCGGTAACGGAAATCGAATACGACCACGAAAACGGAATCTATACCGAAACGCAAAGCTATCCCAACGGTCAGAAGCATATCATCGTTTACGCCATGGAGGACGGCCTGATTCTTTCCGAGGAACACCTCTATGAAGACGGAACCCGCGAGCATCGCAGCTATACCTATGATATGGAAAACGATCTCTGCACCGAGGTCTATCTGGACACGGAGGGGAACACCACCACCACCGTTTCTGCCCTTTCCGACGGAACGGTCTTTTCCGAAACAATCGTTCTCGCCGACGGAAGCCGAATCGAGCGGATCTATGAATACGACGTGGAAAACGACCTCTGCACCGGCACCGAAACGAGCAGCGACGGCACCGTCATCGTGAAGCGCTACACCATTTCCGATGGGTCTCTGATCGATTTTGAAACGACCTATGCCGACGGAAGCTGGACCAAAACGGAATACGAAAAGACCGAATCGGGAACCGTTCAGACCGAAACCGACAGCGAAGGCAAAAAGATCATCGAGACCTACGGCTTTGACGAAAAGCTGATCTCCCGCGAGAGCTGGAATGCGGAATTCGTCTATTCCAAGTACGTTTACGGCTACATCGATGAATTCACCTCCTTCGCATCCTACGTTGAAATCCACGGGGAAGACGGAAGCATCATCATCGAGCACCACACCTGCCTCTTGGGTCAAAGCCGACCCGTATCCCGCACCGAGGCCCTGGGCGGAGAGATCCTCCTTGAAGAAATCTATGAATACGACGTGGAAAACGATCTCTACACCAAAACCGTCACCGCAAACGGTGAAACCACCGTCTCCACCCATCGGATCTCCACCGATGAGGTTGTGGCGTAAAAACCCTATGACGGAGCACGCTTGTGCTCCGTCATTTTTTTCGTTTTCGCTTGAAAGGATCGAAGCCCAAAGCACAGTCTCGGCTTTTTCTCAAAAACAAAGTCGAAGAAATGCTAAAACAGAGATTCCTTTCAAGCACAGCAAAAAACTTTGTTTTCCGGTATTCATTTACAATTTAGACTTGATTTAAAATATAAAAAGTTTTACAATGATTTTACTGAAGCTTTTTAAAGGGATCAACTCAATCAGGAGGCTTTCAAAATGGAAAAATCACTTTTTCGTTGCGGATTCGGAAAGGCAAATATCACGCCCTCCTTGGGAAGTCCCTTGGTCGGTTACTACCGTCTACGCCTCGCAAAGGGCGTTCTGGATCACCTTTTTGTCCGCGCAATTCTCTTTGAAAACGGCGAAAGCAAGGGAATGATAATGTCCATGGATCTTTGTCTGATGACAAAGGACTTGTGTCGTGAGATCCGTGAAAGGATCTCTGAAAAAACAGGGCTTTGCCCTGATTCGATCCTCATATCCCTTTCTCACACCCACACCGGCCCACTGACCAATAAGGACTTTGCTTCGGACACCAAAGCCGACCCAAGCTATCTTGCTCTCTTGAAGGAGAAAGCAACAGAGGCTGCAGAGATGGCGCTGGCAGACTTAAAGCCCGCAAAGCTCTTTTATGCCAAAACAGAGGCCAAGGGGATCTCCTTTGTCCGCCGTTTCCGTATGAAAGACGGAAGCGTGAAAACCAATCCCCGCACACTGGATCCCGAGATCGATCATCCGCTCGGCACCCCAAACGAGGAGCTGCGCTTATTGAAAATTGTAAGAGACGGCGGTGAGGATCTGATCTTGGTGAATTTCGGCACCCACGCGGACACGGTCGGCGGCGAATATATCAGTGCCGATTACCCCGGCTATGTATGCTCCACACTGGAAGGTGCCATTCCAAACAGCCGATGTATGTTTCTTTTGGGGCCCCAAGGCGACGTAAACCACTGCAATCGCTTTGCGCTCAACGCCGGCATTGTCGGCAAAAGCAAGACTGCTGAGGATCCCATGGAGCAGACAACCCACGCGCGCTATATGGGGCGCGTCATTGCAGGGCAGATTTTGAGCGTTTACGACCGTGCCGAAGAAATCAATACGGGCGAAATCCGATTCGGAACGGAAGAGATTGCCCTCGCCAACAATCGCGACTGCGATCGGATTGAGGAGGCCTTAGCGGTGCAGGCCGAATACAATCGTTGTCTGAAGGAATACGGGCAAGGAAAAAACGCCGACGGAATGGCTATCAAATCTCCCAATGGAATGAGTGTTCCCGAGGCTCGCCGCATCATTCGGATGCAAAGTGCCCCCGAATACTACTATGATTCCGTTTTTGCCTTGAAAGTGGGCGAATTTGTATTTGCAGGTCTCCCCGGTGAGCCCTTTACGGAGATCGGGCGAAGAATCTATGACCATTCTCCCTTTGAAAAATCCGTTCTTTGTTGCCTTACCAACAGCTCCTGCGGCTACATTGCCACAAGCCGTGCCTTTGAGGAAGGGGCTACGAGGCCCTTACCTCCAGCTACAAAAAAGGCGCCGACGATGCTATGGTGGAAGGGATGCTCTCCCTTTTGAACAAAATAAAATAACGAAATCATAACCACCTGTTTGATTTGATGACGGGTGGTTATCATTATTTATCATTATAATGGAGAAAAAAGGGGCATTTTCATCTCCGTTCTTTCGTCACTTCTCATTTTTTTCATACCGTGCAAATTTTTTTCATAATTATGTCAAAACATCTTGAAAAATGGCGAAGCCTTGTGCTATAATGAGAAAAAAATATGAGGAGGCATTCCTATGCAAAAGTTCTTCCGCCTGAAGGAAAACGGCACCACCGTCCTGACCGAATTGATGGCAGGCTTAACGACCTTTTTTGCCATGTCCTACATCATCGTCGTTAACCCCAGCATTCTTTCTCAGTCGGGTATGGAGTGGGGCGCTGTGTTCCTTGCTACCATCATCTCTGCAATCATCGGCACCTTGGTTATGGGTCTTGTGGCAAACGTTCCCTATGCGCAGGCCCCCGGTATGGGTCTCAACGCCTTTTTCGTGTACACGGTTTGCTTCGGTCTCGGATTCACCTGGCAGCAAGCACTTTCCATGGTGTTTATCTGCGGTGTTCTGAACATCGTCATCACCGTCACCAAGATCCGTAAGCACATCATCAAGGCCATCCCCTTGAGCCTGCAGCACGCCATCGGCGGCGGTATCGGTATTTTCGTGGCTTACATCGGCTTTTTGAACATCGATTTTGTCGGCTTCACCGGTGCAGCCGTGGATCCCACCTCTCCCGTCGGCGTCAACACCACGGGCATCGTTCCCGAGCTTGCCAAGCTCAACAACCCCGTTCTTTGGGTCTTCCTGATCGGTCTCGTTCTCACCGTGGTTCTCTTGGTTCTGAAGATCAAGGGTGCCATCCTCATCGGCATTATCGCCACCACCCTGGTGGGTATCCCCTTCGGCGTTACCTCCTTGGGCAGCTCCATCAGCTTTACCGAGGCTTGCTCCCAGCTCCCCACCACCTTCCTTGCCATCTTCAAGGAGGGCGGCATTCTCAGCCTCTTTACCGATATGTCCAAGCTCCCCTTGGTTCTGATCACCATTTTCTCCTTCAGCATCTCCGATACCTTTGATACCATCGGTACCTTCATCGGAACCGGCCGCCGCAGCGGCATCTTCTCCGAGGAGGATGAAAAGGCTATGGAATCCGGCGCAGGCTTCAAATCCAAAATGGATAAGGCTCTCTTTGCCGATGCCACCGCTACCTCCATCGGTGCTCTCTTCGGTACCTCCAACACCACCACCTTCGTGGAAAGCGCCGCCGGTATCGGCGCAGGCGGCAGAACCGGTCTGACCTCCGTGGTCACCGCCATCTGCTTCGCTCTTTCCGCCTTCCTTGCCAGCTTTGTCAGCGCCGTTCCCTCGGCCGCTACCGCTCCCGCTCTGGTCGTGGTCGGTATTATGATGACCGCCTCCTTCAAGGAGATCGATTGGAACGATCTGGACGAGGCCATCCCCGCCTTCTTCGCAGGCATCTTTATGGCCCTCTGCTACAGCATTTCCTACGGTATCGCCGCAGGCTTCATCTTCTACGTGATCGTGAAGGTCTGCAAGGGCAAGGCAAAGGAGATCAATCCTCTGCTGTGGGTTTGCACCGCTCTGTTCACCCTGAACTTCATTCTCTTGGCTTTGATTTAAAAGAGAGTTTCCTTTCGCCCAAGGTGAAAAACACCTTGGGCTTTTCTTTTGGAAAAGGACGAAAAAAACGAAAAAAGATCTTGATGCCGAAAAAAAATCGTGCTATACTGAACGTAGTTGAAATCAAAAAAATCGGCCTTGAAGGCTCAAAATTCGAATCAGGAGAAAACACAATGAATGCCACCGTACACGCACTTTTGAATCAGCAGATCAACAAGGAATTCTATTCCGCCTATCTCTATCTGGATTTTTCCAATTACTTTGAGGACGTCGGCCTGGACGGCTTTGCCAATTGGTATAAGATCCAGGCGCAGGAGGAGCGGGATCACGCCATGCTCTTCTATCAGTACCTGCAAAACGAAAACCAAAAGGTCACGCTGGAGGCCATCGAAAAGCCCGACAAGAAGGCCGAATGCCATATGGATATTCTGAAGGCAGGCCTTGCCCACGAGGAATACGTCACCTCTCTGATCAACGAAATCTACGATGCTGCCTACAAGGCAAAGGATTTCCGCACCATGCAGTTTTTGGATTGGTTTGTCAAGGAGCAGGGCGAAGAGGAAACCAACGCCCACGATATGATCACCAAAATGGAGCTGTTCGGCTCCGATCCCAAGAGCCTTTATATGCTCAATCAGGAATTGGCCGCAAGGGTATACACCGCGCCCTCTCTGGTTCTGTAAGAAAAAGAGCGGAGTGGGGTTTCCCACTCCGCTCTTTTTTTAGGAGGCTCTATGACGAAAAAAAGCTTTGAAAAGTGGCTTTCCGCCCTTTTGTTTCCCGTCCACCGATGCCGCCTTTTCTTTGCGGAATCCGAAAAAGAGACCGCAGAAAGGCTTTTCCAAGCGCTTTGCGACAATAACAAGGAAAAGGGATCTTGGTTTTCCGAAGGATCGGATCGTTCTTCCCCGCTTTCCGTCTCTCTTGAAAAGCTTCCCGAGGGGAGGAATCTGATCCTTTCGGTCAGTGCTTCTCTTTTTGAACGGATCGAGCGCTGTGCCCTATCGGCTCTTTTTCTCTCCGCCTTTCTGCTCTGCATGCTGATCGCCGTTTTCTATGGGGATCCCGGCCACGGTCTGACCGCCGCGCTGTTTTTCCTTCTTCTTTTGGGCTATGAGGCCTTTTTCCGCCTCTTGCTGCTTTTCCGCTTTCTTCGAATCCGCAGAAGGCTTCGCCGCGGAAAGGTGCTGTAACAAATCTTTTCCGAAATTTCATTTCACCCCTTTTCATTCCCTCGGCTTTATGTTATAATACTGCCGATATCACAAAATTTACAACAAAGGAGCTTATTCCATGCGTAACGTACAATTGCTGACAAAGGCCTTTTTCTCCAAGGCGGGAGAGCCCGAGGAGGCCATCACTCTCCCCCACACCTGGAATGCGCTGGACGGACAGGACGGCGGAAACGATTACTACCGCGGGGTCTGCACCTACCGTATCCCTCTGCCCGATCCCACGAAAGGCAAAAAGCAATACGTTGAATTCCGCGGGGCCAACCACGTTGCCACCGTTTGGTGTAACGGGCGTCTTCTCGGCACCCACGAGGGCGGCTTTTCCACCTTCCGCTTCGATCTGACCGAGGATATGAAGCCCCAAGAAAACGTCCTGACCGTTGCCGTTTCCAACGCCGTCTCCCACGTGTATCCTCAGAAGGCCGATTTCACCTTCTTCGGCGGCATTTACCGCAAGGTTTTCTTTGTGGAAGCGGAAGAGGCTCATTTTGATCTGTTAAAACGGGGCACCGATGCCCTCTTTGTCACCCCTTCCGTTTCGGGTCTCACCCGCTTGGACGCCTTCCCCGTCAACGCCGAGGGCTGCGAGATTCGCTTTGTCCTCTCGGATGCCGAGGGGAATTCTCTGGTGGAGAAAACGGTCCCCGCCGAGGCCCACAGCTTTGTCAACCTCACCCTTTCCGAGCCTCACCTTTGGAACGGCATGGAGGATCCCTATCAGTACCGTGCCACCGCCACCCTTCTGCGGGACGGTGCGGCATTGGATGAGGTTTCAACCCTCTACGGCTACCGAAGCTACCACGCCGATCCCCAAAAGGGCTTTTTCCTCAACGGAAAACAGCTTCCTCTCCGCGGTGTTTGCCGCCATCAGGATCGGGAAAATATGGGCTGGGCCATCAGCGAAAAGGAGCACGAGGAGGACCTTGACCTCATCTGCGAGGTGGGTGCCAATACCATTCGCTTGGCTCATTATCAGCACGATCGGTATTTCTACGATCTCTGTGACCGCAAGGGTCTTGTCCTTTGGGCAGAGATTCCCTACATCAGCCAGCATATGGCAGGGAAGGCCGCTTATGAAAATACCCTTTCTCAAATGCGCGAATTGATCGCTCAGAATTACAATCACCCCTCCATTCTGTTTTGGGGCATCGGAAACGAGATCACCATCGGCGGGGAATGCGAGGAGCAGTACCGCAATCTGCGGGATTTGAATGCCCTCTGCAAAACCATGGATCCCTCCCGTCCCACCACCATGGCACAGCTGGCGCGCTTGGAGATCACTTCCCCCCACAATCAGATCACCGATCTTGTCAGCTACAACATTTATTACGGCTGGTACACGGGTATCATTGAGGACAACGAAAAGAACATCGATCTGTTCCACAAAACCTACCCCGATAAAGCCTTCGGCATTTCCGAATACGGGGTGGACAATTTGATCACCTGGCATTCCGCCGAGCCCTTCAGCCACGATTACACCGAGGAATACGCCTGCCTCTACCACCACCATATGCTCAAGATCTTCGCCGAGCGCCCCTTCCTGTGGGCCACCCATATGTGGAATATGTTTGATTTTGCCGTGGATCAGCGAAACGAGGGCGGTATCAAGGGCAGAAACTGCAAGGGTCTTATTACCTACGACCGCAAGATCAAAAAGGACATCTTCTTCCTGTATCAGGCATTCTGGACGAAAAAGCCTATGGTACACGTTGCGGGCAGACGCTTTACCGACCGTGCTCCCGAGGAGAGATGCGTTTCGGTCTTCACCAATGCAGATCAGGTCACCCTCTCCGTCAACGGCAAGGAATTTGCCACCCTTCCCGCCATCGATCACGTGGCAAAATTTGAAAACGTTCCCCTGCAGGACGGTGCAAACACCCTCACCGCCTCCATCGGCTGTGCCGAGGACACCATCATTCTCAATGCTGTCAAGGAGCATAACACCGCCTACGACCTGCCCGATATCGCCGAAGCCTTGACAGCAGGCAACTGGTTTCTCCAAGGGGATGATAACGATACCGATTACGGCGAAAACGGCTATCACATCGGCATTTCCATCAAAGAACTGGCCCAAAACGAAGACTGCGCCCGCGTTGTTCGCGGCTGGGTGATGTCCAATGCCAAAATAACCATGGGAGAAAAGCTCCACGTCATCAGCAGACTTCCCCTTTGGCAAAACAGCCCCGTTGGCCTAAAAAAGCCGACAGAATTGAACGTTGTGAAAAAATACTGCACCTCTGAGGATCTGGCCGAATTGGACCGCAGGCTTCGCCGCATCCGTCGCATCTGACCCCAAACCAAAAAAAGCCTTTGCGGCACCTTCCTTCCGGAGGGTGCCGCCTTTTTTTGCCATAAGAAAGGGAGACCCTTCCTTTTGAAGTGTCTCCCTTCGATGTTTTTTTGCTTGATTTTGTTATGCCTCCAGCCGATACACGGCAGCCTCCCAAGGCAAAAGGGTGCGGCTTTCCAAATTGGGGGCCGTTTCGGGACAGTTTGTCAGGATCCGCTCGGCACGGCAAGAGGAAAGCTTTTCGGGAAGAGAGAGCTCCGCCTCGGTGGGGCCGAAATTGGCGATCACCAAAAGGGTCTCCGCCTCGCAGGAGCGGGTATAGCAGAGGATCTGCGGATGATCTTCCAAATAGAAGCTCAATTCTCCCTCCACCACCGCAGGATGAAGATGCCGCAGGGCGATCAACTTCTGATAATAACGGAAAATGGAATCGGGCGCGGCCAGATCCTTCTTCAAATTGATCTCGCGGTAGCGGGGATTCACCTTCAGCCAAGGCTTGCCCTTGGTAAAGCCCGCGTTCTCGCTGTCATCCCACTGATACGGGGTGCGGGCGTTGTCGCGGCTCTTCACAGCCACCTCTGCCAGGGCATCCTCGGGTGAATATCCGTTCTCCACCAAAGCGCGGTAGGGGCCTACGGTGTAACAACAGTTATAATCCTCAATGGAATCAAAGCGCACGTCCACCATTCCGATCTCCTCCCCTTGATAAATAAAAGGAATCCCGGGAGAGGTGTGCAGCAGGGTAGCCAAAAGCTTGGCGGAGCGGGTGCGGTAGATCCCGTCCTCCCCGTGGTGGGAAACCTGCCGACGGCTGTCGTGGTTGGACAGATACTGAATGGACCATCCGCCCTTCTTCCAAACCTCCGCCCATCTTTTTTGCACGCTTCTGAAATCGGCGGCGCAAATGGCGGGACGGGTGCGGCTGGCCAATTCAAAATGATACACGCAATCCAATTCCTTCCGCTCGGGGGCAATGTAATTCAAGGCGTTCGCCGAGGTAATCCCCGCGCCCTCGCCCATGGTCATACAGTCTTCTCGGCCAAAGGCTCTCTCGTTCAATTCCCGCAAAATATCGTGAATTCCTTCCACGTCTGTACACATGGAGCGGTCGATGACAAAGCCGTTTCGATCGGTTTTGGCAGGCTCCTTTTTGGAATCGGGAAAGCCGGGCATTTTTTTCAGGCGGCTGATCACGTCCAAACGGAAGCCGTCCACTCCAAAGTCCAGCCAGAAATTCAGCATCTTGTAAATATCCTCCCGCAAGGGCCGATATTCCCAGTTCAGATCGGGCATTTTGATGCCGTACTGATGGAGGTAGTATTCTCCCGCCATCTCATCGTACTGCCAGGCAGAGCCGTTGCCCTCGTTAAAATACCCGCCCCAGTTATTGGGCTCGCTTCCGTCGGCCTTGGGAGGCTGCCAGATGTAGTAATTGCGATAAGGGTTATCCTTGGATTTTCTTGATTCCCGAAACCAGCGGTGCTCGTCGGAGCTGTGGTTCAAAACCATATCCATAATCACGCGGATCCCCATACTGTGGGCGGTATCCAAAAGCTCCTTGAACACGGTAAGATCACCGTAGGCGGGCTCAATGCTCTCATAATCCGCCACGTCGTAGCCGTTATCCGCCTGAGGGGAGGCGTAAATGGGCGCAAACCAAATACAAGTAATGCCCAATTCCTTCAAAACGGGAAGCTTTGAGATCACGCCTCTTAAATCTCCCAAGCCGTCTCCGTCGGAATCGCAAAAGCTTTTGCAGTAGATCTCGTATCCCACGGCCTCCTGCCACCATTTTCTTTCCATCACAAGCTCCTTTCCTTGTCCATCGGCAAAAACGCTTTTTCCTTTTCTTCTTTTTTCATTGTAACAAAAAAAGTCCGTTTTTTCTATCAAAAACGGACTTTAATGGGTCAAAATCCTTTTCATTTCGGACAAACTTGACCGATTGTACAATTTATGCTACACTAAGGAAGAAAATAAGCAGGAGGTGCGCCGTGGAAAATCTGAATATGATCCACCTTCCCCGCAGTGAAAGCGTTTCCTATCAAGCCGTTTCCACCGATGGGGATTATTCTGCCAAAAGCATCCATATGCACGACACCCACGAAATCAATCTGATCCTTTCCTCCTCCCGATGCATCATCCAATGCAACGGAGGTCGGTGTACCGTGGAGGCGCCCGCTCTTTTGTTCCATCGAAGAGGCACCTATCACGCCATTCTCTCCGCAGGCGGTGCCTTCGACAGCCGCGTGATCTATTTCGATCCCGATTCCGCGCGGGACGTGGGAAAGCGATTCCTCGGAGGGGAGCTGTTTTCTCACGATTTTTCGGCCCTTCCCCTTTCCGAAAAGCAGGCGGAGGATTTTCTGCCGCTGTTCCGATTGGTGGAAAAAGAGGAGGGCATCTGCCGCTTTTTGGCGGTGCTGACCCTATTGGCGAAAGCCGCATCCCTTTCCGATCACGTGGCGGGCGTTGTGATCCCGCACACCAAAAACGCGTATATTTTCTCCGTTTTAAGCTACGTTCGGGATCACTTGGGGGAAGATCTGACCATTGAGGCGCTTTCCCTTCGCTTTCACGTCAGCCCCACCAAGCTCAAGGGAGATTTTCGCCGCATCACCGGCTCCACCGTCAAGCAATACGTTTTGGAGAGCCGCCTTCGTCTGGCGTGCAATCTTTTGGAGCAGAAAAGCGACAGCTTATCCCAGATCGCCTTGAGCTGCGGCTTTTCGGGGGAAAGCCATTTGATCCGTCAATTCCGCCGTCAGTTCGGCGCCACCCCGGGAGCTTGGCGAAAAAACCACCCGTAAAACAGCTCGGGCGCACCCACAAGGTGCGCCCTTTTTTCGTGATCAGCAATAGAATCGCGGCCAGCGAACGAAAAGATCCTTTTGAAGGTCGCACAAAAAGATTCCGAAGCCCGAATTGAATCGGCAAGGCTCACCGGGGAGGTTCAGGGCGTATCGCCAAGTTTCCCCCGACATTCCGTGGCCGTAAAAGCAATATTTTCGGTCGAAAACCATTTCCCGAACCTTATGCCCCACGCGGCAAGGAACCCCCGATAGGATCAATTCACTGCCGGGCATCAGAATCTCGGCGTCGGGCGCAAGCTCTGATACGGTTTGGTAATCGTCGTGATTGCCCATTACAAGGATCATTCGGGCACCGCTCTGCCGCATCAGCTCGATCATTTCCCTTGCCTTGATCCGATATTCCCCCAGCCGCTCGGGATGGCGCTCCAATTTCACCTCGTCGGCCAGATCTCCCGTATGAAGTATCACGTCGGGACGAAGAGATTCGATCAATTTGCGGTAAAAGGGATAGGTATTGGATTCGGTATCACCGATATGAAGGATTCTCTCCCCCGTAAAGGCGGAAAGATCGGGGATGGGGATCTTACCGCCATAGGGCGAACGCATATATTCCACGTCCCATTCCGCTCGGCTTTTGCCGTTTCGGGTGGTTTTTTCATAGGGCAAAAAGGAGCTGTCGAACAAAATCGGCTGAGTTTTCCAACGAACGGGATCCAAGGAGGTCAGCGCACAGTTGTACAGACGCATATTTTCCTTGCGGGGCAGATCGAAAAAGGAAACGAGCGTTTCGCAAACGCAAAAAGGGGTCAGAAATAAGATCTCCTCCTCGTAGCCCTGCTCCAGAAGGAAGCGGTAGGCCTTCACGATGCGTGTATGAAACTGCTCTTTATTTTCCCTCTCCCGCGGAATCCAATCCGGACAAAGGAGCTTTTCGGTTCCGCCAAACGCTTCTTTCAAAGCCTCCTCGGTCCATTTTACCGTTTCTTGAATCCGATCCTCCGAATCACAGCGCTCGCAAAGACCGCCGAAGGGAATGATTCGTCCCCCCGTCTTGTCGGCGATGATCTGCGCCGTTTCCAGGCAGGGCGGATGGGGGGCCGTCAGGATCACACCTGCAAAGCCGAGGGATTGCAAATGCTCGCCCAAAAGGCGCGACTGCTCTTTTCCCGTTTCGGTCAGCGGGGCCTTCCCGTAGGAATCGGGGCGCTCTGAATCCGAGGCAATTTGACCGTAGCAAGAAAAATACTGTAGCATTTCTTTCTTCTCCGTTGAAAATTCGTTCAGTAGCTCCGATATCGCTCTTCCTTTGCCACCCGATCCATTCTCTCCTGCAAAAATCGCATGGCGGCAGGGGAGGCGAAGATCTCCTCTAAGTTGGTTTTGGAGCCCTCAAAGCCGTAGTAGCGCTTGATATAGGCCTTGGGGTCGAAGCTTTTTTGGACGGCGGGGTCGGTGCAAAAGTCGTAGGGCTGTCCCACGGCAGGCGTTCCCGTCAAGGCGGAAAAGGCCATCCCCGCTGTCAGATACCCCGCCAGCAAATTGGGGTGGAAGCCGTCCTTGGCGCTTTGGTGAACGGTAAAGCTGTTTTTGTTAAAACGGAGATTGCTCTCGGGAACGGCCACCTCTCCGCGGATCAGTTCCTCCGCCACGGCGCCCCATTCCACCACCGTAATGCCCCGCTCGGGCAATTTTTTCAATTGGGAAAGCCAATCCACCTGCCATTCATACAGTCTTCTTTGGGCAAGAAAATAAAATTCGACCTTGGGATTTGCCTCGCGGAAAAAGGCCGTTGTCCGATCAATATGCTCCAAAAAGGCCTCGGGGGTAATTTCCTTTCCCGTTCGCTCCTGCAAAATGACGTAATCAAAGGCGCGATCCTTAAAATCCTTGTGGTGCAAAACGCCGTCACAGCCGCGGCCTGCCCCGCAGCAGTCAAACAGATCCTTCAGGCCGTGGTTGCCGTAGGTCCAATTGGTCACCTCGGTCTCGGCGCCCGCGGCACGGCACAGCTGATAAAAATAGCCCCGATCGCCCCTTCTGGCCTCCTGGGAGCGCTCCTCCACCTTCTTGGGGATCACCGCTCTTCCGAAATAAGTATACGAATTCCCCACAAAGATCACCTTTTTTCCGTCCAGCCGCTCCAAAATTCTGTTTTTCGCCTCATCGGCAAGCTTCCATTCTGCCATCGCCCACCCCCCCTTTTTTACCGTTATGTTACCACATCCTCCCCCGAAAGTCAATTCTCTCTTCTTTCTTTGAAAAGAAAGAAGCAAAGAAACTTCAGAATAAAAAGCAAAAAAGACCTGCCGCCACCCTCTCCGATCATTGCAAAAAAGAAAAGCTTCTCTCCCCTTTGAAAAGAAAGAAGCAAAGAAACTTCAGAATAAAAAATATA
Source organism: Clostridia bacterium (assembly GCA_017507325.1). GTDB lineage: Bacteria > Bacillota > Clostridia > Oscillospirales > SIG627 > RGIG5579. The sequence continues at coordinate 6,720 of JAFWBD010000055.1, read as the reverse complement.
AAAAAGCAAACAGAAAATTCACGTCAAAAACACCCGAAACCGATCGTTTTCTTCGGTTCGGGTGCTTTTGTTATGCCGTCTAACTTGAATCAATGCCGCAAGGCATTGTATGGAATCCACCGTAGGTGGCATGGAATCAACACGTAGTGTTGCATGGAATCAATCCGACCGACATACACCCTGCGGGTGATTCCATACACGGCTTTGCCGTGATGCCATACAACGGGCACCGCCCGTTGATTCCATACCAATCCTCCCCTTTTGGTCGGATTGGATAAAAATAAAGACCGTCAATCGACGGTCTTTATTTTTTGGTGATTCATCGGAGATTCGAACTCCGGACCCCTTGATTAAAAGTCAAGTGCTCTACCGGCTGAGCTAATGAATCGTACGCCTCATTGGCGCGAATGTTATCATATCACAAAACGTCGTCTTTGTCAAGGGATTTTTCTCTCTAAGAGTTTTTTTCTTTCAAAAGGATGGAAAAATGCGCAAAGCTGTGGTATACTGATTTTAAGAAAACCGTCACAAGGGAGGGGAGAAAAACGGAGCTTCGCATTTTATCGGAATGGCACGGTCTGACCATCAAAAAAATTTTGCTCGACCGATTGAAATTTTCCCGTGCCGCCGTCACCGCACTGAAAACCCGTGAAAACGGCATCACGGTAAACGGCGAGCGGAAGACCGTTCGCTTCGTGGTCTCAAAGGGAGATCTTCTTTCTCTGAAAACGGAGGATACCGAGCCCTCTCCCCGCATTCAGCCCAGTGAGGGCCCCTTGGATATTCTCTACGAGGACGAGGCCTTTCTTGCCGTCAACAAGCCCGGCGGAATGGCGGTCCATCCCTCCAAAAAGCTGCAAGACGATACCCTGGCGGGGCGCATTCTCTTCCACCGTTTCCCCTTGGTATTCCGCGCCGCGGGAAGGCTGGATAAAGACACCAGCGGCGTGGTGCTCTGTGCCAAAAGCCAGGTGGTCAGTGCCAAATTTTTTCATCTGATTCGGGATCGGAGAATCGAAAAGGAATATCTGCTTTTGGCCAAAGGCGAAAAGGAGCCGCCTGCCTCGGGCGAGATCGATCTGTGCATCCGCCGAGACCCCGAAAGCTATATTTCCCGCGTTTGCTTTGCCGCCGACGGCACCCAGACCCAAAGCGAAACCGCTCTGACCCGCTTTCTCCTTCTGAAAAGCCGCCCGCCCTATCATCTGTTTTTGGCCAGCCCCATCACGGGCAGAACCCACCAATTGCGGGCGCATTTTTCCGCCATCGGCTTCCCCTTGGCGGGGGATACGCTCTACGGCGAAGCCGACCCCATCTTGGACCGCCAAGGGCTCCACTGTCTCCGCCTGCGCTTTCCCCATCCCGAAAGCGGCGATCCCCAAGAGATCTGCGCGCCGCTCCCCGAGGATCTGCGCAGGGCCATTCTCAGCATTTTCGGTGAAATTCCCGCCGTTCCCACGAATTGGAGCGGCGCCAAAGCCAAAGGAGGTACCCTATGAATCCCATCAAAAGCTTTACCGTCGATCACGACAAATTGCTCCCCGGCCTCTATATTTCCCGCGAGGACGGAGATGCCACCACCTATGACCTTCGCACCCGCCGCCCCAACAGCGGCGATTATATGGACAATCTGACCATGCATTCCGTGGAGCATCTGTTTGCCACCTTCATCCGCAACGGAGAATACGCCGACCGCATTCTGTATTTCGGTCCTATGGGCTGTCAAACGGGCTTTTATCTCATCGTGCGAAGCCTTTCTCCCGAGAAGGTGAAAAAGGAGATCTTCCGCGTTCTGCAGGAAATTTTGCTGTATCAAGGCCCGATGCCCGGCGGCACCCGCAAGGAATGCGGAAATTTTGCCAATCTTTCCATGGAGGCGGGAAAATCCGAATGCCGCCGCTATTTAAACGAACTGATGAAACGAAAGGTGGATTTTCAATATGAAGTATGAACACGTAGGCATCATCTGTGCCATGGAAACCGAGGCCAAGGCCATTCTCGCCGCGCTGGAGCACCCCGAGGAAAAGAAGATCGGCTCTCTTGTTTTTTCAACGGGAAATTTGGGTGACCGCAAAGTCACCGTGGCGGTATGCGGCATCGGAAAGGTCTTCGCCGCTATGTGCGCCCAAAGTATGATCCTTTCCTTTTCTCCCGATTGCATCCTCAATTCGGGCGTAGCGGGCTCTTTAACGGATCGCTTAAGCATTCTGGATATCGCCGTCTCGGACCATCTGGTTCAGCACGATATGGACACCACTCCCCTGGGAGATCCGCCCGGCTTGATCTCCGGGATCAATCAGGTCAAATTTCCCGCCGCCCCCGATCTGAAAAAGGCCGTTTTGCGCCGCGCCGAGGATATGGGCATTTCGGCGCTTTCCGGCACCATTGCCTCGGGAGATCAGTTCATTGCGAGAAAGGAGCAAAAAGAGCGGATCCTCTCTCTGTTTTCCCCCATCGCCTGCGAAATGGAGGGAGCGGCCATTGCTCAGGTGGCCTTCTGCAACCGCGTTCCCCTGTGCGTGATCCGCGCCATCTCCGATTCCTACAGCGGCCAAAATGAAATGGATTATGCGGAATTCGTCCACAAAGCGGCCGCCCGCTCCTCCGCCCTTCTCATTTCTCTTCTTTCGGATCATACTGCTCTCTGATCTTTTCACCCCAAAAAAGAAATTGTTTTTCTCCATTTTTTCGTTTCTATTGACTTCGAGAAATTTTATTGTTATACTAAAAGAGGCTTCCCTCGGAGAGAGCAAACAAAAGAAAGGTATCATATGATGAGTGTTATGAGTGAAAAAGAAAAAGTAGTTCAGAACGAAGAAAACAAATACGCCATTGAAAACTTCAATACGGAAATGTTTGGCGAAAATACAGAATTTCATGAAAAGGCTGATGTGACCAATCTCCGCGAGCGCCTTGCGGCCATTCCGATCGCCACACCCGATATGACACCCGATCAGCTTCGTCAGATCTGCGTATCTTACATCAAGCTTTCCGTCTCCTTCCAGTGGATTGCCGATCGCTACATGTCCTTTGTCGATAAACCCGAAAAAACTTTCTACAAAGGTAAGTTGAACGGCGGTATTCCCTACATTAACACCGCCTCCGGTAATCTTTACCGTATTCTGGAATATTATAACGACGAGACAGGCGAATTGGATTGCTCCTTCTTTAGTGAAAATCCGAGTCTTTTCGGAACCGCCTGCTCCGGTACCGCTTCCACCGCATGGCAACGCGTTATCAACTCCGTAGAATCCTCTTGGACTCACTCTATGAATATGGCTCACGGTTTTATCCCCGTAGGCCCCTATGTTTACGATTATTCTCAAAAGCAGATCTGGGAGAAAAGACCCAACGAAAAGAAGCGCTTTTATTTTTACAATGCCAAAAACGTGTGCAAAGCCAACGGAGAGCAGGTAATGTACGAATCCTACGCTCTCACAAAGCCCGCTGACTGCTATTCCTCCAACGGTCACGTTCGTCTGTCCATTGAGGTTCCCAGCGTATTCCGCAAGGAGGACGGCACCATTGACGGCGAAAAGAGCTTTGTACTATTGGCCGAGCAGGGTCTTTACACCAAGGGCGATTACCACCGGCGCAAAACAAAAGACGGCACCGATTACCTCATTCGCGGAAACGACGGATATCCCTATACCTTCAAGGAGCTGTTTGATGCCGGTTATCTGGTTCACACCTTCAAGGAATTTTTGGGCTTGAAGAAGTTTGAAAAGAGCGAAATTCGCCTCACCCCTCGTGAAGGAAGTGAAGACAATACCGTTCTTTCCGATCTCGTAACCTGTAACTACCCCATTTCCGACTTGTTTATGAAGGTGAAGAATGAAAAGGGCGAGGTGGTACACGAATCGATCTACCGCGTACACCCCCATTATGTTCGCACCGTAAGCCTGGCAAAAGCTCTTCCCACCGATGAAATCCGTGCGTTAGAGGAACAGAGCCCCTTAACGCTGGAAATCGAAGCACAAATCTCCACCGGTGAAAAGAAGGCCGTTTACTGCGGTCCCGTCAAGAAAGAAAAGGAACCCGAATCCGCAGAAGCAACCGTATAAAAAAGCCAAGGCGCACGATAAAAAATCGTGCGCCTTGTTTTTTAAAGTGAAACGCTCTGCGAGCTCTCCGATCGGGAAGATGAAAAACGAAAAGGAAAGCGCTCACTTCTCCCCTACAGCTTGCAAAAAGGAAGAAGCCGCCTTTGTTATTACCGCGTTTTTCTTTTCTTCTTATTCTCCTCCGCGCCCTTGGCGCGGTATTTGGCGGGGAGCTCCCCCGTCATACGCCGAAAGAACAGTTCAAATCCCCGCAAGGTGGAAAAGCCGCATTTCTCCGCAATCTCCCCCACCGATAAATCGCCCTCTCTCAGCATTCCCCGAGCGGCGCGCAATCGGATCTCATCCAGCTTTTGCGAAAAGCTCACCCTCCAATATTGCCTCAAAAGTCGGTTCACGTGGGTTTTGCTGTAGTGAAGCTCATCGGCCAGATCCTCCAAGGTCACCGCATCACCGTAGCGCTCCAAGAAAAACTGATCCATCCGAATAAACTGCTGCAGACGGTTTTCGTGGGAAGGGCTCTGCAAGGCGGCCGATTCCCGCAGCAAGTCCTCTCGGGAGAGGATCGGCTCTGTCAGATTGCAAAACACGATCCCCAAATAGGAGCGGATGCGAAAAAGCGCGGCATCGCTCTCCTTTGAATCCATATTCTCCTGGATTCCGTCAATACAGCGAAAGATCTCCCTGCGCTTTTTCGGAGAAAGCGCAACCCGAAAGCTATCCCGCCCCGTGGGAAGTCTCTCTCCGTCGGGGAGCAAAAAGCGAAGATTGAATTTTTGCAGATCCGCCGAGCAGGAATGAACGAAATGCTCCGTATGGGGAAGGATCATAAAAACCTCTCCCTCCTGCAAAAGAAGCTCTTTTTTGTCGCAAAACACCGTCATATTCCCTTTCTTGAGAAAATACACCTCGTAGGCCGTGTGGCTGTGAGGAAAAAAGGAGGCCTCCCGCGGCGGACGCAGAGGATGAATGTCCTCCACCCTCGCCTCCAGCGATAATTCCCCCACCTTCAAGGTCATATGTCGGCCTCTTCCGTTCATCGAATTCTCTCCGTTTCTATGCTCTCTTTTGGCATTGTACCCCAAAAAGCGAAAAAAATCAACTGTTACCTTCAAAAAAACGAAAAATCGAAACATATTTTTTTATTTTCGGTTGGCCTCTCTGTTTACGGAGCCCGCTTTCTAAGCTATAATGAGATATCAAAATCCAAGGGAGTTTTTCTATGCTGACCCAATATCTTGCCGACGGTAACGTAATCGGCTCCACCGTGATCCCCTCATTGGATTCGTCTCTTCTTTTGATGTATTCCTCTGTGGACGGAAAGCATTTTCTCAAAAGCCGTGATCTGTTTTGCACCGTAGAAGAATCCTGGGTGGTTCCCTTGGATTCCATTACCGCCAACGCCAACCTTCTGCGCAGAAAAGACGGAAGTCTGATGACCGTTGTCCGCGTTCTCAGCGAAAATCCCGCCATTGCTGACATTAAGGGAGCGGATTTTTACACCGCCTTCTCCGTGGATGAAGGAAAAAGCTTTGTGATGGGAAAGAAGATCAATGCCGAGGAGGGATGCTTTTATCTGATGAATCACCGCATCCTTCGCTTGCACAGCGGCCGCATTCTTTTACCCGTCTGCTACGTTCCTCAGGATCTGGTATCGGCGGAATTCTTTGAAAAAAGCGGCTGTTCCGGCTGCTTCTATTCCGATGACGACGGCGACACCTGGCATAGGGGCGAATGGCTCTATCCCGAAAAGGCCGATCAATTGGCCGAGCCTATGGTGGTGCAGGGTGAGGGAGATTTGGTTCTGATGTATATGCGAACGGGCTGTGGGTATTTATATTTTTCCGTCTCCCGTGACGGCGGTGTCACCTGGGATACGGCCGAGCCCTCCTGCCTGCGCAGTCCCTGCGCCCCCTTCACCGTTTCCTTCGATCCCTACACCAAAAAGTTTTTCGCCGTTTGGGACAATTCTTTCCCCGGCCTCAAGCACCAATATCCCCGTTCCCCCATTTGCCTTGCCACCTCCGAGGACGGCATCCGTTGGGAGCAAAAGGCGGAATTGGACGCCGACCCTATGAAGAACTACGGCTATCCCATGCTGCATTTTACCGAGAAGGAAATTCTCGTCACCTATTACGAAAACAACGAGCGCAAATTCAACAAAACCCTGCAAAAGCTGAAAATGCGCCTGATCTCTCGGGAAGAGCTTTTATGAATCCCCTCGGCCTCATTACCGAAATTCAGCGCTTCTCCCTGCACGACGGCCCCGGGATCCGCACCACCGTTTTTTTCAAGGGCTGTCCCCTTTCCTGTGCCTGGTGCCATAACCCCGAATGCATCTTGCCGAAAAAGGAGCTTCTTTTTTACCCCGAAAAATGCATCGGCTGCGGAAGGTGCGAGGAGGGATGCTTTGCCGAGGCCAAGGTGCTCTGCGGCGTCGATCGGAGCCCCGAGGAGCTTTGTGAGGAGCTATTGGAGGATCAGAGCTATTTCGGAACCCAGGGCGGCATCACCTTTTCGGGCGGAGAGCCGCTCCTTCAGCGGGATTTTCTTTTGGCTTGTCTGCGCATTCTGAAAAAAAAGGGCGTTCACTGTGCGGTGGAAACCTCCCTGTTTCTCTATGACGAGGAGGTTTTCCGCTCTGTCGATCTGATTTTGG